>NZ_JAGTPM010000015.1:0-131661 GCF_021147865.1 Pseudomonas sp. CDFA 610
TGGCCATCGTGGGCTCCTGCCGTTGATGGACGCGGACTTTACTGACTCCCGACGCTTGCTGGGTTCAAATGAGTTTCAGATGATTTCGTACAGAGCCTAAAAATTCTTCGGATCAACCTTGCGGAACAAACCCCTGTTTACTAGTCTGAAATTCGCACATGGCATGTTGCTACTAAACAACCCAATGGAAGGCCAAGGATGAGCACATTCGTACGTTCCCTTACCATCGAAATCTTCAATGCAAGCGGCGCTGACATCACCGTCAACTACGGCCTCCTGACTGGCGGAGAGTGGGCGTCGGCGCCGGTTCCCGGCACGGTGATTGAAGCAACTACCCAGCAATCCTACGTTAACGGTGTACCCAACACCCTGACGGCTCTCGGAGGCCAGCTCTTACTGACTCCAGCCGCTGGGGGCACCATCACTCCAACCTGGAACTGGCCGTCGGGCTCCCCAGTCTCCGGTAGCGTGAGCAACACGGCGACTGATCTGGCTGTCAGTAATCAGATCATCAACGCCCAGACCAATAATCCCACTCTTCAAGTGATCATCTCCAATGCAAGTACGAGCGCCAGGATCGTAGCAGCAGTCAAGAGCGGCGATTTCTGATCGTCTCTGAAGAGGAGAGGGCCGACACTGAAGTGTCGCCCTCTCTGCGCTGTGGGGAGGATCAGGATCATGCCGATTGAGCAAGCGGACGGCGTTTATGTCGTTCAAGTCGCGATACAAAATTCAAGTGACACCGCCTTAACGCTGACCTTTGGAATGCTGACGTACGGAAGCTGGGTTCCTCAGGAGGGGAATGGCATACCTCTACCGGGCACGATTCTCGCGCCAGCAGGAGCGCTTACTTACTTCAACGCGGCAGTAAATGCCTTGTCCTCCGTGGGTGGAAGTATTTCCTTCTTGCCCGCCAATGGTGGATCGCTGGTTGTTTCTTGGGAGCGAGAGCAGGGGGCTGCCTTGACCGTAAACGTATCGATCACCAGCGATACCCTCACGGCGCAATGTAGCAGCATCAATGTCGGGACACTGAGCCCAACCGCTCAATACCTCGTCACTAATATCAGCAGTTGAGCAGGGAAAGGTACGCGAATGGCTACCAGCTCTTACAGTTTTTCGAACGCACTACCCCCCACTACATCCACTGGGACCGAGGGGCCGTTCCTGATTCCACCTATAACCGTGGGAACGCCGGATTATACCAAGCCGCTATTAATCTACGTCATCTCGGTGTGTGCACAGAACACCACGACGGCAACACCGGGCATCACCAGTTCACAGAACTCGGTGTTCACGCTCTCGTTTGTTCAATCGAGTTACTCGAGTACGACGTTTCTTGCCTTGGTCAGCGTGACCGCTGCGTCGGTATATAGCCAGGATCCAGCCACCAGAACCCAGATGCTGGCGGCCTTCAAACAGTTTCGCCAGCAAGTTGAAGTGCTTGAAGTTTCTGCTGCATCGGCAAGTGGCGGACTTCTGCCGGGCGCAGCTGTGACGCTACTCAATCGTGTGGCATTGTCCATGCCTCTAAGGATCGATGAGGTGCTCCCATACCTCTACAGTTTCGATCCGGTCAATCAGCTTGTCGACCTCGCCCCAGGAATGAACTTGCGAGTTGAATGGGCAGGGTATCAATACTGCGATCCACCTGGCGGACCAGGCTATGGATTCAACGCCTTCGCCAACACCGGTATGAGCCGGCTTCGTGTGGTCCAGAGACCCGATCTTTCTCTCTCGTTGGATGCGTTTGCTGGCGCCTTCGCCCCGGGATACGGGACTAATCCAGCGGCGACCTGCCCGATATTGGCGGCCGGTCCGCTCGATCTGTGCCTGGGTGGCAATACCCGCCGCCATCTGAGAGTGATCCTCCCGACGATAATCACCGGTTCGGCCTCACTGGATAATAGCGGCTCGCAGCAGCAGCTCAGTTCATGGTTGATCGGAGCCGACACATTTGCCGATCTCGAAGCCGCCACGACCGACATTATGAAGGGGGGGACCGGCTGCGGCAGGCAAGCGAGCGGAAACCCGATTGTAAGCATCAGTTTTACCGGCAGAGTGATGCTGGTCCCCGAGATTACCGTGCTGCTGAACGGCAATCCGATGTCCGTGCCATTGGGGACCACGATAAAAAACCTGGTTGCAGAATATGCAGACCCGACATCGGCCCAGTACCGGAGCAGCAACAATATCAATTCCGACTTGAATCTTGGAATGAACCGGCGACTGCAGAATACCGGGGCGCCGAGCGCGGCGGCGACCACCAAGTATTATCAAGCCAACTTTATCTTTCTTCCGACTAATTCGGCACAGCCTCCGGTCTATTTGGGCAAAGCCGGGGATCAGTATGACTCGCCACTTCTCAAGGGCGACTCTATAAATATCACCTGAAGGGGTGGAATTATGCTTCGGCAGTTGAGCGTTTCCCTCTCGGCCTGGGTTGTTGCGCTGTTTCTGATCGCCAACGCACATGCAGCTGATCTGACGGTAGGCTCTTTGAATGCGCTGCATCTTGGATGGGGAGCGACGGCAACCACAAAGAGCAAATGCGATCAAATAAAAGTGCTAATGGCTACAGTGGATATATTGTTTTTACAGGAGACAATGCAGACGTCCGTACCCTGTACTGGGCTGGGTACCGGAGTTCAGCAAGATTGCTCTGGGATGAAGGGGGCCAGCTCTTATAAGGAGGCTTATTGCTATGTTTACAAATCCAGCAAAATAACAGTAGTAGCCTATATCAACGCGCCAAGCGCTTCGTTCAGTCGCCCTCCCTACGCGATACTCACAAAAATAAAGGTGACGGGTAAGGCAGATAAATATGCATGGTTTGCCAATATCCATTCTGTTTTCGGTAAAACGGTGAAACCACGTCAGGACGAGGCCACGGCAGCGGGTGCGTTTTTCAAGAGCCTCACCACGACGACCTACGGAACAATAACGGTTCCGCCCAAAGGCTTTCCAGTGATCATCGGCGGCGACTGGAACCTCGCGGTGACCAGCAAGAAAAACGTCTATCAGACAGGCTTTAAATGGGTTGACCCAGTCGCGAATCCAACCACCGCTCCGCAGGCTTGCCCGGATAATGATCCGACCAGCCTGACCACCAAGGGGGCTCCGTCCAGTCCTTATGATCACCTCATAATCACCGGCGTCTCCCTGACGGGTGATCCCTCTTGCTACCTCACCACCAATAGCCTGTCCGGGCTCGGTTGGCGGCAAAATGTATCCGATCATATGGCGATATATTGGGGGGTGACATTCAAATGAACCGCTGCCTTGCATTATTAACCATTGCTTTCATATTTCTGTCACCTCGACTGTACGCGGATACAGACTTCATTATTCCGGAACAATGTATTCAGGGCGCAACTGGAGCAGCTTCCGACGATTTGGCAACAGGAGGGGACCAGCCGATCGTGGAAGTTTACAGGTTGTTCACGTCAACACCAGACAAATACGCGACGGTAACCAATGTATACGCAGACGGCAGTAAGAACTGGTACGTTGAATTCGACGCCCCGCAATATGACCTTTATGCCATCAAAACATCATACACCCCGTTCTTAACCACTTATCAGTCGGCTTCTTATTATCAGGGGGCGTCTGGCAAGGTCGCCCTTGCTCTGCCTGTAGGCAATGCGCTGAGTCGTATCTGGGAGTATTACAATATAAAACTCGGAAGCGCTTTGGGCGGCGCTTTTATCGAATTTGCGCCAGACGTTGTCGCGGATGATCCATTTACCATGCAGGTAGATGCTGACGGCGACATCACGGTGTATTGCTATCAAGAAGTTTTCGGCGGTCAGGCCGTAACGGTTTATGACAAAGATCACGAGTTTTATGGCACTGGAATTATACAAAGCGACGGCTCTATCCGTTGGGACCAGTCACAGCAATAGTCCTATTACGAGGCAAGAAAATGTCAGCCCTTTGTCAATATCCGTCGCAGACCAGCTTATATGTGCCAGACACCTTATCGCCAGGTGATAGCGTGTGGATGGCGTACCTGCTGCCGGCGGGTGTGACGGGGCCGCAAACGTTGAGCTTGTCCGATGCCATCTCCTCAGGGGGTTGGTTCATCGTTGTCCCTGGACTGGTACCGGCTCAAATAGACAGTTTTGTTGCAGCCGCTCAAGTCTATTTTGCCAACAGCGCCAGAGCGGGCGCGTTCGCCGCGTGGTTTCAAAACATTGAAAATCCTGCGGTCGGGCTAAGTGGAATGGTGGTCTATGCGACCCGCTCCAGCGCGCAGGCTGTCGTAATCCGGTCGGCGCAGATTCAGGGGGCGAATTTATCCATCAATATCGACAGTGGTTCCATTTTTGCCGTTTCCGAAGATGGATTGAGCTTGTCCATCTCCGGAAACGGCAATAGCTGGTCGGTGACGCCATTCGGCTCTCGCCAGCCTTATCAATTGCCCTGGCTGAGCGGCGGAGCTATCAATGTGCTTGGTCCAAGTCCCACCTCGGGTTGCTTTCAGTTCTCGGTGTCCGTCACAGAGGCCGCAGCCGAACAGTTGGATATCGGTCTGCGTTCCTATACCGCGCCGGTTGGCGGCGGTTACGCTCAAAGCGCGAGCCACAGGTTTCTGGTTTTCGGCACCTCTGGCCTCTCACTGGACATGACGCTCGACCCATTGGCACCGCTCGACCATCTGCGCAGTTTCGCAGGGTTTATCTCCAGTCAGTCGCCACTGGCCTCAACCTACCGCACAGCCGTTGGCGAAACGGTCAACCTTGCACCCGCAGCCAATGCCTCGTTGGTATTCACAGATCGCCTCCTTGCGGTTGATGCCAGCGGCAACCCTGTCGTTCTGGCAGGCAACAAGACTGTCGCCATGACGCCCAGCGGGGATTTCACGGTATCGCTGTCTGCGACCGGGAAGGCGTCGCTGCCCGGTTCCGCACCCGATCTCAGCGCAACACTGATGTGTGGCTTATCGGCGGTGGAGTACTTGGGTGTCAACGCGTCAGCGACGCTGAATTTTGTTCCGGATCAACCGGCGTTCGCAGCGACGCTCAGAGCCGCCACCGGCACCGGAGCCAGTGACACGAGGCGCGTCTTTGGGCCACTCACTGGAGCAGGCCGGACTTCATGGGCCTACCTGTCCGTAGACGATGGCTCGACCTACTTCGCGCAACCCGACAGCTCGGTGTTGCACAATGGACCGGGGGACGCGTCCTCTCCATTCTTGAACTATCTGCCAGTGGAACTCGGGGCCCTTGCACCTTCAGCGCTCCGCGCCAACGCGCTTGAAGATGAGCAGGGTAGTTATCCGCTATTGCCTTACGCCGGTGTGACGGTCGGTGTCGGCTTGACCACCGAAGACCTCTCACAGTTCGAAATGCAAGCCTGGGCGCCCAAGCGCAAGGCGCTGATCCAGCAGATGATCAATCTCAGCACGAGCGGCTTCACCGCATCCACGGCAACGCTGCCCTCACCGCCGTTTGGTACGACCCCCCAAGGTCTGCTGCTCGAGTTCAACCAGGCCGGGAGCGAATTGGGTTGGGCGCACCTGACGCTCGGTAACTCTCCTTCAGTCGTGCCGATGTATCGCAGTAACACCGTCGTGCTCAGTTCCGTCGATGGCCCATTGAAGGACGCGCTGCAAACAAACCAGTTGGCGCTCATCATGTCCGCGGGTGATCGCTTCGCGGCCTGTGGCAGCTTCCCCTATGTCCTGACGCAGGAACGCTATCTGACCCTGACAAATGTCATCACGGATTCGGCAGTGACGACGGCGATCGCCCCTTTGGTGGTGGGCGTCAGCCCCGGTTCTGGCATGTGGCCGGATGAAGCCGCGCTGAACATTTCGCTGCAAGGTGTCCTGACGGCCGCTCAGTACGACACCTGGGCCCAGACAATCCGTTCCTATACCGGCGATTTAAGCCTCTTCGTCGCGGATTGGGAGTTTGACTTGTCCCCATGGCGCTGGGCGGATCACAACTCCATCGTCATTTTTAAGTTCTGCAATAAGCAGTTGGTACAAATCGTTGCAGATACCGCCCAATGGACTGAGGGCGACGCCTTCAATACGTCGACGGCGGCGACCCAAAAGATCATCTCAGACATTTTCGATGAGGCGATAACCCGGCTGGAAGCAGGCGATACCGACCTCAGCTATTTCGTCAATACGGTGATGCTGAGCGCCAACTGGAACGGCATACTTGTGTTGAATGGAGAGGTTCCCCTTTCCGGACTGCCGCCGCAGTTGGAAGGTCTTGCCGCAGGCATCGACGCGTCAAAGTTCCAGGCCCACCATTTAGGCATCACCGTCACTCCGGTCGTCACCGGTGCCGCGGAGTACGTGACGACAGCGAGCTCAGCGTTCGGCCTTATCGACTATAACTCGCTTGAGCCTTTGACCAGCACCCAGGCCTATGACTACAAGGTGCTGTCACTGAAGGTCGGGATCGCCAATTCAGAAATCATTTCGTTTTCCAGTTCGATCGAACTGATGATCAATGAACTCTTCGGCGAACAATCGACCCAGGAAAACGCGTCCGATAACAATCTGGTCTTGTACGGTACTTACCAGAAGAGCGGTGGGGTAGGGACCTACTCCTTCACCAGCAATGGTTCCACATCCTATAGCATGTCGAGCAGCACGCTCTACATGGTCAACATTCAGACCGCGTCCTTCATCACCGTTACCAGTGATGACGATGATCCAGGCGACACCACGGTCAACTCTCTTTTCCAGCTAAGCGGGTCGGTTTCGTTCCTGCCGCAGACCGGATTCGATCTTTTCTCCTATGGTCCAGAGCAGGCTGTCATCGATCTCGGCGGAGTAGGGGGCGGCCTGGTCTATTCGGCGTTGTCGATAGACATGACCTTCGATCAAGCGTCGCCCACTTATCGAACGTTTGTGTTCGATGCGACAAAAATCTTGCTCGACCAGGGCGCCAGCGAAGTTCGAGTACTCAGTCTGGCCGCCCATTTTCCGATGAGACTCACGGGGTTGGTTCAGGGGACAGGGCAGGCGACGCCAGACTCGATGGGCTTCATGCCTGTTGATTCTCCGATTCAGGGCAGCGTGCTCACGGCCCCATGGTTCGGCCTGGAGTTCGAGCTCGATCTCGGTTCTCTGGGCGCTCTCGCTGCGCAGGCGGGTTTTACCGCATCGCTGATGCTGGGATGGGCGCCCAATGTGAACGGCGTTAGCAACTATGTAGGCCTCAGCATGCCTGGCGTCAGCGGCGGTGATCGGGCGATCTCGCTGCAAGGTGTGCTCAAGTTGGCGTTCGGTGATGTTTCGTTCCTGGTCCAGCCACCGACCTACATTCTTCAGCTCAAAGACATCGCGTTGAAGTTCTTGAGTCTCAGTTTCCCGCCGAACGGGCAGATCAACATGCTGATGTTCGGCAATCCGGACGCCCCGACCAGCGGCGCCCTGGGCTGGTACGCCGCGTACCTGAAAAACGGCGCGGGTGGTAACGCTGGCACAGGCAACAATGCTGCCAGCCGTCTCAAGGCCACCAGGCACGGAAATACGGTGCTGATCGCGCCGCAACACGAGATCAAAAGGCAGGGAGCCAAGCAATGAACATCCAGGATCTTTGGACCAGCCTCCACACCAATGACTACCTGAACGCTTCAAATACGAGACTGGCGCTTCCGGCCAACAATGAGCTGGGATCGGCACCGGTCACAGCGCTGCTCAGTGATACCACGCTGTTTCCAGGCGCCAGTCTCGAAATGGCGCTCTCAAGTGCAACGCCGCCGGGCGAGGTCATCACACTGGCTGGCACGCTGGCCGGAACCTTCATGGGATTCGCGATGCCGGCCGCCACCGCAGTGTTCAGTGTCGACAGCAATGGCGTGGCGCAGCTATCCCTCGCGGTCACGTTGGGTGACGGGCAGGTGCTGGGTATCGCATTCCCCAAGATCGCCAATGATGTTCCGGGCCAATATGATTTCACAGGGGCCAGCCTGACTGCGGCGTCAGCCGCATCGGGCAGCACGCTGACTTTTTCAGGCGTGCCGGTTCCTCCAAAGACCTATGCCAAACTCTGGAGCGGTGCCATTTCCCCGGTGACCGGCTCCATCACAAGCTGGGCGGACCCCAGCACGGCATGTCCCGTTTTCTCGCTCTCAAACAAGCTGGCCACCACCGCCGCGCAGGCCGGGCTGCTCACTTTCAAGGCGCAAATTTCGCTGACGAGTTCGTCTTCCGGTGGCGCGGGCCAATTGGTGGGTGAGATCCCTGCCGGGCAATTGGCAGTGAGTGCCGTACCGATGTCGAGCGTCTTGCCTGTCAACGATGGGACCGGTCCGGTTTTCGGCACCTCGGATGGCTGGAAGCTCGGTATTCCGGATCTTTCGAGCCTTGCGGCGCTGTTCGTCGGTACACAGCTCGCCGCTTATGTCCCGCCACGTTTTCCCCTCGGAAGCGCACTCAACGTTACCCGCATTTCGTTGTCGCTGACCTATGGCGGAGCCACATCGTCGGTCATGACGACGAAAGTGGTCGAGGACACGTCTGTCTCGCTATTGCCCCTCAATGCGGCGAACCTCGATAGCATCGAGTTCTCGTTCTCCATGGTGCTCTCCAATGTATTGAGCTTGAGCATTGGCGTCGGAGGCAATTTCCATTTCTTCGGTAACGTGGCCCTTAGCTTCTACGCAGGTGTATCCGTCCCCTCATTGATCGGCCGGTTCTACAACAACAACGTTATCGATGTTTCCGACCTGCTTTCGGTTGTCGGTATAACGGGCATCCCGCAAAGCGGCTGTGTGTTCGAGACGCTCAGCGCTACGGTGGATGTCAACAACGGCTACTACGCGTTCAATGGTCAAGCGCTCTTTACCGGGGCTGATTGGTCAATCAATCTGGGTAGCGGGCTGACACTGATCGAGATTGACAGTCTTGGCCTGGCGATCGACAAGTCGGCGGCGAAAACAACCGCTCAACTCTCGACTTCATTTGTGTTCCTGGGCTCTGAGTTTTACGCAACGGCCTATAACAGCTCCGGTTCGGCAGGGTGGGTGCTAACCGGTACGATGTCGCCAGACACACCGATGAAGATCGCCGATGTCGCTCGTCAGCTCCTGCCCTGGATCGCCGACGCCGTACCGGACATCGCCATCAACTACCTGCAATGCCAGTTCGACACCAGCAACAACACCTACATGGTCAACGTTCAGGTGATGTGGAAACTGGATATTTTGCCAGTGTCCATCACGGCCGAATTCATGCTGCGATCCAGCCGCGTGACCTCCACTGATCCGGCACAGTATTCCGGTTATGTGCGGGGCATCGTCGATATCAATGGCATGCTCCTGGGTGTGGCATACGTCTTCGATCCCACCACCACTGACATCATCTTCAGCTACAAGAGTCTGTCGGTCACTTATCACAAAGACAACAACGTCGCCGCCAACACCTACGTTGCAGTCAGTTTGAATAACAGCACTGTCGGCGACCTGTTCAGCTTCCTGCTGGAGTTCGCCGATCCCGGTCGGAACATCTCGCTCTCTTCGCCTTGGGACGTGCTGGAAAAGATCGGCTTGCCGAACCTGACGGTCAAGGTCTATCTCCAGACCAAAAACATTGAAGTCGATATGGATCTCAGCGTTGATCTGGGCTTCATGAAACTCACTAAATTTGTCCTGAAGTACACCAAGCAGTATGGCAAGTCGAAGTTCGACCTTCAGCTCAGTGGAAACTTCCTGGGGCAGGATTACGGCCAGAACGGTGCCGCACCACTCAGTTGGGACCCCCTGAACCAGGCACCGCCGGTTGTGCCCGGCGCCGGCACCCAAAGCTTCGATCTGGAATACCTTGGCCTTGGTCAGCGCATGGCGCTGCGCGGGACACCACCGGCAACCATGGATGGCGTCATCAAGGCCCTTGAGAAAGCGTTGGTTCCCACGGGCAACCCACAGCAAAATCCGGCCACACAATTACCGGGGCTGTCGTATGACGCGGGCTCCAACTGGCTGATCGGAACCCGTTTTACCGCGATGTCGACGGTACAACTCAGCGTCGTCTTCAACGACCCCAATCTCTATGGTCTGCTGATCCAGCTTTCCGGCACCCGGGCGGGTTCATTGGCCGGCCTTCGCTTCGAAATCCTGTACCGCAAGATCAGCGACACCATCGGCGTCTACCACATCGAACTGACGCTGCCCGATGCCATGCGACACATCGAAATGGGCGAAGTCTCGATTACATTGCCCATCGTCACCCTGGATATCTATACCAACGGAAACTTCCGTGTAGACGTTGGTTTTCCGCCAAGCCTCACTGATTTTTCCAGATCCGGCTCGGTCCAGGTTTTCCCGTTCATCGGCTACGGTGGCTTTTACTTTGCCGTGCTCAACGGGACGACCTCGACCAATGTGCCGGTTATCTCGAACGGCAATTTCTCGCCGGTGCTCGAATTCGGCCTGGCACTCCAGATCGGTGTCGGAAAAACCATCTCACTGGGCATTCTGTCCGGTGGCATCAGTATTACCGTCGGTGGTCAGCTTCAGGGGGTACTTGCCTGGTTCAATCCGACCTCGCCCAGTCTGTCGCCGGAGCGTTACCTCCATCTGCGCGGAACAGTGGCGGTGGTCGGTATTGTCTATGCGACCGTCGACTTCGGAATCATCCAGGCCAGTGTCAACCTGACCGTCTATGCCTCTGTTTCTCTGAACATGGAAAGCTACAAGGCCATCCTGCTTGAGATCAGTGCGGGTGTACGCGTCAGTGTCTCGATCAAGATCGTCTTTATCCGCATTCGTTTTTCCTTCTCGGCGACAATCACCGAGAGCTTCACCCTAGGCTCAGACTCCAGCACTCCCTGGCTTATCGCCTCGAGCTCAAATCCTCAGAACGTCCTGCGTGGTTCCTACCGGCCCCAGGCGCTTGTGCCGCGCCAGCGGCCCTACGCGAAGCTTCGCAGCCGACCCGCACGCAGCCTCCAAAAGCGCGGGATGCTGCTGCGCCGCTCCGCACTCAACCTGATGGCGACAACGACGGTCAACCTGACGGCGATCCCGTTGATTTCCCAGGCATTGCCCAGCGACTTCAGTTTCCCGGGTGCACCGACTTTTCCTGGCACCAGCATGAACCCGGTCCTAGCCCTGTTGCTGGGCATGGAGACGTCGACGGATCCCCGTTCGGGTACCAACCAGTTCCTGACATTCGTCACCGAATGGATCACTGATTCTATCGGTCACACTCACGAGACCCTTTCGGCTGCGCTGATCGATGAAATTCTGGACGCTCTCTCCCTGAACGATGTGGCGTCCACGATCTTTACCTACAGCGCATTGGAGACGTTGTTCACCAGCAACAACATCCAGTTTTCGATCGCGGCCCGGCCGACCACGGATCCCGGCACAGAGATCCCCATGGCCTTGATGGCCATGATTCCCGAACTGACGATGTCGACCCCTGATTTCTCCATCAACTTCTTGTCTGACCGAGTGCCGGAAGGCGACTACGAACAGACGATCCAACAGTATTTTGCCGACCTGGCCGCTCAGTTCGCGGCCCGTGATACAGGCTCAACCCTGCGAGCCGCGGAGTTGATGGAAACGCCGGACTCCATGGCGACCATCATATTCCGCTACTACTTCCAGATGCTGACCAAGGGCCTGATGCAGCAGGCCAAGAGTCTGCTGGCCGATTTTGACCTGAAACTCGACGAGTCCCAGACCGCAACCGCCTTGCTGACATCGATCGCCAACCGCTTTACCAACAACTACACGGTACGTCCCGGCGATACGCTGGCCTCGATAGGCAACCTGTTTGGCGTGAGCGGAGCGGATCTCAGGGCAGCCAACCCGGACTACCAGAACGCTGAACCGACTGTCGGCCAGACTGTGTTCATCCCGACGACTACGGTCACGTACACCAGTCAGACCCGCGATACGCTGGCTGGGCTCGCGGCATGCTTTGGCGTCTCCGAGGCCGATCTTCAGGCCGCCAATCCTGGTGTGGATTTCAATAATCTACAGGTCGGAACCGCACTCACGATTCCGGCGATGCGCATCCTGCACACGGTCATTGCCGACGAAGGCGGGGCATCGGTCGCCGCGGATTTCGGCATCGACCTCGGCACGCTGAAAGCTGCCAACCCAGGCGTCAATTTCAATCCACTGGCCGCCGGGACAGAGTTGTTGATACCCCTTCAGGTGACTCCTTACATGGTCGCGACCAGTAATCAGTCCGCACAGAACGTCCTCAACACCGCGGTGACGCTGGCCCTCGGCGACATCACCTTCACGGCCAAATCCACGGACAGCATCACCTCGCTGGCGGCGCAATTCGGCGTCACCGCCGAGCAATTGGTGACAACAAACGCCGAGAGCCTGACCGTGATAAACCCGGGCCAGTCAATTTCGCTCGGCGATCTGACCACAGTTACCCGAGCAGGGGAGAGCTACAACTCAATCATTGGCTACTGGTACGACCGTATCGTTGATTTCGATCCAACGACGCTGACCACGGCCAACCCGGCCCTGACTTTAACAGCCGGTCAGAAGCTCTCGATCCCACAGACCACCACCCACGACACGATCTACACGGTCCAGAGTGGAGACACCTTTGCCAAAGTGGCGGCGGCCTACCCAGGCCTCACGCTCTCCCAACTGCTTGGCAACAACGCCGCAATCGGCCTTGATATCGGCCAAACCGTTAGTCTGCCGGCCGTCGCTGTCCCGACCAGCAGCAGTTTCATCCTGCCCTATGCGGCCACGACGGGCGATACACTGGCCTCTATTGCCGGAGCGTTCTTTGCGGCCGATGAGCGAACCCAGGCGGCGGCGATCCAGAGCCTGCAGCAGTGGAATGGTACCCAGGTCGCAACGGCCCCGTTGGCTGTCGGTCAGATCATCAACATCCCGTATGCCAGCAGCTTCGGGAACATCCAGCGCCAGTATAAAGTCTCCGCGAAGCGGATCGCCGATAGCACGGCCTCAGGAATGGCATCGCTCCTGGCAGCCCGGGCATCGCTGACAGCGCCAAATGTGAGCCATTCGATAGCGGCCACTGACACGCTGAGTAGCATCTCTGCAGCCTATGATCTGTCCCTCGAACAACTGACAGATTGCATTGCCTTGGTCTCCGGCCTCTTTCAGGTCGATGCCACGTCGAAGATCTTGACCTTGTCTGTCGTTGCGATCCCCGGCATGCGCCTGTCGGTACTTACCGATAACCTGGCGTCCATGGGGATGTTCACCGATGCGCTGAACATGACCAGCCGTTTCATGATGAGCGGCCTGAGAGCCCCGGCGCCGAAGTTCCCTGGGCAGCCAGCCCCCTCGGCAACATTGGCGTATCCGCTCTATGCCCTGGTTGGTCAGGAATACCCGCTGGGCGCGGTTGCCACTGGCTACGACATCGACATTGGCAGCTCAGGTGCGTCGTGGGTGTCCGTCGACGCCAGCGCTGCGGTCATGCCGCTGGTCCAGCCAGAAATCGATCAGATCAACAGCTTCAGGACGCTTACGTTCCAACCCAGCGTCTCCCAGACCATTGCGTTGCCGCAGTTTACCTACGTGGCCGATTGCCAGTCCGTGGGGACGATCAACCTCTGGGTGACCCCGCAAGTGCCGGCGCAGATCATCCCTAGTGGTCAGAAAGTGGTGCAGCCGTCGATGTGGACGCTGCCCGATGCAATGATATCGGCACTTGCCGCCAGCCCCTCGGGTACGCTGCTGTACCAGCCAAAATCCGGCACCACGACGTCCGATGGCAGCATCCAGAGCGTTGTCCTCGAAAACACCTGCTACGCGACCTCGATCAGCATCGATATCCAGACGATCCCCAACGCGCCCGACGGCATCTATATGGTCGCCGGCGCCGATCAGGCGGGGATGCAACGGCTGTTGGCGCTGTGGGAATTCCTGACCAGCAACGGCGAGACCGCAACCCTCTATATCGCCTATCCGGATCAGAGCTCGTCCAGCACGAGCGGTGTTCTGGTCTCTGACGCGCTGAGCCGGACCGACAGCTTTATGCTGAAAACGAACCTCAGTACCGAAAGCCATGGCGCACCGCAACTCACGCTGCGCAAAACGCCGATCCGCATGCTCAATACCGGTCTGCTGGAAACGCCGCTGGCCGATCTCGAACCCGATAATTCGCTCAATTTCCTGCAGCTGCTGTGGGAATGCAGTGTGGTCAAATCCGGTGGCTACTATTTGCGCTATGTTACGACGGATGGAACGGTGGGGCTGCCTCAAACCCTCTTTACCGGCGGAACCCAGGCGACCATTCAGATCATTGTGGTCGCCGACAATCAAGCAGCGGGTAGCCCGGTGGCGTACTCCTTCAACAACGTGGCGCTGATCGGTGACAACGTCGATACCGGCACGCATAACATCTTCTTCGAGGCGCTGACCCATGAGGTCACGAGCTTAGACACCCTTGCCAGTGTGGCGCAACTCTATGCCTCTTATGTCAGCCTCGATGCCGTCTCGTTGGCTGAACTTAACCAGACCGTTGTCGGAACCATGGTGCCGGGTACCACCGTTACGGGGGCGTTGGGACAAGTCACAGTGCTGGCGACTGATAGTTTCCTCAGTCTGGCGCAGCGTGCTGGCGTGACGGTTGCCGCGATTGCCACGCAGAAAGCCCAGGTGACTGGCTGGCTTCAGCCCGGCAGTGAGCTTCAGTTCTCCGGTAACCCGGTCCAGCTCGTCGCACCCGGCGAGACCCTGGCATCCATCTCGCAGGAATATGACTTCCTTGATCCGGAGGCGCTGGCCGCGCTCAATCTCAACACGGTTGACCTGCTCTTGGTCGGGGCGACACTCACGATCCCGGCGAAGGCGGACTACGTCATTCAGGCCGGTGACACGTTTGGCAGCATCGCGTCTGCCCAGGCCACCGATCTGTCCCTGATTGCCGATGCGAACCAAGATGGGCAGATCCTGACGGCCGGCCAACCCATCATTGTCGGGGGCGGTACGCTTAACCTCACCGCCACCTTGCCGCAAGGGCATATCGGTTTCGACGTTACCCGGGCGAACCCACAGCCCGTCGATCCTGCGGATGAAACCGATCAACAGGCGCTGAACACGCTCTTCAACCTGCTCGGTTTCCAGATCACGGAAACGGCGGCCCTCAAAGCCAGCAACGAGGGGCTGCCGGCCGGTCCCACGACGCAAAATGATGATGATCCGTGGGACTACCAGCAGGTCATGTCGGTGCTTGCTTTTGCGAAGGTCAACCATGCTATCGATAGCGCTCCATTGCCGCCACCGGCGTTGAACCCCTATGCCGGTATCAGCGCTAATGCGATGTCCGAGGTCGCTCTTGCGTTCCAGGACGTACTCGGCAACCGCACCAACGGCTCGGTGATGAGCCCCATCGATCAGCCGCTGGGCTACACCGACCAGATGATTCCGGTCGGGGCATGGCCCTCGGCGACGGCGGCTTATCGCTTTTCTTCCCCAGCGTCGGGGGACAACAATCTGGCGGTCACCGTTTCGATTTCGCCAACGCAGTTCCTGCCGGACAACGCTCCGCTGCAGATGGTGGGGGGCGCGCCAAGTGCCGCGCTGTCAACAGCACCGGCTGTTCGCGCCAGCGGTGCCTTGGCCACCTATCAAACCGTTTCGTACCAATTGCAGCAGCCCGATGTGACCGGTTGGCTGAGCACGACACTTGGCACGCTCGATGATGCGCAAAACGTTGGCGAAACGGCGCGCATTCGTCTCCTCGGCCTGGCGAACTCCGCCTATGTCTTCTTGACCGGTGCACAGGACCTGGTCGTCGATCCGGTTACGCTGGGACCCAATGGCTACAAGGACATTGGCGCGTTGTTGAACCTCGCACTGTCGCAGAGCTCCACCGGCTACGCGGTGTCAGTCTCCAACCTGGGACAATACAACGCGGTTGCCCGGGCCGATCTGCTGTGGGGGCAGGGGACCCAACTCGCGGTTCCGGACAATTATCTGGTGCTGTCCGGTGATACGCCTCAAGCCATCGTCACCCGCCTGGACGGCGCCATCGACCTGGCTACGCTGGCGAACAACAACGCCGCAGTAAAAGTGGCCCAGGATGCAATGGTTCACACGGCCGTACGGTCTGCCACGGTCGGTTCGGCCGGGTTGTCTCTCAGTGCGATCGGGCTTCAGGTCGGAACGCTGGTGGTCGATGGCCCGGGTAACGTCCCGGGGTTGGTGACGCCAAACGCGGCGGTACCACTTAACGCAAACCTTACGCTGACCTATTCCGACACAACGGGTCAGTACAGCTACCAGACAACGGCCAGCGTGACGCTGGAGGACGCCGCGGCCAGTTTCACCAAGCAGGTCCGCGAGAACAGCGGTGATCAGGAGGCCGTCGTCACCGTGCTTGAAGTCGCCGGGGCCAATGAGTTTCTGGATGACATCTGGCCGATCGGCACGGTGCTCACGATCTCTAGTGTGCTTGCCAACTCAAACGATACCTTGACCTCGTTGGTCACCGACTTCGGCGCGCCAAGCGGCGCAACGGGCACACCTGAAGCCCAGTTTCTTGCGGGCAACGCTGAGGTACCCGGCATTTGGGCGGTTAACACCGCGCTGTTCATCAAGACGGTGCCGGTCTCCATTGCCGAGGGCGAGACGCTGGCGGATATCGCCGGCATGTACGCCAGCGATGTGGGTTCCATACTTGATCAGAACCGCACGGTGCCATTCCTGGACTCGGCCCTGCTTGCCATCCCATACCTGGCGAACAATACCGGCATCCGCGCCAGCGTCTACGGCGCAACGGGCGCCGAGACGTTTTCCGGGATTGTCTCCAAGTACTCGGGCTGGAGCCTGAACGGGGTCGCTCAATACAACGGTGACGTGCCCGGTCTGTTCGCCGCGGTGGCGATTAACCTCAATGGTCGGACGATCACGCCGACCGTGACATCGACGATCAACGAGCTGGCGCTGGCATTCGGTCTCAGCGTCAACGACTTCATGGCCCAAGTCAGCGCGCTCGCCGGTATCATCGCGGCCGGGGCCGCCATTGTCGCTCCGGCCATGACTTCGCTCAGCGGCGACACCCTCCATGACGTGGCGTCGCGCTACAACCTCGATGAAGGCAGCCTTGCTTCAGCGTGTGCTTCGTTGCCAGGTTTGCTGCCCGCCAACCAGACGATTGTCATTGAAGGCACTCGCTACCAGACGTATGCCAACGACACCTTTGGCCTGCTGACGGCGCGTGTCAACGCCGACCGAGTGGCCCTGAACTTGACACAGCTCAGTGTGGCCGATGTCGCCGCTGCGGCTTCCGGTGTTTCGGTCAGTGCCCGTACACTGTTGGCGCCACCGCTGACCGGTTCGGTATTGGCGGCGGTTACCCCGGCCAAAACCAAGGCGATCCTTAGTCTCGGCGTGTCCCTGACGATGAGCCGCGATCCGGCCCTGCTGGCGCCGGCCTTCGCCGGGGCGCCCCATGTCGTTTCAGCCCGGACCGATATACCGGCCCAGCCGTTTGCCGGCTTGACGGCGGCAGACCAGGGCTCGCTCCAGCAGTTCGCGATTGATTTCGAGACCGCGTTCCCAGGGCTGAAGATTGCAACCGGCCCTGCATCGACCCAGACCCAGGGCATCACACAGATCAAGAAACCTTCGTTGAAGCTGGCAGCCAGTGCAAACCCCGCGTCATCGACAGGTGGAAAGACGCTGTGGGTGGTCAACTTCTCGGACTCCGGCGTAGGCATCACCTACGAGGTCAACCCATCCGGGGTTCGCTATTTTGGCGTGACGCCGCTCTCGACCGTCGCCTGGAACAACACCGTCGAGGTGCCGACCTATTCCGCCGATAAGGGGTTGCTCTGGACCGGTAAGCAGCAGGCTTTCCGTGCGGCGGATCCGGATCAATGGAACCAGCAGTTCCTGGCCGCCATCGATCTGCTTCTATCGCCGTCATATGCCGTACCGGGATCCTCGGACAGTAAGGTTGCCGCCGACATTGCCAGCGTGATTGCCGCTAAAGGTGGTATCGCCAGCGGTATGTCCAGGATCGTCGCGCCCATTATCGGGACTGACAGCACTGGGCTCGATGAAGCGCAGACCACGCTGAAGCAACAGTTGCTGACAACCTTGAGCTCTGCGTACTCGGTACAGACGCTGGTCCAGATCGATCTCGATGTCCAAGGCGTAGGGGCGGGCAATGATCCAACCACGGCGCCACAGCTCTCCGGCAATCTGGTGGCCGGGGTCATCCGGACGCCGGATGACGCGGTCGCGGTCACCGATCCGAACCAACCGTTCGCACCTCTGGCCGCCCAGACACAGGTTTCCCAGAGTTTCCTCGCGGAGACCATTTTTTATGTCCCGAACATTATTCGTCCGGGGTTGACGGTGAGCTATGCCGGCGTCCCTGATACCTACACGACCACGGGCTCCGATTCGCTCAGTACGATTGCCGCGTTCTTCAACGTCGAACTGCCCGGGAATCTACCTTCCGGGATGACGCTGGCCGCCACCGATGAACCGCTGTTCCTGGGCTCCACGGCGATCAACGTGACGTCCTATGTGGTGCCTGCCTCGCTTGCCACGATCACGGACGTGGCCGCATGGATGAGCGTCGAGATTTCGGATGTGGTCAACGCCAACTCCGAGCGCACGAGGTTCTTCGCCGTGGGCAGTACTGTGACCATCGACGGCACCGCGTACACGCCGAGCACGACAGATACGCTGGAAATGATCGCCGTCCATTTCGGTGGTCAAGATCAGTTCTCGGATAGCCTGGCCGATATTGATGCCGGGACATTGCCTGGCAGCTACACGTTGAACAGCCTGGCACCTGCGCGTGGCATTCAGAACGTACCGCAAATGAGCATCGCCACGGCAAAGGGTGCGCTTGCCACCAGCGGATCGCGAATTACCACGCTGTTCGGGGTCAAGGACCCGGCCATTCAGAAGTCGGTCGTACTCAATCTCGACTATCAGGTCAGCCAGATGGAGTTCGATCTTCATTCGGTGGACGGTATCCAGGGATACAAGAGTTCGTCCTGGCTCAACTTCATCATTCCCATCGTCAACGGTGCGAACACTGATGGGCATGTCGGCCAGATCCAGGTACCGGTACCGCTACGGGGTTACCCGGGGCCGGCGATCATCTCGGATCAGTCTGCGAGCAACGCGACGCTGACCCCGGAACCGGCCAAAGTGCTGGCCCAGTGGGACTACGGCTTCACGACGAAGCGGCAGTATGCGGCTCAAGACCAAATGACGCTGGAAGTTCGTTTCAATCAGACCAGTGACGACAGTGCGGACGCCCTGAGCTACGCGAGTGCGCCAAAATACGAGAGTGTCATTGAGGTGTTGGCGGCTTTCTCGGCGGTCTGGCCCGCTATATCGGCTGACCTTGCGCAACTGCCGGATACGGAGGCAGATACCGTCAGCCCGGCCGCAGCCAACGCGGTAGCGGCGCTCGCCGACTTGGCGGCCAGGCTCCAGAATGCGTGGAGCGGCGTGCAGGCCATGAGGCTGTTCGCAGGCCTGCCTGAAAAGACGTTCAATTACTTGATGTCGACGTTGATCCGCGGGATACCCGCCCAGATCAGCGGCGTCACTCTGGATCGCATCGGTCAGATGACGGATTTTTCGGTAGACCCTGACGATTTCCTGTTTGCGACCAATGCAGGCTATCAGGCCGATCTAAACAACGGGGTCGTTCCGGCTGCGTTAGCGGTCGAGTTCGATGGATATGGCTTCAAGCTGAGCGGCCAGCAGACGATCAAGCCTGCGGTTGCCGGGGGCGGTAATACAGACTGGCTGGTCGTCGATCCGGCGGGCACGCAAACAGTGGTCGACGGGCAACACAATTCCCAGGTCTTTACTGCACCACAGACCTACAGGTTGACGTTGTCGGGGACGGGGACATCAGCGGTGATCCAGGTATACCGCCAGATACTGTGGCCGGGCCTGAAGTACGTACCTCCCGGCAATGGGGTTGATAGAGAGGGGACTTGGCTGAATGGCTCTCAGGCAGGGACCCGTTTGGCCTTTGCGCTGGAGGAACAGCAAGCGCTGATCTCAGACCAGTTGGAACTCGATTACGACTTCTACCGGCTCAATCTGCTGTTGCTGCAGAACGCCAGCGGCGGAACGTCGATTTCGCGCAACGCCAACTTGATTGCCGGTGCCCAGATAAATCCGCTGTTCATCTACAAGACACCAGTGGTGAAATTTCCGACACGGATCACGCCGCTGCTCAGTCATGTCGAAACGGTGTCTATGACGGGGCCAGACTTGACCTCGGCACTCAGCAACTTTTTCGAGACGCTCGTCGCTTCGCAAACCCAGGCCTTGCCGGGAACGATACGCCAGATGCGCATCGGCGCCGCCTATTGGCAGTCGGTGGATGGCAAGACCGATCCGACAACGCCGGGCAGTCTTTCTATCCGTAATCCCTTGGTATTGGCACCGACCGTCCAGTTCAACGTCGACACTGACTGGAAAGCCTCGGGTCTTGTGGGAACACTGGCTTCAGCCATGACAAACAGCGCGGAGCAAATGGGCATTACGGCCGCAGCGCCAGGGCAGTGGGTACTCGATGTACTGGTCTACAGCTATGTTGAGGGTGCCGATAAACTCACCGGGATTCTGGATATTCAAAATCAGATCTACCCTGCCTGAGTTAGCGCGCGGTTCAGGTGCAGCAGCTTTGTTTCACTTGCTGGTGAGCCGTCAGGCAGTAAATGAAGGGCCTTTCAGGGCCCTCGACTGCTTGATGATCAGATGACGCAACATGCGGATCACCCATGAAAGGAAGGATCGAAAATGGCAACTTCGGACACCGTATTTGGAGTGGTATACAGCCCGACGTGGACGACCTGGTCTCCACCCTATTCCAACTCTGGGGCACAAGCGCAGTTCTCTGATTCTGACTTCTTTAACGACAGCTTCCAGGCGCTATGGAATACCGGGCAGGACACAAGCGGCAACGCCTACCGAAACGATATTGGAGTGATCGGCAGCTTCGGCTTTAACCTGGTTCGCCTCTATGATTGGGGCGCAACACGCGGTTGGAACGGAACGTATGGCACCGCGCATATCAACTTTCTGGACTATGCGCATCAAAATGGCGTCAAGGTTGTGGTGCCCATATCCAATTATTTCCTGTCTGACGACACTTATGCGTGGAACGGTAACGACCCTGACGCCTCGTACAGCTTCGACAGCGCGCCGTCCGACATACAGAGCGCACTGAAGCAATTTGTCAGTAGCGTGGTGGTCAGCGGCAATATCCATCCGGCCGTCCATAGTTTCTCCGTTGGCAACGAGATCGATATCAATACGTTTGTCGGTCAGGGAAGCAGTGGGGCGGTTGCTCCGGGATCACGCCTGGCCAGGGTGATTTGGTGGATCGTTAACCTGCAACTGCAGATCAGTACCGCGAAATATCGCTACGTGTTACTGACCAGCCCCATCTCGAACGCAGACCAGGGCAATCCATCGTCGGGTAATCCGCCGTTGAGCTACTGGTTTCAGGCTTTCCTCAATGGAGTGACGACCAACACTAATCTGCCGGAGGGCACCACGGGCGGCGATGGCGCGACTTTCTCAGCCACTTGGGCCGGCATCGGCGATATCATCGGTTATAACAACCTCTGGTACTTCAACAGCGTCAATATCTATCAAGTCGGAGAGGGCTTGACCACGACGTTGGGGCAATACGACAGCTGGGCCAGCAACGCGACGACCAACAGCCTGAACTGGCCCGGTCAGCAATTCAGTGTTCCCCTGCTGCTCAGTGAAATAGGGGTAACGCGGTCGGACAATGGAGCCAGCGGACAGCAAGCACAGTTCACCACGGTTACCCTGGACATCGTACAGACCATTGTGAGCTATCTTGCCACCAATACCGGTAGCTACCTGATGGGCTTCTGTCTCTATGAGTTCAACGACGAGGTGACACTGAGTGCCAATTGGGGGCTCTACATGGTGGAGCCGACGACTTACCCCAGTGGTAACGTGTTATTTAGCGATATGACCGGCGAGACGGCCGTCAGTTACGGAAAGTTTCCTAGCGTTAGCTATGCCGTGGACCAGCTTTTTCCCGTGCAAGATACGTCGGGTACCACGCTGATGGCGGCGCTTCAGAGCATCATTACCAAAACCAAATGATAAGACACGATGACACCTACGATTAAGCAGAGCCTAGTTGAATTTATAGAACTGGTCGCCACAGGCAGACAGGCTCGATGGGATCACCATAACTACTGTTATCTCAACTTCCAGATGTCAGTAAAAAATGCCGTTGAAATTCTCGACTCTTTCCAAAGGCTTCCAGTTGCATTTAGCTCCAAGCAAGAGCTTTTACTCTGGGCCGAGGCAAACAATCAGGGCGTGGAGACTATTGGCTTACCGACTGACCACGCGATCATCACCCATGGCGAATTGGATGGGACGCCGGCCCTGGTAGGCGCTTCTTTTATTTGGGTTCTAGCCACTTCTCTCAGGTACAGGGAGGCGATTATTTTCTGGCTGAACAAACTCCGGGATGATAGAG
The DNA here is from genome assembly GCF_021147865.1 of Pseudomonas sp. CDFA 610. Lineage (NCBI taxonomy): Bacteria > Pseudomonadati > Pseudomonadota > Gammaproteobacteria > Pseudomonadales > Pseudomonadaceae > Pseudomonas > Pseudomonas sp. CDFA 610. The sequence goes on from NZ_JAGTPM010000015.1 coordinate 22,451, forward strand.
ATCTGCGATCTGTGCAAAAGCGAGCTTCAGAGGTTTACGAGCGGGTCGCGGAGTCTTTAGAAAGTGGGGTGATTCGCAAGCGGATGACGTCTGCCCAGCGGGCCGCGCAAGTCAAAGAACTCAAGATTTTGTCCCGACGGTGCAGGGCCGCTTCTTCAACCGAAGAGAAGGCACGGCGTTACATTAGGCTACTTGAAGCACTGGATACCACGCTCGATGCAGATCACGTCATCAACAAAAAATCACTCACGATGATGCCCGATGCATGGGTAATGCTGGCTCCGGTAATCGCTAGTTCGAATCGCAGTTTCGGTCGAGTGGTCGAGAAGTATGCGACCAAGTTCACTCCGCGTACGGGCGCTATTGGTTTGGACGCAACGACTGCATTCAAACTGTTTGCGTCAACCGTTCCCGCAACGTACTCGCTAATGCCGGAGCATGTGGAACGGTTCACTCGCCAGTTTGTGGGCAAGCAGGCTGGGCTGGAGCATGAGCTGCAGGCAGTCTCGAAGATCCTGAATGGCTTCGTTAGCAGGACCAGTAAATCATTCACGCGGTGAGTCGGACATGGAAACGTACGATGAAACCTTACCCGACTCCTGATGGTGAGGTTATTCGTTCGATCTGTGCGGATTGATGACGCTTGCCAACGCAGTGCTGCGACATGAGATTGCGTCGAAACGGCTGCCTTAGGCACTTCACGTTTGCGGTGCCTAGGACATAAATTCAAGTCCAAGCTGGCGTTAGTTCCCTGTGATCCTCTCACCGCTGGCATGATGATCGTTCGTTCACGGCCCTTGATGCAACCCAAAAACAAGTCCAGAATCAAGTCTTTTCCTGCTCCGGCAAGAAAAGAAACCCCTTAGATTTCAATGGGTCGGACACCAGATACGAGTCTCGTTTCCCGCTCCAGACATGGCGCTGAAGAGGTTTTAAAACTACTTCAGCCAAAGAAAAAAGGACCTTCGGGTCCTTTTTTCGTTTTTCACAAACCGCGACTCAGTTGTTCGCGACGTGTGGCTTTTCGGTCTGTCGCATGAACTGCTCCAATTCCTTCGTGTAGAACTTTGCCATGCTCGTAGTGCCGTGGCCTCGGGTTTCGGCGCTGGCGGGAATCAGCAGCAGCCTTGCATTCTTCACCTCTCGTAACGAGGCTTCGAGCAGTCCGGTTTCCGGTGGATTGCGTTCGTCGTCCGCTGCGTTTATGGCCAGTACCGGTGCCTGGATTTTGTTCAAGCCCTTCGACGCGTCGTAATCGGCCGAGGACTGCCATTGATAAATGAAATCGTTGGCGTCAGAGGTCTGCGGCGAGTTGAGCCGGTCCTCCACGTACTTGTCCGCCAGCGCCCGGGACGGTGCCGCTGCCTGATAGGCCAGATTGCCGCCGCTGGTGCCGATGCTGAACATTGCGTTGGCCAGACGCAGGGAAGGCGGCTGTGTGGTGTAGTTGCCGTTATTCCAGGCTGGGTCCTGCTTGATCGACTCCACGAGCAGTCGGCGCATCATCCAGTTGCGCGATGACATCGGAGTGGGTTGCGAGGCCATCGGCACGAGCGCGTCCATCATCTGCGGCCAGTTCTGGCCCCACATCCAGGTTTGCATGCCACCCATAGAGTTGCCGATGACCAATCGCAGGTGCTTGACACCAAGTCCTTCGGTCACCAGTCGATACTGTGCCTGAACCATGTCGGCGTAGTTATATTCCGGGAAGCGGGCGCGCAGGCCGTCCGAGGGCTTGGTCGATTGCCCCATGCCAGTGCCGTCGGTAGAAATGATGTAGTACTTGCTCGCACTCAGCGGCTGGCCTTCGCCGAATAACTCACCACCGAAATCCTTGGCCAGAACGTCGCTGCCGGGCCGGTAGGTGCCGTGCAGGAAAAGAATCGCAGGGTTCTTCGGGTCGCCGAGGGTGATGTAGTGCAGTTTCAGGTTGGCGAGTTTTTCACCCGTGTGAAAGGTGAACTCCGGGGCGACCCAGTCGCCTTCTTTCGCAACCGGAAGGGGCGCAGCATTGATGCCGGACGCGAGGAAAAGCAGGAACATCAGCCCTGTGGCAGGGCGCAAAGCGAAGCGCTGCATGAACGGTATCCTGTCTGATTTTTTATTGTCAGGTCGTAGGTGTGCCGGACGAATATTCCTCCTGTGATCGTATTTTGTGAAGTTGTTTTTTAGTTAACACCCATTAACACCGGGCAACACAAAAGGGCCTCAGGCCCTTTTGTGTTTGCGAGACAAACCACCACAGGTGATCAGGCTGCGAGCAGGCTATTTGTAACGCTGTTCGAATGTCGTCAGATTTTCCGGCGTGATCAATTGAAAGGGCACCCACACGTCCGCCGTGACTGTCTCACCCCTGATCATTTTGACCGCCGACTGCATCGCACTGGCAGCCTGAGCCTTGGGGTCCTGAAAAACCGATGCAACCAGCATCCCGCGTTTGATTGCTGCGAGCCCGTCAGGCAGGCCGTCAATGCCGACAATCGCAACCTCGCCCTTTGTCTTGCCTGCCTGCTGCAGAGCCATGGCTGCGCCGATGGCCATTTCGTCATTGTTGGCGATGATCGCATCGAAGTGGCTGCCAGCGAGCAGCCAGTTGCTGGTCAGGTCCATGCCCTTGTTACGTTGCCACTCGGCACTCTGCTGTTCAACCACCTTAATGTCCGGGTAGTCCTTGAGGACCTGTTTGACGCCTTCGGTACGATCATGCGTGGCGTTTTGCGCCAGGTCGCCCATGATGATCGCGAGCGTGCCTTTGCCGCCCAGCTTTTCAGCCAGATAACGCATTTGCAGTTGTCCGGCCTCGATATCGTTGGACGCGACCGTGACCACACCCGGGGGCAGCTTGCGTTCATCCGGATGACGATTGACGTACACCAGCGGTATTTTTGCTGCCACCGCAGCGCGGGTCATGCTTGCTGTGGCGGACGTGTCTGCGGGCAGGACGATGACTGCATCGACCTTTTGATTGAGAAATCCCTGAACCTGATTGAGCTGGCGAACCACATCGCCCTGTGCGTCCTCGAACTGTATCTGGACGTTCTCTTGCCTGGCGGCGTCTTCCAGGCCGTTGCGCACGTAGGTCATGAAGTTATCGTCGACTCTGGCGATGCTGACTCCGATGCGGTAATTGGCGGCGGCCCATTGGCTGAACAGGGTCAGTAGCGCAGCGAACAGCAGTGTGTAGATACGCATGACGGTTTTCCTTTTTGTTATTGTGTGACCTTCATTGAGGAAGGTGTTCAATGACACCTTCAGTCAAGGGTAAAAGCGCGCCGAAAGCGCTCAAGCGCCAGCTCGCTGTCGCCGCTGGCCCAGCCCTCCAGTCCGACAACACCTTTGTAGCCGATGTTGAACAACGCTCTGGCGATGGCCGGGTAGTGAATCTCGCCGGTACCGGGCTCCATGCGGCCAGGCACATCCGCGACCTGAATTTCGCCGATGGCCTTGCCAGCGCGCTGGATCAGCTCGATCAGGTTTCCCTCCCCGATTTGTGCGTGATACAGGTCCAGGTTCATTTTCAGGTGCGGGCTGTCCACGGCTTCGATGAGTGCCAGGGTGTCGTCGGCGCGGGCGAAAGGCGTGCCGGGGTGATCCACTTCGGTATTCAGGTTTTCCAGCAGAAACACCCGGCCGGCGTCTTCTCCCAGGCGCGCAATTTTCTCCAGCGTCTTGCAGGCGTTCAGCCACATGCGACCCGTGGTGTGCGCGACCGGTTTGACGGGCAGGCCTTCAGCATCCAGTCCGGTACCATGCAGGTTCAGGCTTGGACAATTCAGTTGCTCGGCGACGGCCAGTGATTCGCGTGCGGATTCGAGCAATCGACCGATATCATCCGGGTCGGTCAGGTTGCCCGAGATGTAGCCGGTCATGGAGGTGAAGTCTGCGCCGGTGGCGACAAGGGCTGCAATGTCCTTGGTGGTCCAGTTCCATATTTCGGCACTGAAGCCCAGCGCATGAATACGTTCGACGCGTTCGGTGAAAGGCAGATCGATGAACACCATCTCGGCGCTGATCGCCAGTGTGAAGGGCATGGTACTCATGAAGCGACTCCTTGCACGCGTACCGCCTTGCCTTGCTCAAAGGATTCGATACAGGCGCGGGCAATGGCCAGGGCTGCCCGGGCATCTTCGCCGCTGGCCAAGGGTTTTTCACCGCTGCGCATACAGTCGACGAAATGGTTGAGTTCGGCGATGTAAGCATCCCGTAGCAGGTCGGTGTCCATTCTCTGGGTATCAGCCTGCACGCCGGTCGCCAGATAGCGAAGCAGGTCGGACTCGTTGACACTGCCCATACTCAGCATGCCGGCGCTGCCAAAGACTTCCCCGCGAACGTCGTAGCCATAGACTGCCTGGAAATTCGCCTCGGCAACGGCAATTGCGCCGTTACCGAAGCGGACGGTGACCACGGCAGTATCGAGAAAACCGTTGGCCTTGAATTCCGGTGCGATCAGGGCGTCTGCCATGACAAACACCTCGATCGCTTCCGCGCCGGGGTTGAGATAGCGCAGGGTGTCGAAATCATGGATCAGGGTTTCCAGAAAGATCACCCACTGAGGCGATGTGGCTGGATTATTCAAGGCCGGATCTCGAGTCAGTGATCGCAGCAACTGCGGCGTTCCGATCCGGCCTGCAACAACATCCAGGTGGGCTGTGCGAAAGCTCTTCGCGAAACGCCGGTTGAAACCGACCTGCAAGGTCACCTGAGCATCGGCAGCCGCCGCGATAGCGCGGTCAGCTTCGTCCAGGGTGATCGCCATCGGTTTTTCACAGAAGATGCTTTTTCCGGCGCGGGCAGCTTTTATCACCAGTTCGGCATGGCTGCGGGCGGGCGCTGCGATCAAAACACCATCGATGTCCGGGTCGTCCAGCAACTGCTGAGGGTCTGTATAAACCTTTTGCACGCCAAGCGCAGATGCAAGGCGGGTAGCCTGGGTGTGAGAGGGATCGGCAATGGCGGTCAGGCTTGCTCCGGGAATATGCCGGGCGGCGGTGAGGCCGTGAAAACTGCCCATGCGTCCGGCTCCGATAAGCCCCAGGCGGATCGTTTGCGATGTACTCATGATGTCTCCTTTTTATTGTTGTTCGATGCACCGGCAGCCGGGGCAGGCCGGTATGACATCAATAGCAATCGCTGTGCCAATCCATAAATAGCTGATAAATAAGAGAATTATTTTAAACGCTCAATAGTTGTGTCTATTTAAAAGACATGTCTAGACTGACATGTCAAATATATGAACATGACGGGTAGGGCGATGACTCCACAGCCAATGATCCTCAGCACGGAGGACCGTGATTACCTTACGACGCTCGGTCCGGCCTCATTGAACGCAGGGCCGGGTGAAGCGCTCAATGAGGCCTGGAAAGCTTGCCTGGAGGGATGCACTGAAAGGCCTGCCGGAATCAGGCAGATCATTTGGGATTCGTGGTTACGCAGCATAGAGGCCGGTATTGACCCCGGTGATGGCCAATACCGCTTCGTCACGCCCGAGGAACTGACCGCGGCATTGACGGCAAATCGTGCCTTGATCGCCGCTGCGGCTCAGGTCATGAGCGGCTTGCTGGCTTATAACCCCAAGGGGCATATCAATCTTACTGATGCACAAGGCACGACCCTGTATTTCTGCGGGCTGGATCTCACTCCGGTAGGCAGTCGACTGCTGGAGTCGGTACAGGGAACCAACTGCACCGGCATGGCGCTTGCCGAAGATCGACTGGTCTATGTGCTGGCTGAAGAGAACTTCGGTTCGGGCCTGCGAGAAAGGGGCATGCACTGCGCCGCTGCACCCATCAGGGATGGCCAGGGCCGCATGCTGGCGATGTTGACCCTGACGGCAGAGCCGGGCTGGTTCCATTTCCACACGTTGGGCACTGTGCAGGCTGCAGCCGAGGCGGTGTCGCGGCAAATGGCCTTGCAGGCACTGCTGGAAGAACAGCAGGCGGTGCTTGAAGTGCTCAACGAAGGCTTGGTGGTATTGAACGGGCAAGGCTGCATAAAAGCGCTCAATCGTTACGCCCGACAGCTGTTTCGCGTCGGGCTCGAGGTGCTGGGCAGTCCTTTCCAGCGGCTTGGTCAGAGCGAGCTGACTGATGGAATCCTGCAGCGTGGCGGGGAAGGGGTGCGTGACCTGGACTGCACCTTTGAGTTGCAGGACCGCAGCCATCTGGCATGCCTGGTTTCGATCTGCCCGTTGGAACAGGGCGGGCTGATTGTTTCCTTGCGCGAGAAAAGACGGATCCGGGACATCACCCGCAAGATCATCGGCAGCCAGGCCAGCTACACCTTCGACATCATTCAGGGCAGTTCACGTGCGATTCAGGATGCGCTGCACTTGGGCCGGGTCGCCAGCCGGAGTGATTCGACGACATTGATTCTGGGCGAAAGCGGGACCGGCAAGGAGTTGTTTGCCCAAGCGATCCACAACGCCAGCGAACGATGCGGCGGACCTTTTGTGGCGGTCAACTGCGGGGCCATTCCGCGGGACCTGGTCCAGAGTGAACTGTTCGGTCATGCGGAAGGCGCTTTTACCGGTTCGGCCCGCGGTGGTGCTGCCGGGAAATTTGAACTGGCGGATGGCGGGACGATTTTTCTCGACGAGATCGGAGACATGTCCTTCGATGCTCAGGTCAGTCTGCTGCGCGTTCTGCAGGAAGGCGAAGTGACCCGTGTGGGTGCGAAGAAATCACAGCGTGTGAATGTGCGCATCATCGCCGCGACTCATCGCAATCTCAGCCAGGCAGTGGCTGACGGAGCCTTTCGTGAGGACCTTTATTACCGTCTCAACGTGCTCAACCTGACCGTGCCTCCCTTGCGAATGCGGCGCGACGATGTGCCTTTGCTGGCGCGCCACTTCCTTGCTCGCTGCGCCCGCTCGCTGCGCAAACCTGTGCGCGATTTTGCGCAGGACGCATTGGACATCTTGTGCGGCTATCACTGGCCGGGCAACGTGCGCGAGCTTGAAAATATCATTGAGCGCGCGACCAATCTGGCAATGAACGAGCTTGTTCAAGTCCATGATCTGCCGCTGGAAATCAGGCAAGGTCCGGGTTCCCTGGGATCGGGCGTTGTGTCCGGGAGTCGAACGACGCCGGATCTTGGCGCTCATGAAATGAACGCCATCGCTGCTGCTCTCGAAGAAACGCGCGGAAATATTCGTCAGGCTGCCCAGAGGCTGAAGGTTTCGCGCGGCGGTCTGTACAACAAGATGGAACGCTACGGACTCAAGGCCGAGGCGTTTCGATCGTGACCGGCTGCGCGCAACCTTTTCACTTCATCTGTGTACCGAGGTCAAACGCACCGGCACCGACTTCGCCGCTGGCACCTTGCTGCGCTCGGCATGGTGCCATAGAGGCACCAGTGGGTTGCATTCCGGGTAATAGGCTGCCGCGCATCCCTCTGGAATGTCGTAGGCGATGATTTCGAACGGCCCGACCTGACGCTTGATCTCAGGCTCCACGGCAGTGGTTAGCAGGACGCGCTCACCGACCTTGAAGCCCAGCCGCTCGATGTCGTTGCTGTGCATGAAGATCACCTCGCGGGTTCCGCTCACGCCGCGAAAACGGTCGTCATAGCCGTAGATGGTGGTGTTGAACTGGTCGTTGCTGCGCAGCGTCATCAGTTGCAACACGTCGCGGGTGGATTCCGCAAGCGCGATATCGTCGTTTTCGACCAGCGTGTCAGGCGTAATGAATTGTGCCCTGCCACTTTCGGTGTTCCATTTGCGCTGCGCGGCGGCCAGCGGGCGGTGAAAACCTCCCGGCTCGGCCATGCGGGCTTCCATATCGTGGAATATTTCCGGGTAAATGGTGCTAATCGCTGTCCTGATCCGTGAGTAGTCATTGCTCCATGCCTGCCAGTCAATCGACTGGCCATCGGGCAGGGTCGCCGTGGCCAGACCTGCAACGATAACGGTCTCTGCTCGAACATGCGGCCCGACCGGCTCGGCGCTGCCTTTCCAGCCATGTATACAGCCCGTGCTGTCCTCGGCGGTATAGGTTTGCGCGACGCCATTTTGCCGATCGATCTCGATCCGCCCAAGGCATGGAAGCAGCCAGGCGTTGTGTGCTGGCACCAGATGCGTGCGGTTGAGTTTGGTCGCGATCTGGACACTCAGCTCCAGTCCATGCCAGGCCGGTTCCATCCGGAAGGTGTCAGGGATAGCCCGCAGGAAGTTACCGCCCAGACCGATGAAACCTTTTACGCGACCATCGAGTATGCCTTCGCACGCGTCCACCGTTGCCATGCCTTTTTGTTCGGGGACCTTGAAGCCAAAGTGCTGTTCTATCAGTTCTACAGGGACTTTTTTTGGATCCTCGGTGATGCCGACGGTTCGCTGGCCCTGCACGTTGGAGTGGCCGCGTACCGGGCAGATGCCTGCGCCCGGCTTGCCGATGTTGCCGCGCATCAGCATCAGGTTTACCAGCATCTGCACGTTGGTCACCCCACGTCGATGCTGGGTGAGCCCCATGCCATAGACGAACATCACGCTCTGGCTGCGGGCGTAAACATTCGCTGCCGCTTCCAATGCCCCTCGGGTCAGGCCGCTCTGACGCTCAAGTTCTGGCCAGGTGCTGTGGCGCACATAATCCGCGAACGCGTCGAAACCTTCGGTATGACTGGCGATGAACGCGTGATCGAGTACAGGTGCCGTGCCATTTGCGCTAGCCTGATCCTCCAGCGCGAGCAGTGCCTTGGCGATGCCGGTAATGGCGGCCGTGTCGCCACCGGTTGCCACCTGATGATATTGCGTACTGATGACGGTCGAGCCGGGGATCAGCATTTCGCCGGGGGATTGCGGATTGACGAAGCGCTCCAGGCCACGCTCGCGCAATGGATTGAAGGTGATGATGGGCACATCGCGCTGACGCGCCTCCTGCAACTGATGAAGCATGCGCGGGCTGTTACTGCCGACGTTCTGGCCAAAGAAAAACAGGCAATCGGTGTGCTCGAAATCGTCCAGGGTCACGGTGCCGACGGGCACGCCGATGCTTTCCTGCAAACCAACCGAGGTGCTTTCGTGGCACATGTTGGAACTGTCAGGCAGGTTGTTGGTGCCATAGGCACGGGCAAACAGCTGGTACATGAACGATGTTTCCAGCGAAGCCCGTCCCGAGGCATAAAAAACCACGCTGTCAGGCGCCATGCTCTTGAGTTGCGCGCCGATCTCCCGATAGGCCTCTCCCCAGGATGTTTCCCGATAGCGGTCACTCTGGGCGTCGTAGCGCATCGGGTGGGTGAGGCGACCCTGTTGCTCCAGATCGTAATCGCGCCACTGGCGTAACTCACTGAGCGTGTGCCTCGCAAAGAAAGCCGGATCGGTTTTCAGCGACGTCAGTTCCCAGGCGGTGGCTTTGGCGCCGTTTTCACAGAATTCCAGCGCACGCGGATGGCCGGGCTTGGCCCAGGCACAACTGACGCAGGCGAAACCGTCCGGCTTGTTCTGTTTCAACAATGCCGCAGGAGCCTTGGCCAGTGCGTGCTCCCGCCACAGAATCTGCGCCACCGATTTTGCCGACCCCCAGCCGCCGCTGGCGTGGGTGTAGGGTTTGAAACGGGTCTTGGGGTAAATCAGCATCGGTGGCTCCCGGGCATTCAGCAGGCTGCTTGATAAGGCTGGGACGAGGCCGACTGTAGAAAGGTTCAGCAGATTTAGAGGCGGGGGAGTCTGCGAGCAATGCTCAAGGGCTTCAGTTGGATGAACAACTGGCGGGCAGGCCTGCGCGGCAGTCGCAAACACCTCGGCAGGCCCTGGCTGAGCCTGCGTTGGATGCAAAAATCCTACTTCGCCGTAAAAAAGCTCAAACCCTTGCCGACCGCGCAGTCATAACTCACGGCCTGCCCGGTCTGCTGGTAACCGGGAACACTGAGCGTGGTCATGCTGAAATCCGCTTTGCCGTCGGGCTTCACGCGGTAGCGGATGAATTGCTCGATGGGCTTATTGTCGCGATCAAGTGTGAAATGTGTGTCCGAGAACGCCAGCATCCCGTCGGCGGTAATCCGGTAGGCGTCGATGCGTTTGCCTCCTTGAGTCTTTGACGGCTCGGCACCTTTGATCGACGACGTGCACTGTCCAAGGTCAATCACCACCGAAACCGATTCTCCGGTGTTCAGGGCTTTGATGATTGAAGGCTGGTCGCGAAGGGCATCGCCGGCGCACGCGAAGGCGGGCAGTGACAGGGCGACGAATGCAGCGCAGTAACGTTTCATGATTGACTCTCCAGCAATGCAGACCGGCCATTTCGTCACCCTTCCAAAAGGGTTTTTGAGGTGACAGAGACCGGTCAAGTCCGGGGTTATTGGGCAGCGCGAACCCTACCATAAGGCTTTTTCCCAGTGGGCCTCCTGTTGCGGTGGCCTGCATGAAAGTTTGTCCGATCATCCTTTTCAGACATCTGCCGATACAAATGATGGTGGCAATATGGTCGCCATATTTGAGGAAGAGGATTCGAAATGCTGAGACAGCTGAAAATCGCAGTCAGAACCGCCGTCTGTTTTACGCTGATGGTAGTCCTCGTCATCGGGCTCGGTGTTTTCAGCCTCCAGCAACTGCGCAGCATTCGCGAACAGTCCCTGGAGATCGAGAACGACTCGCTGCCGGGGATTGCGTTGGGCGACGACATCGCGCTGGCGTTTGAGAAAACCCGTACCACGGCAATGAAAATACTGTCGACGCGCACGGCTCAGCAGGTTGATCAGGTTCATGCGGAATTGCTGGAAAAAAAGGCCGGCTTTCAGAAGGCGATCCAGGCCTATACGCCGTTGATTACCTCCGAGGACGAGCGGGCTCTGATCAATCAGCTCGGTGCGGGTTATCAGTCTTATGCCGAGGGGGCCGAGCGGGTCTACCAACGGGTCAAGGACAATCAGCTCGAGGCCGGCCAGCAGTTGGCCTGGGTCGAGATGAAAGGCATCGCTGAAAGCATGGAAGCACTGGTCGGCAAGCTGGAAAAGCTCAATGACGCCTCTGAAAATGAGTCGAGCGCCGACGCCACCAGCGTCTATGACCACGCATTCTCGGTCACCTTTGCGGTCATGCTGCTGGCCGTATTGCTGACCGTGCTGCTTGCCTGGCGCCTGTCGCGCAGCCTTTCTGTGCCTATCAGTCAGGCGCTGCTGACCTCGGAAACCATAGCCTCGGGCGATTTGCGGCCTACTGGCGTGAACCGTGATGGCGCTGATGAAGCCGCGCTTTTGCTGCAATCGATGGAGCAGATGCGTTTGAGTCTGAGCAAGACCCTGACCCATGTGGGCGATGCGGCGAACCAGCTGGCCTCGGCAACCGAAGAGATGAACGCACTTATTGTCGACAGCAACAATGATCTGGTGGCGCAGAACAGCGAAATCGAAATGGCCGCAACGGCGGTGACCGAGATGAGTCAGGCCGTGGACGAGGTGGCACGCAATGCGGTGGCTACTTCGCAGGAGTCCAAGGCGTCTTCGTTATCGGCACGTCAGGGTCAGGAAGAGCTCAATCACACCGTCAAATCGATTCAAGAGCTGACGCAAAACGTTGGCACTGCGTCTCACGAAGCCAAGTCACTGGCGACCCGGACGCTGGACATCACCAAGGTGCTGGACGTCATTCGCGCCGTGTCGGAGCAGACCAACCTGCTGGCGCTCAACGCAGCTATCGAGGCCGCTCGCGCCGGAGATGCGGGGCGTGGCTTCGCAGTGGTTGCCGATGAAGTACGCGCGCTGGCGCATCGCACCAGTGAGTCGACCCGCGAGATCGAAACCATGATCGGTCATATCCAGCAGGGCACTCAAAGCACGTTGACAGCCCTTGAGGTCAGTACCGAACAGGCGCAAAGGACCCGGCAGCAGGCCGAGTCGGCCAACGCGGCGCTGGCGTTGATTGCGACCTCGGTTGCGGTCATCGACGAGCGCAACACCCTGATTGCCACCGCTTCTGAGCAGCAGGCAGAGGTCGCACGTGAAGTGGACCGCAACCTGGTGCGCATTCGTGACCTGTCCGCGCACTCGGCGGTCCGCACCGGGCAGACCGGCAGTGCCAGTCAGTCTCTGGCAGAGCTGGCCAATGGTTTGAATGCCACGCTGGGTCAATTCACGTTGCGTTGAGGCCGGGCAAGGGCAGGATGCATGCCCACGCGGAGCGATGGGCGCTCGGCAGCGTCGAGGCAGGCTGTTGTCCCTGCAACAGCAGATCGGCAATTTGCGTGGCGCTGTTGGCTGTTCTTCAGCCCGCAATCACATTACGTGGCATCAGGCTAAAGCCCTGAAAGCACGTGGAACCGTGCCTCGTAGCGATGTTCAACCCTCAGCGCCTCGCTCGGGCACGACCTGTGCACTGCTCCTCGGATTCCTGTCCTGAATCTGCGGAGCTACCCCGATGCCCGATGCCCTTTTTCCGACTTTCAATCGCTTTGGCAAACGCTGGTCCGCGCTGGCGCTGACATTAATGGCTGCCTGCATGGGCACCTCTGCACAGGCCGATGACAGCGACGTTCCATCGCTGGCGGGCAAGCGCATCGCGATCAGCATGACCGGCACCAGCCATTACTTCGATATCAAGGCGTTTCAGGCGCAGGTGGATGAGGTTAAGCGTCTGGGCGGCACACCCATCACCCTGGATGCAGGGCGTAACGACAAGAATCTGGTGAACCAGTTGCAGACCGTGATTACCCAGAAGCCGGATGCGGTCATCCAGACGCTTGGTACGCTGAGCGTCATCGATCCCTGGCTCAAGCGCATCAGCAAGGCGGGCATTCCGCTGTTCACCATCGACGCGCCATCGCAGTACAGCCTCAACAACACCACCTCCGACAATGTTGCCACCGGCAGGGCGCTGGCCGGGCAACTGATCAAGGACGCCGGTGGCAAGGGCAACATTCTGGTGTTCAACGGCTTTTACGGCGTGCCGGTCTGCGCGATTCGCTACGACCAGCTCAAGCTGGCGCTCAAGGACCACCCCGAGCTGAAGGTCATCGAGCCCGAGCTGCGCGATGTCATCCCCAATACCGTTCAAGACGCTTACTCGCAGGTCTCGGCCTTGCTCAACAAATACCCCAAGGGCAGCGTCTCGGCCATCTGGTCGGCCTGGGACATTCCTCAGTTGGGTGCGAGCAAGGCGCTGATCGATGCCGGACGAACCGAGATCAAGACTTATGGCGTGGACGGCACGCCGGAAGTGCTCGAGCTGCTGGGTCGTAGCGACTCACCCATCGGCGCTGTGGTGGCGCAACAGCCGGTATTGATTGGCAAGACCGCCGTGCAGAACGTGGCGCGTTATCTGGCCGGTCAGCGTGATCTGCCGAAGGAAACCCAGGTGCCTACCTTGCTCACCACCGCAGGCAATCTCCCCGAAGTGCGACAGCTTCGCGGCGACAATTGAACAGGAGTTGACCATGACTTCAGTGACGTCACCGCCTGCCTTGCACCTGCAGGGCATCTGCAAACGCTTCGGCGCGACCCAGGCGCTGGACGGGGTCAGTCTGCGCGTCGAACCGGGCACCATCCATGGTCTGGTCGGTGAAAACGGCGCAGGCAAATCGACCCTGATCAAGGTGCTGGCCGGCATTCACAAGGCCGACAAGGGCAGCCTGAGCGTTCATGGCGAGTCTTTCGATGTTTTCACGCCGCGTCAGGTCGAAACGCTGGGCGTGCAGTTCATTCATCAGGAGCGCTTGCTGCCTGGAAGCTTCACGGTGGGTGAGGCGCTGTTCTTCGGTCAGGAGATCAGGCGCGGCCTGTGGGTGGATCGTCGTGCTCAGGAGCGTGAGGCCGCTCGGCTGATCCACGATTACTTCGCCATGGCGTTTCCGAAAGGGGCTCTGATTCGTGATCTGGACAGTGCCCAACGGCAGATTGTGCAGATCATCCGCGCACTGATCGCAAAGCCGAAAATACTGGTGTTCGACGAGCCGAGCGTATCGCTGGTGAAGCGGGAAGTGGACCGGTTGCTGTCCATCGTGCGCCGCCTGCGTCATGAAGGGCTGACGATTCTTTACATCTCGCATTACCTGCAGGAAATCGAATCGCTGTGTGATCAGGTGACCGTGCTGCGTAACGGGCGCGATGTGGCAGTGGTGGACCCGGCTGTCACCAGTACTGCGCAGATCGCCCGGCTGATGGTCAACCGCGATGTCGGTGAGCTGTATCCCCGGGCCCGGACGACCCCTGGGCCGCCAGTGCTTGAGCTGAAAGGACTCGGCGCGGACCAGGCTTACGAAGGCATCGACCTCACGGTAGGACGCGGCGAGGTGGTCGGTCTGACCGGACTGGTCGGTTCCGGCGCCAAGGAGTTGCTCAAGAGTCTGTTCGGGCTGGTTAAACCCTCTCAGGGCGAACTGCTCCTCAAGGGTAAGCCGCTTCGGTTGAAGTCACCACGCGACGCAGTTCGCCATGGCATTGCATTGGTGCCGGAAGAGCGTCGCAGCCACGGCATCGCGCCAGCGCTATCGGTGCTTGAAAACATCACGCTGGCCAGTCTGGGCCGGTTCAGCCGCTGGGGCCTGCTGGACAGCAAGGCACAGGTTCGCGAGAGCGAGCGGCTGATCCATGAGTTGGCGATAAAGACCTCGGGGCAGGGCAGCGCAGTGCAATCGCTCAGCGGTGGCAATCAGCAGAAAGTTGCGCTGGCCAAATGGCTCAGCCGACAGTCGTCGTTGTATTTGCTCGACGAGCCGAGTGTGGGTGTCGATATCGGCGCCAAGACCGAAATCTATCGGCTGATCGCCAGGCTGGCCGAGGGCGGTGCTGCGGTTCTGGTGCTGTCGTCGGACCTGCCGGAGCTGATCGGGATCACGCAGCGCATCGTAGTGCTGCACCGGGGCCGCACCGCGGGTGAATTCGACGCGCGCACCACCGACAGCGATGAGTTGCTGGCCTGCGCCACCGGGGCCAGCGAGCGCGAAACAGTCATTGATCAAGCCCATGAGGAGCGCAAACATGTACGGGCTTGAAATATCCATTCGTGACCCATCCGGTCCGTCTTCAGGGTGGCTGCTGCGTCTTGCGCAGCGCGGCTCCCTGCTGGTGTTTCTGATCATTCTGCTGGGGTTTGCCCTGAGTGCGCCGAACTTCCTGAGCGTCGGCAACCTAAGCAACGTGTTTGCCCAATCTGCGGTACTGGGCATTCTCGCGCTGGGGCTGACCTGCGTGGTGATCGGCGGCGGCTCCAACGTGGTTCGCGGCGGGCTGGACCTGTCGCTCGCGGCCAATCTGGGGTTATGCGCGGCGGTCTACAGCAGCTTGAACAACGCGGGTCTGGAAACCTGGCAAGCGTTAGCGCTCACGCTGGGCTGCGGTCTGCTGGTTGGTACATTGAATGGGGTGGCGGTCGTGTTTCTCCGTTTGCCGCCGTTGCTGGCAACCCTGGCAAGCATGAACCTGGTCGCAGGGCTGGAACTGGTGCTGACCCAGAATACCGTGCTGGCCACTGACTCTGCGTTGCTGGACGTGTTGGCTTCGGGTGAATGGCTGGGCGTACCGGCCCTGGCCTGGATGCTGTTGAGCGTGGCTGCCGTGTTGCATGTGGTCATTCAGCGCAGCGCCTACGGCCTGCGCCTTTACGCCATTGGAGAATACCCGCTGGCAGCGATAGCGGCGGGTTTGAATCCCCATGGTTATGTGTTCTCCACGTACCTGATCGCCGGAACCTGCGCGGCCTTGGCTGCATTCTGTTCCGCCGCGGTGTTCAGCGGCAGCACGACCGGTTCTGGCGACCTGCTGCTGTCGGTGGTGGCGATTGCCTTTCTCGGTTCGGTGTTTTCCAGACGCCTGACTGCCAACATTCCCGGGACCCTGCTGGCGACCCTGCTGCTGGGTTTTCTCATCAATGGCTTCCAGTTGCTGAACATTTCCAGCTTCTGGGTCAACGGCGTTCAAGGCGTGCTGATTCTGCTGGTGGTGGCCTTTTCCGGCGCCGTCGGCCAACCGGAGGGTGAACAATGAGTACGCTGACCCTGACTGCTTCATCGGCACGAAACAGCTTTTTGCCGCGTCTGCTGACGGCCACGTTACCGATACTGGTCCTTGTCATTCTGGTGTTCTTTGCGCTGGAGGCACCGGGTTTCCTGAGCTGGGGCAACCTGTCGAGTCTGATCCTGAACAACTTCGTGTTGCTGGCAATCGTCGCGGTTGGCATGACCTGGGCAGTGGCGGCGGGTGGAATCGACCTGTCGGTGGGTACCGCCGTGGACTTTGCCAGCCTGGCATTTGTGGTCGCGCTCAATGGCGGCTACGGGCTGGGCGCTGCGGTGGTCGTCGCGTTGTTGGCGGGCGGCGCGGCCGGGGCGTTCAACGCGCTGTTGATTGCCGGTCTGCGCATTTCGCCGTTTCTGGCGACGCTGGGCACGCTGTTCATTGGCACCAGCGTGCAGCAGTTGCTGTCGGATGGCGGGCAGCCGATCTATATCGCTCAGGGGGTGTTACCTGGCATAACCGGTCTGGTGATTCTGGGGTTGCCGTTGCCAGTCTGGCTGGTCGCGTCAATGGCAGGCGGTTACGGTCTGGTGCTGGCGCGCGGGCGTCTGGGGCGCGAGATTCTGGCGGTGGGTACGCAGCCACAACTGGCGTATTACTCGGGTCTGTCGCTCCGGCGCATTGCCGTTCAGGTGTTTGTCGGCAGCGCACTGGCCTGCGCGGTGGCGGGCATTCTGCTTGGCTCGACGGTCAACGCCTACGTGCCGATGTCGGGCAATGCCTACCTGATCAGCGCGATTGGCGCAGTATTCATGGGCACCACCTTGAGTCGTCAGGGACGGCCCAACATCGTCGGAACGTTATTGGGCGTGCTGTTCATCAACGTGATTGCCAATGGGTTGTTGCTGATCGGCTGGAATTTCTATTGGCAACAGGTGGCGACCGGAGCGCTGATCTTCCTGGTGCTGGCCTTCAGTTTTGCCAGTCGCCACCTGCTACGGGATGCTCACTGACACAACGGCTCAGTCCTTGCCCGAGCCGTTGCCAATCTGCCAGACATAAGGCGGCTCTGTGCCGTTGATGCGCCAGTCGCCGACGATGCGTGCCTTGTAGATCAGCGGATTGTGCGACGCCGCCGTGCGTGCGTTGCGCCAGTGGCGGTCCAGCGCCTTGTTGACGCTGACCCCCGATGCGCCGAGTGCGTTGAACAGGTCGGTCGCTGCGCGCAATACCAGTTCCGACACGATTACCTGCGCTTTCGCGGTCTCGATTTCAGCGGCGATGTTGGCGTCCTTCTCTTGTTGCGCATCGTTGCCAAACCGAGCCAGGTAAGCGCGCTGCAGAGGTTCTGCCGAACGCAGGGTAGCCGCCTCCGCCGCGTAGACCTGCGCTGCAATCTGCCCGACCACCTGTTGCACCTGGGCGTCCTGGCTCACGCTGTCGGCGTTGCCGGTGCTGAAAACGCGCTTGCGATCCCGCACTTCCTGGGCGATATCCCGCTCGACGGCCCGACCAATGCCTGCCAGCACGGCCAGCAATACCAACTGATAAAAAGCCGTCTGATATTTGAAACGCTGCTCGAACGGGATCACGTGTTCGGCGGGCAGCGGCACGTTCTCGTAGACGGACGTGCCGCTGCCGGTGGTGCGCTGGCCGAATCCATCCCAGTCATCGCTGTGGCGCACGCCGGCATGGTGCGCATCGACCACAGCGATCACGTCGGCGCCGTTGTCGGCGCGCTGGGCGTACACATCGATCCAGTCCGCGAAGATGCTGCCGGTGCTGTAGAACTTGCGGCCGTTGAGCACAAAACCGTCACCCCGGGCACTGACCTTGGTGATCACGTCGCCAATCTTCACTGCGCCGACTTCGGTCCAGCCGTTGCCGACCAGATCACCTGCAACGAAACGCGCAAACCATTCGTCCCGGTCGGGGCTGGCGGGCGCATTCAGGCGGTCTTCGACAAAGGCGAAGTGCGCGCGCAACGCTTGTGGAATGTTCGAATCCGCTTCGGCCAGCTCGATGAGCAACTGAAACAGTTGGCCCACCGAAGCACCGCCGCCGCCGTATGCCTTCGGCACGCGGACTGCGCCAAAGCCTGCCTGCCTGAGCCAGGCAATGGGTTCGAAGGGCAGGGCTCGGCCTTTTTCACGCTCCACCGCACCGGCGCCGATCTCACGAAAGATCGGGCGGAAGCGGTTGGCGAGGGCTTCATAGTCGGTTCCAAGGGACAGCGGGTTGGCGTCGGTCGATAAAGTCATGCAGTGCTCCTGAGCGCTGGAAGATTGGCACTCGGCCAATGAGAGGTCGCTCAGGTCACTGCATAGTCTGTGCCTGAATCCAATCTATTGATTTAAAAGGCTATTTGTTTTTCGGGCAGTTGCAGATGTTGGCCCCGCAACAGCGCCTCAACAGCTTGGCTGTAAACCGAACACCGACCGTTATGCATCAGGCTTCGCAACGTGTTGATCTGCATGGTTTTTACGGTATGGCACGTTCGCTGCTATGGCACCTTCGATCCTCTTTTCGACGGAAGCCTTCATGCCTCATTCATTGCCTCAGGCGCTGCTGGTTCAGGCTCGGACCCGTAACAGACAGATCGCCCTGCGTTACAAGCAGCTCGGCATCTGGCTAACCCGTACCTGGGGCGAGGTGGCGCAGGACGTTGACCATCTGGCGGGTGCATTGCAGCTCAAAGGGTTCAAGGCGACGGACCGTCTGGTGATCATCAGTGAGGCCCATGCCGAGGCGTTATTGCTGACGCTGGCGGCGCAGGCGCTGGGCGGGAGCGTCAGCCTGATCGAGCCTTCGGTGGATCATCGACGCTGGCTGGCGACATTCAAGCCTCGCTATGCGGTTGTGCAGGATCTGGAGCGTGTCGCTCAGGTACTCGATACAGCGCCTGACGTGGTGATCGTGCTCGACAAGCGCGGCCTGCACAACGCGAATGATCCGCGCCTGATCGACTATGCCCAGTTGCTGAATCACACCGACTCCGGAAACCCGAGGCTCTGGATCGACGCCGCAGCCTGTGCGTTTGTCTTTGAGACGCCTGAGGGCGAGCGGCAACTGACCCATGCCGAGCTGCTTGACGATGCACGGAAGCTGATCGAAGCCCAGGCCATTACCGACCGCGATCAGGCATTGGCGGCCCGTGTATTTGCCGCCAGCGGCCAGGCCCGTTACCTGTTGGCGCCCTGGCTGGTCGCCGGTTTCTGTCTGAATTTTCCTGAGGCGCTGAGTACGCGCGATAACGACCGGCGCGAATTGGGACCAACGCTGGTACTGGGTACGCGTGAGTCCTATGCGCGGTTGGAACTCTGGGCGCGGGAACGCTTGCCATTGCCTGGCTCATTCGCCCACGCGTTGTATCAGTGGGCAATGGCGCCCGCCAAAGGCGTGATCAGACGCCAGCTCGGCTACTGGCTGATCCGTCGTCCGCTGCTGGATGTGCTGGGCATGAGTCGTCTGAGCACACCGCTGCTGGCAGGTGAGTCGCTGACGCCTCAGAGTCGGGCGTTCTTCGCTGCGCTGGGGGTTCTGCCTCGCCCGTTGGATACGCCAACACAGGTCAAGCCAAGGCTTGAAGCCGCCATTGATGAATATCGGCTACCGGCTCTGCCGGGAGTGTCTTCATGAGCGCAAGCCTGTCTGCATCGCTTCTGGCGTTGGACGATATTTCCTTGTCTTTCAAGGGCGTCAAGGCAGTGACCTCAATCAGTTTCTCAGTGGCGACAGGTGAAATCTGCGCATTGATCGGCCCCAATGGCGCGGGCAAAAGCTCGCTGCTTAACGTGATCAATGGCGTGTACCAGGCGCAGAGCGGTTCCGTTCAATACGCCGGCACGACGCATACACACATGCGTCCGCATCAGGCTGCCGAAAGCGGTATTGCCCGAACGTTTCAGAACCTTGCGTTGTTCAAGGGCATGAGCGTCCTGGATAACGTGCTGACCGGTCGCAACCTCAAGCGTCGCAGTACATGGCTTGAGCAGGTACTGCGGGTGGGTCGGGCGCCTGCCGAGGACGATGAACAGCGTGCCCACGCCGAGCGGGTGATTCAGTTCCTGCGCATTCATCCCTGGCGCCACGCGCTGGTTGGCAAGCTTTCCTATGGCCTGCAAAAGCGCGTCGAGCTGGCGCGTGCGCTGGCTGCTGAGCCGCGTCTGTTGCTGCTGGACGAGCCGATGGCGGGCATGAACGCGGAAGAGAAGGTTGAGATGAGCCAGTTCATTCGCGACATCAACCGCGAACTCGGTACCACGGTCGTGCTGATCGAGCATGACATCGGCGTCGTGATGGGCCTCAGCGATCACGTGGTGGTGCTGGATTACGGCCGCAAGATCGGTGACGGAACGCCGGAGCAGGTACGCAACGACCCGCAGGTAATCGCCGCTTATCTCGGCACCCGTCGTTCTTCTTCGACGTAGCGCTGTCGCGCAGCGAACACCGAAACGCGGGAGACGCCTACTACAGAAAAATCGCGTTTCCTCGATGGTCTACAGGTCGTTTGATAAGAGGTAGCTGAGCCGTGGAGTTTTTCTTTGAAGTTCTGATTGGCGGGCTGTTGGCCGGGGTGATGTATTCGCTGGTAGCGATCGGTTTCGTGCTGATCTACAAGGCGTCGGGCGTTTTCAATTTTGCCCAGGGCGCGATGGTGCTGTTCGCCGCTCTGACATTCGTCAGTCTGCTGGAGCGCGGCCTGCCGTTCGGCTGGGCGTTTCTGGCAACGCTGACAAGCATGGTGGTGCTGGCTTTGCTGATCGAGCGCGTGATATTGCGGCCGTTGGTCAATCGCCCGCCGATCATCCTGTTCATGGCCACATTGGGTCTGTCGTACATGATCGAAGGTCTGGCGCAGGCGTTGTGGGGCGCCCAGGTTCACGGGCTGGACCTGGGCATCCCTGACGAACCGCTGGAGATTCGCGGCATGCTGCTTTCGCAGTTCGACCTGTTCGCCGCAGGTACTGCGGCGGCGCTGGTCATCGCGCTGTCCATCCTGTTCAACCGTACTCGCATTGGTCTTTCCCTGCGTGCCGTGGCCGACGATCCCCTGGCCGCACAGGCGGTGGGCATCCGTCTGCCGCGCATCTGGGCGGTGGTCTGGGCCGTGGCCGGGTTTGTCGGTCTGGTGGCGGGATTACTTTGGGGCGCGCGGCTAGGCGTGCAGTTCTCCCTGTCGCTGGTGGTGCTCAAGGCCTTGCCGGTGCTGATTATCGGCGGCTTCTCGTCCATTGGCGGCGCCATCGTCGGCGGCCTGATCATCGGGGCGGCCGAGAAACTCGCGGAAATCTACATCGGCCCGATCATCGGCAGCGGCATCGAAAACTGGGTGCCGTACGTGCTGGCGCTGTTGTTTCTGCTGGTGCGTCCCGCTGGCCTGTTCGGCGAGCGAGCCATCGAGCGCGTCTGACTCTCAACAAGGATCATTGCCATGCTTTATCGAGAAGCCGGACAACTGGCAGGCTCCTATGCCGCCGAGCGTCGCCTGTTTCGTTTGCGCCAGGACCGGATCGGGCTGCTGGCCTTGCTGGGATTTGCCTTTGTCATCGTGCCACTGGCCGGCAATGACTACTGGTTCAGCGCGATTCTGGTGCCGTTTCTGGTGCTTTCGCTGGCAGGTCTGGGCCTGAACCTGCTGACCGGTTACGCCGGACAACTGTCGCTGGGTTCTGCCGCGTTCATGGCCGTCGGCGCGTTTGCCACCTACAACCTGCAACTGCGCGTACCGGGCACGCCATTGTTGCTGGGTTTTGTTTTCGGTGGACTGGTCGCGGCGGCTGTGGCGCTGCTGTTCGGGCTGCCCAGCCTGCGCATCAAGGGCTTCTACCTGTTGGTGTCGACCCTGGCCGCGCAGTTTGTGGTCGAGTGGGTGTTGACCCGGTTCAGCTGGTTCACCCATGACAATGCATCGGGCGTGATTACCTCGCCACCGCTGATCGTCGCCGGACTGGATTTCAGCTCGCCGCAAGGCCGCTATCTGTTGACCCTGACGCTGGTAGTGGTGCTGTTCTGGCTGGCCAACAACCTGATCCGCAGTGAACTGGGTCGCACCTGGATGGCGGTGCGGGATATGGACACCGCCGCAGCGGTGATCGGCATCCGGTTGTTCAAGGCCAAGCTGCTGGCGTTCGCAATCAGCGGTTTCTATCTGGGGGTCGCCGGTTCACTGTGGGCGTTTGCCTATCTGGGTACGGTCGAGCCGCATGGTTTCGACCTGAACCGCTCATTTCAGGTGCTGTTCATCATCATTATCGGCGG
Organism: Pseudomonas sp. CDFA 610; assembly: GCF_021147865.1. Classification (NCBI taxonomy): domain Bacteria; kingdom Pseudomonadati; phylum Pseudomonadota; class Gammaproteobacteria; order Pseudomonadales; family Pseudomonadaceae; genus Pseudomonas; species Pseudomonas sp. CDFA 610. The sequence continues at coordinate 44,591 of NZ_JAGTPM010000015.1, forward strand.
GCTGGGCAGCGTCTCCGGTAACTTCCTCGGCGCAGCCTTCATTGTGCTGTTGCCCATCCTGCTGGGCCATACCAGCGCCTTGCTGCCGGTCGGCCTGATCGACTCCGGACAACTGGAAAACATTCAGAAAATACTCTTTGGTGCCTTGATCATCGCCTTCCTGATCAAGGAGCCCGAAGGGTTGGCGCGCCTGTGGCGGCGCTTTCGACAGCGTGCGCGGATCTGGCCGCTGCGCTATTGAGCGATCGTTTGCAGACCCGCATTTCTCTCACCCCGACAACAACCTCAACCTTCAAGGATCTGCCCATGAAACCCCGAACATCCTTACTGCGCCTGATGCTGGGTCTGGCCTTGCTGGCTGGCGGACTGGCGGCAACCGCTCAAGCTGCCAGCGAACAGTATTTTCCACTGCAAAGTTATCGGGTCGGGCCTTATGCGGCTGGCGGCACCGGTTTCTTCGCAGGCTTCATCGATTACCTGCAATACGTCAACGCCAATGGCGGGGTCAACGGCGTCAAGCTGACATGGTCGGAATGTGAAACCGAATACGTGGTGGAGAAGGGCGTCGAATGCTATGAACGTCTGAAGGGCGGCCTTAATGGCGCTCCGGCGGCAGCGACCAATCCATTGTCGGTCGGCATTGCCTACGCCACGCTCGAGCGCTCTACGGCCGACAAGCTGCCGCTGATCACCATCAACCACGGACGCACCGACTCCACCGACGGCAGCGTGTTTCCGTATGTGTTCCCGCTGCAGCTGAACCCTTATTCCGAAGTGTCGGCCATCGTCAATTACATTGGTCAGCGTGAAGGCGGTCCTGAGTCCCTGAAAGGCAAGAAGATCGCGGTGCTTTACCACGGCTCTCCTTATGGCAAGGAAACCAACGGCGTACTGGAAACCCTGGCCAGACACTACGGCTTCGAACTGACGACGCTGGAAGTGCCGCATCCCGGTAACGAGCAGCAATCGCAGTGGCTGAATATCCGTCGCCTCAAGCCTGACTGGGTCATCCTGCGCGGCTGGGGCGTGATGAACCCGGTGGCGCTGAAGTCGGCGCAGAAGGTCGGGTTTGCGGTGGATCACATCATCGGCAATATCTGGAGCAACTCCGAAGAGGACGTGATTCCCGCAGGTGCCGCCGCCAAGGGTTTCATCTCTATCACTACGCACCCGTCCGGCACTGATTTCCCGGTGCTGCAAGGCATCAAGAGCGCGGTGCTCGACAAGGGACAGGGCAATCTGGCCGACCCCAAGCGTTTCGGTACGGTGTATTACAACCTGGGCGTAGTGAACGGCATTCTCAATGTCGAGGCGCTGCGCATCGCTCAAACCCGATTCGGTAACCAGCCGCTGACCGGCGAGCAGGTGCGCTGGGGCTTCGAGCATCTGAATATCGACGATGCGCGCTTGCAGGCGTTGGGTGCCAAGGGTCTGGTACAGCCCTTGAAGCTTTCCTGTACAGACCATGAAGGTGGCGGTGCGGTGCGTTTTCAACAGTGGGACGGGCAGCGCTGGAACCTGATCAGCGACTGGGTACAGGCCGACCGCGCCTTGCTGCGGCCAATCATCGAAGCCTCTGCTGCACAGTACGCCAAGGAAAAAGGCATTACGCCGCGCAACTGCAGCCAGGAGCAATAAGGCCCATGAGTTCGATCCCGCATGCCAGTCTGTCTGCCGATGTTCTGTTGTCAGTGGAGCAGGTCGAGGTGTTCTACGAGCACTCCATCCTTGCCCTGCGCGGGATCAGCCTGCAAGTCCGGCAGGGGCAGATGGTTGCGCTGCTGGGTGCCAACGGGGCGGGCAAAAGCACGACCCTCAAGGCGATTTCCAGTCTGGTGCGCGCCGAGCGTGGCGAGGTGGTCAGCGGCAGGATTCAGTATCAGGGCCAGACGATCACCGCCAGTGATCCTTCCCTGCTGGTGCGTAATGGATTGGCGCAGGTGCTGGAAGGCAGGCACTGCTTCACGCACCTGAGCGTTGAGCAGAACCTGCTGATCGGCGCATTTATCGCCAGACCGTCGCGGACCGAGCTCAAGGCGCGACTGGAAAGAGTCTACGGCTACTTTCCCCGGCTCAAGCTGCTGCGCAAACGCCTGACAGGCTATACCTCGGGCGGCGAGCAGCAGATGGTCGCCATCGGGCGGGCGTTGATGTCCGGGCCTCGACTACTGCTGCTGGACGAACCGTCCATGGGGTTGGCGCCGCAAGTGGTTGAGGAAATCTTCGACATTCTCGGGGCGTTGAACCGGGACGAAGGGCTGAGTCTGCTGGTTGCCGAGCAGAACATCAGCCTTGCGCTGGACCATGCGCACTATGCGTATATATTGGAAAACGGGCGAGTGGTCGAGTCCGGCATGGCCGCAGAGCTGGCCGGGCGCGAGGACATTCATCATCACTATCTGGGCGCGGCAGCGCGGTGAACACACCGCTGTTCTCTCAGCAACAGCGTTTGAACAATCTGTTCATGTAGATGCTTACGCTGCTTTAAGAATGTTCTGCAACTACCTGTATTCAAAAGAAACTCATGATCAGGCATGGCCTGTGCAATACCTGAATCATGCGTGTTGAGCCGTTTTCAACCTGTTATCGATGATCAGGAACCTGCCCCATGAACCACCCTGTTAAAAGCCTGCCGAGGGCCCATGTCATCACCTCGGATGCCGAGGCCATCGAGGTCGCCAGAGCGCTTGCCGTGCGTTTTGCCGAAGAGGCCTCGGTCCGTGATCGCGAGCGCCGTCTGCCCATTGCGGAACTGGATGAATTCTCCGCCAGCGGCCTGTGGGCGATCACTGTGCCGAAAGCCTACGGCGGCGCCGGCGTGTCTTATGTGACGGTCGCCGAGGTGATCAGGATCATCTCGGCAGCCGACCCTTCGTTGGGACAGATCCCCCAGAATCATCTGGGTATTCTCGACATCCTGTTACAGACCGGAACCGAAGAGCAGAAGCGCCATTACTTTGCCAAGGCGCTGGCGGGCTATCGCTTCGGCAACGCCTTTTCGGAGTCGAAAAGCAAGAACGCCGGTACTTTCCAGACCCGCATCCGCTTTGATGGCGAACGGGCCGTGGTGGACGGTGAGAAGTTTTACTGCACCGGAGCGCTGTTCGCTCACATCGTGCCTGTGGTGGGCGTGGACGAGCAGGACAACGCGTTTATCGCGTTTGTGGAGCGCGACAGTCCCGGCCTGACCATCATCGATAGCTGGGATGGGTTCGGCCAGCGCACCACGGCCAGCGGTGGCGCTGTTCTGAGGGCCGTGACGGTGCCCAGAAGTGCAGTGATTCCAGCGCATCGGGCGTTTGACGAACCCACGGCGCATGGTCCGATTTCGCAAATCATTCAGGCGGCTGTCGATACTGGCATTGCCCACGGCGCGTTCGAGGAAACCCTCAGGCATGCGCGACTGGCGCGGCCGTGGATCGACAGCAAACAGGACTTCGGCTGGCAAGACCCGTTCAGCATCGCGACCATCGGCGATCTGCAATGGCGACTGCACGGCACCGACGCAATCCTGGCCAGGGCCGGGCAGGCTATCGACCAGGCGCTGGCCGAACCCAGTGAAGCCAGCGTTGCGCATGCGTCGGTGGTTGTCGCTCAAGCAAAGGTGCTGTCGGCGCAGATTGCCTTGCTGATCAGCAGCAAGCTGTTCGAACTCGCCGGCACCCGCTCGGTATTGGGCTCGCTGAATCTGGATCGCCATTGGCGCAACGCCAGAACCCACACGCTGCACGATCCCGCTCGCTGGAAATACCACCTGATCGGCAATCGCGTACTCAACGGTGTCGCGCCGCCGCGCCATGCCTGGAACTGATCAAGGAGCAGTCATTTGTCTCATTCAACTATCGACACCCAACTGGCGGTTGCTGCTGAAGACCTGAACGACGCACGGCGAGGCTTGCAGCAGACCCTCGATTATTTGCGTGAACAGGGTCAGCCCTGGGCGTTCAGCGATGTGCAGCGCATCGTCGAGGATCCTTACGTGATCGGCAAGATTGGCTATCTGCAGATCCGCATTGACTTGGCGGCGGCACTGCTGGAGCGGGCACAGACGCTTGAAGGCTCTCCCGAGCCGCGCCTGATCGCCAGCACTGAAGCGGTCATTGCCAGTGCCGATGCGTTGCTGGCGGTGGACAACGTGCAGTACGAACTGACCGGCCAGCGTCAGTCCCTGCCGCCGCAGACCGGTCGTGAACCGCTGCGCTGGCACTATCAGGTGCTGGGCAACCATCGCCTCAACGGCGTTGCGCCGCCTCAGCTTCAGGAGTGACTGCATGTCCCGTCAAATTCGCCTCAATGCCTTCGACATGAACTGCGTGGGGCATCAATCACCGGGCCTGTGGGCCCATCCGCGTGACCGGTCCTGGCAATACAAGGACCTGGAGTACTGGACCGATCTGGCCAGGATTCTGGAACGCGGCAAGTTCGATGGCCTGTTCATCGCAGATGTGCTGGGTATTTACGACGTCTATCGCGGCAACGGCGAGGCGGCGATACGCCAGGCCACGCAGGTGCCGGTCAATGATCCGCTGCAGTTGATTCCGCCGATGGCGCTGGTTACCGAGCATCTGGGCTTCGGACTCACTGCGTCGCTGTCGTTCGAGCACCCGTACCCGTTCGCCCGACGTCTGTCGACCCTTGATCACCTGACCAAGGGCCGGGCAGGGTGGAACATCGTGACGTCCTACCTGGAAAGCGGGGCGAAGAATCTGGGCCAGAAAACCTTGACCGAACACGATGCCCGCTATGACTTCGCCGAGGAATACCTTGAGGTCTGCTACAAGCTCTGGGAAGGCAGTTGGGAAGAGGGCGCAATTCTGCGTGACCGGGAGCGACGCGTGTTCAGCGACCCGAGCAAAATTCATGAGATTCGTCATGTCGGCAAGCACTTTCAGGTGCCCGGTATCCATCTGTGCGAGCCCTCGCCACAGCGCACGCCCGTGTTGTATCAGGCCGGTGCGTCCAGCCGGGGCAAGCAGTTCGCCGCCGAGCATGCCGAATGCGTGTTTGTCGCCTCGCCGTCGAAAGTGCTGCTGAAGAAAACGGTTGCCGACATCCGCCGGCGCACGGCCGAGGCGGGGCGGGATCCGTCCAGCGTGTTGATCTTCAACCTGCAGACCGTAATTCTGGGCGAGACGGATGCCAAGGCGAAGGCCAGGTTCGAGGAGTACAAAAGCTGGGTCAGCTATGAGGGCGCAATGGCGCTGATTTCCGGCTGGACCGGCATCGATTTCAGCCAGTTCAGACCCGATGAACCCCTCAGGCACGTGCACACCAATGCCATTCAGTCGGCCGTGGAAACGTTCTCCACCGCCGACCCCGATACAATCTGGACCCCGCAGGCACTGGCCGACTGGGTTGGCATCGGTGGTTTCGGTCCGCTGTTTGTCGGCAGCCCGGAAACAGTGGCCGATCTGTTGCAGGAATGGGTCGAAGACACCGATGTCGATGGCTTCAATCTGGCGTACGCACTGACGCACGAAACCTTCATCGATGCGGTCGAGTTGCTGGTGCCGGAGTTGCAGAAGCGCGGTGTGTACAAGACCGAATACGCTCAGGGCACATTACGCGAGAAGCTGTTCGACAACGGACCACGTTTGCAGGCCTCTCATCCGGGCGCGGCGTTTCGTGATCTGGCGGCGTTGAATCGTCAGCGAGAGCCGCAGAGCGCCTGAAGCTTCGGATCTTTCACTCATACCTTAGACAGGACCAGGCCAGCCCGGTGTGCCGATCAAGCTGCCTGGTTCGGCCAGGGCTGGCTTCAGCCTTGATGCCAGATCCGCCAGTCAGGCCCCGGCCCGTTCGGACCAGGTCCTGAGCCCCGCCAGACAGCCTCCCTCCTGATGTCGCCAGCCTGCATGCCCCGTCGCTGAGCCGTCGTGTCACCGTTTACAAGGTCATGGGTGATGGTCGGAATCTGTAATCATCTCTGCGGCTAATCTTTGAATCGAGAGACGCCCCAAACGTTTTACCTGCACCTGCCGCGTAGTCGGGCGTCATCGCCTCGCGTTGCAGTCTCGTTCCATCATGAACAGGAGTTCTCATGAAACCGACGATGCCGAGTCGTTCCAGCGTGTTTGCGCTATTGGTCATCTCCCTATTTCCGCTGACCCCGGCGCTGGCCAGAACGCCGTCTTCGAATGTGGCCGATAACCTCGCCCAACTGCCGGTTGTGACGCCGGTCACTGCCTGCGCTGCGCTGACCCAGACCGATCTGAGTGAGATTGGCGGGGCCGGCAGCCGTGTGGTGTCAGCCAGCGAATCCAGCCGTGATGGCGTGGCGGTGTGCGCCGTGGAAGGCCTGCTCGCACCGCAAATTGGTTTCAAGCTGGAACTGCCGACTACCACTTGGGCGCAGCGTTATCTGCAAGTCGGCTGCGGCGGCTTTTGTGGCCACAGTGATTCAAGGCCGGGTGTCGCCGACAGTTGCAAACCGCTCAAGACGGGCGCGTTCGCCGTGGCGTCCACCGACATGGGGCACAAGACGGTAGACACCACGTTTGGTGACGATCCGCAGAAGCGTGCAGACTTCGCTCATCGCGGCGTGCATCTCACGGCGCTGGCCTCGAAGAAGCTGATCCATGCGTTCTATGGCCGCAAGGCCGAGTACGCGTATTTCACCGGCTGTTCGGACGGTGGCCGTGAGGCGCTGATCGAAGCTCAGCGTTACCCGGAAGACTTCAACGGCATCATTGCGGGCGCCGCTGCGCTGAATTTTCAGGTGCAGAAAGTGTTTTTTCATGGATGGATGGCGCGCGCCAACACAGGTCCTGATGGCAAACCGATCATCCTCGCGTCTCGCCTGCCGATTCTGCACAAGGCTATGCTGACCCAGTGCGATGTGCTGGATGGACAGATCGATGGTCTGATCTCCGACCCCAGGCTCTGCCGTTTCGACCCCTCGGTGGTGCAGTGCAAAGTGTCTGCCGACACCGCCAAGTGCCTCACAGCGCAGGAAGTGGAGGCCGCACGGCGCATTTACGACGGCCCGAAAGATCCGGTCAGCGGAGACCGGCTGATCGTGGGCGGTCCGCAACCCGGATCGGAACTGGCCTGGGCGGGACTGTTTGTACCTGTTTCTGCCGATCAGCCTAACGTCAGCCAACAGATCGCCGAACAGTCCATTCGCAGTATGGTTTTCGAAAACAACCCTGCGGCGGACTTCAAGCTGGTCGATCTAGACTTCGACAAAAGCACCTTCGAACGCCTGCGCCCGTTGCACGCGCTGTATGACGCGACCAATCCCGATCTTGCGCCTTTCGCCAGCCGTGGTGGCAAGCTCATTCTCTGGCACGGCTGGGCTGATCCGCAGGTCTCGCCCCTGAACACACTGGCCTACCACGAGGCGGTCGAGGCACACATGGGCAAGGCCCGCACCGAATCCTTCACCCGGCTGTACATGCTGCCCGGTGTCTACCATTGCGGTCGTGGAGAAGGGCCGAGCGAGGTGGACCTGCTGACGCCGATCATGGCCTGGGTGGAAAAAGGTCGGGCGCCAGATGCCATCGTTGCCCGTCAATATCAGCCGGTGCCGGTTGATAAGGTCGTTGCGGCCAGCCTGCCGACGTTCATGACCAGGGAAGACATTTCCAACCGCGGCCGCACACGCAAGGTGTTCCCGTATCCGTACATGGCCGAGTACGACCACAAGGGCTATTCGAAACGCGCCAACAGTTACCAGCGCTCGGAACCCATGACCGCTGAAAAGACACCGAAATGGGTAGGCAGCGGCTTCTTCCAACCTTACGAGCCGTTGCAGCGCTGATGAAGCAGGGCATGGGCACGACCAGGTGCATACGGGTCGCGTCCATGCTCCGTGCACCGACGAAACGCATGTTCTGCCAGGCAATAAAAAACCCCGTCAGTCGAAACTGACGGGGTTTTCAAGAGTGGAGGCCGAGGTCGGAATCGAACCGGCGTAGGCGGATTTGCAATCCGCTGCATAACCATTTTGCTACTCGGCCTCAAACATCCGATACGTTACCGCTGCATCAAACGTCGTAAACTTTTCGGAAGAACATTTTCTTTGTCTTCCAACCCATTGAATCTAAAGGGTTTTTTTCAATTCCCCAGTCGGGAATGGACGCAATTCTGTACTGGTTCGAATGGCATGTCAAGAACGGGGCGAAAATAATTCATCGGGTGCCTCAACGACGGTGCGTTCTATCAGACTTTTGATATTGACTTTGGTCAGACAGCGTCCCGGCCCTGACTCAACCCGCCACCCGCATCCGACGCTCTTCGCGCAGTTGCTCAAGTTCCGAGGGCGTGCGGGCCAGAAGCCTCAAGGCGAAATCATGAGGGGTCGTATCGCGTTCCTGTGCTGCCCGCAGGAACGCAGAGCGTGCGTGTTCGGCACGACGTTCGCTGATGAACAGGCCGCCGGGATGACGATTGAAGTTGGCCAGTTCCTGCTGAAGCTGTTCATTGCGACGGATGAAGATTTCGAGTGCCTGGCTGATCTGGGTGTCCGTGAAAAGCATGTGTTTCTCTCCTTGAAAATATCGACCGATACCTCTATCGGCGGACTTGAAAAAATAGTGTGCGCAGTTCGTCGGCGAATGCTTACCCACGCAAGCAGTCAGCGCCGGACGTCTGGTGCCCACCAGGGTTCAGGCTCAGAGTGAACAGGTGTTCGTCTGGCTCTGAATGCCTTCATGGATGGCCGCGATGGTGTGCGGTGGCATTTGCTCGATGGCAAGAAATGTCGGCGCTTCAAACACCTGTAAAACCGGTGTACAGGGCGCGTTCAATCGAGCCGATTCAGCTTCCAGTGCCGATAAGTGCCTCGCGTGGTTCGCTGCGATTTCACTGAGAGTTGACACGGTGCATCTCCTGATAACTGATCGGCGTTCCAAGGGGGGGCTGACACGTCAGAAATACATCATTCCGGCGCCGTCAAAGTCTTCATTGCAAGCCGCGAGCCATGCAGCGCAACGGTCTGCGTCAAATCTGACGAGCGGATCCGAGTCATGAACCCCGCGCCGTTCTCGTTCCGCTTGTCCGCTTTCAGACACTTCCGGCTGTGCGATTCTCTCATCTGTCACGCAGATAACTGCGCCCACGGATTTGAGGAACTGAAATGCTATTTACGACTGTTTACGGGCCTCAGCCATCTTGCGTGTCATGGCTTGGTTGAATAGATCTTCAAGTGCTTCGATATCCTGCCCCGGCGATGCGTCGATGCAGGCCAGGCCCATCAAAAAACCTTCGCCCACACCACCTGCCGTCGCCAGTTCCAGCAAGCCGTCAGCGAATTCGATTCGTTGCACTATTTCTGCCGCCTGGACTTTTATGGCTGGCGCGATAGCCATCTCGTCGAGTTTCATCGTTGCGTACCTCATGAGCTGAGGGCAAACAAGCCGTTCGTCACGCCATCATTGCACGATTCGAAGCGACCACTTGCTCGCGTGTAAGTTGGCCCCTGGAGGCCGTGAACCGGTTAAACCGAGGGCAGGATCAGTGCTGAACGACCCTGAGCGGATGATGGGCATCGCTCTCGGGCTCGGCACAGTCTGAAGGGTTCTCTGCCCATTTTTCAGGGCTGATATTGGCAGCGCGGAGCAACTGCCTGTGATGGTCGATAACGCGTTCAAGCGAATCGATCCGACCCCACGAGTCAGAGGCACCTCTCAACAGGTCGGCTATCCGGCTGTCTGCCGCCCTGAGTTTCGTCGAAAGCTTTTCCCGCTCGGCCGAGACAGTGTTATGCATGTCGATCATCTTGGCCAGATGCTGGCGATATCGGCTTACTTCGGCGCGTAATAATCGGTTTTCCTCATTCACGATATGGGCACGCTGCCGGATCATTTGTTCTTCAGTCGGGTTGTAAGCCCAATCGTCGGCGATATCGGTGTCCATGACTTTACTCTCGGTGTCTGTATGGATATACAGTAATCGAGTATCTCTGTTTTGGGGAGTGGTGTTCGTCGGCAGGACGCCGGGGAAGGGGGTAAATGAGGCATTGAGGCCCAATGTCGTTTTTGCGGACCCAAAAAAACAAGGGCCTACCGAGCAGATTGCCCTGTAAGCCCTTGTTTTATATGTGGTGCCCCGAGCCGGGGTCGAACCGGCACGTCCAGAGGACGAGGGATTTTAAGTCCCTTGCGTCTACCAATTTCGCCATCGGGGCGGTAGCGCCAAGAGCGGGGAATATATACATCTCGCCATCGCTAAGCAAGCTCGCACACGCTTCGAAGGGTACAGGATGTGACGCGGATGTCTAAAAAAATCCTTCGATAAATCAGGGGGCTACGAAATCCTGCCTACGTACCGGGTGTCAGGGCGGCCTGGGCTGCAGTCGCCCAAGCGCTACCGGGCATCAACTGGCCGTGCGGGACTGACGTATCTTTCGATACTTTTGTCTGTTTGCCGATGTCGATCCGATAAGCGCCAGTTGAAATCTTCAAGGTGATATAGGAAAAAAGTCTGTGCGTGATCAGAGGAGAGGCGTGAGCCCGAAGGCGATTCCCCTTCGGTGACGAGTAAATCCGGTTGGGCAGCCCCGGGCGATCTATGAACAATTCGATTTGAGAACTGATTTTCACAGCGAGCATGGACGGTCAGGGTCATGAGCGATATAGGCACGAGATTGAAGCAGGAGCGCAGGCGTCTGGGGCTTTTACAGCGTGAACTCGGACACTTCGGAGGCGTTGCTGCCAATGCACAGGGGAAGTATGAAAGTGGTGAGCGTGTACCCAGGGCCGATTATCTGGCTGCGATTGCCAATGTGGGGGTGGATGTTCTGTATGTGTTGACTGGCAGGCGCGGGGCTGGCGTCGAACTGGAGAGCATTGTTCAGCGGATGAGCTGCGCGGCAGGCTCGTCTGATGCCATCTTTGTAGAGGTTCAGCATGCGGTGCGCCACCTTGTGGCAACGATCGAAGAGCTGTCCCATGCCTACGACACTGGGGATAGACAGGCGCAGGCCAGTATTGTGGAGTTGCCGGTCACAGCAGAGCAGTGACCGATATAGCCGAGTGGTCTCAAAAAGCAATCAGGCTTTGACCTTGTCGGCCTGGGCCTCGATGCGGTCCGCCAGCGTGCGCAGGTAGCTGGCCAATGCGACTTCTTCCAGCCTCAGTCCCTTGCGCTGCCTGAGGCGTGGCAGTCTGGCCAGATTGCCGAGCAAAAAGCCCTCGAGCACCGCTGGATGGATGTAGCACTTGCGGCAGATGGCGGGGGTGTTGCCCAGCTGTTTCGAAACGGCCTTGACCATGTCGACGATGTGCTTTTTCGCGTCGGCTTCCGGCTCCCAATGCAGTTTCTGAAGGGTAGCCAACGCCAGCGCGCTTGCGGCCCAGGTTCTATAGTCCTTGGCGGTGAAGTCCGATCCCGTGAGGCTTTGCAGGTAAGCGTTGATGTCCGAAGACGTGACCGTATGGCGCACGCCATCATCGTCCAGGTACTGAAACAGATTCTGGCCGGGCAGTTCCATGCAGCGTTTGATCACGTTGGCCAGGCGCCGGTCTTTTACCGTGACACTGTGTTCGACGCCACTCTTGCCGCGAAACTCGAACATGATTTGCCCGCCTTTCACTTCGACGTGCTTGTTGCGCAGTGTGGTCAGGCCATAGGAGCGATTTTCCTTGGCGTACTGGCTGTTGCCAATGCGGATCAGCGTGGCATCGAGCAAAGAAACCACTGTCGCCATGACCTTTTCCCTGCCCATGCCGGGCTGGGCGAGCTGTGCTTCGATCTGCTTGCGAACCTTGGGCAAGGCATGGCCGAACTCGATCATGCGCGAATACTTGTCCTGATCGCGGATCTCGCGCCAGCGCGGGTGATAGCGGTACTGCTTGCGGCCGCGCGCGTCACGTCCTGTTGCTTGCAGGTGGCCATTGGGGTCGGCGCAGATCCAGACGTCGGTGTAGGCGGGCGGCACGGCCAGCGCATTGATGCGCTTGATCTCCGACTCATCCTTGATGCGTTCGCCTTTTGTGTCGAAGTAGGCAAACTTGCCGCGCAGGACCTTGCGCGAGAACCCCGGCTGGCTGTCGTCTACATAATGCAGGTCGCTGGCGAGTGGACTGATGATGGTCGAGTCAGGCATGGCAGAATTCCAGAGGCAGTTAAAAGCACTGACCGCGACGTTTTGCGGTGGTGCCGTTTATTTGCATCTGGTGTGCGACCGATCGCCATTACGCGAGGACGGCCACGGCCTTGATCTGCGCCCAAAGCGATTGCCCGCGATGCAGCTTTAGATGATCGCTGGAATAACGGGTGATACGGGCCAGCAATGGCGTCCCGCCTGCGTCCAGCCGGACCAGCACGTGGGCCGAATTGTCGGCAACCATTTCTTCTACGACTGTCACCGGTAATCGGTTCAGGATGCTGCTCTGATCGTCCGGCTGCAGATTGAGGCTGATATCACGGGCCTGCACCTTGATGCGCAGCGGCGTGCCTGGCGGCATGTCGGCATGTGCTACGCGCATCGAGAGCTTGCTGTCGGGCAGGGTGATGGTCAGCAGTTGGTAGTGAGGATCGTAGGCGCTTACCGTGCCATTGATCACGACACCTGCGTCATCGCCCATGGCCAGCGGTAGATCAAGGCGCGCCAGGGTTTCCCGGATGGGCCCGCTGGCCAGCACGCTGCCAGCCTCAAGCACTACCAGATGATCGGCCAGACGCGCCACTTCGTCCTGAGCATGGCTGACATAGAGCATCGGAATATCCAGCGCCCTGTGCAGACGTTCCAGGTAGGGCAGGATTTCGCTTTTACGGCGACTGTCCAGTGCTGACAGCGGTTCATCCAGTAGCATCAGGCGCGGACTGGTCAGCAGCGCACGGGCGATGCCGACACGCTGACGCTCACCGCCGGAAAGCTTGTCGGGGCGTCGTTCGAGCAAGTGGTCGATACCCAGCAACTCAGTAGCCTGCTGTAACTGAATGCTGCGCAGATTGCGGGCAATCCGTTTGAAACCGAACTCTAGATTGTCCCTGACGGACAGGTGCGCAAACAGGCTTGCTTCCTGAAACACATAGCCTATGGAGCGTTTGTGAGGTGCCAGAAAGATGTTCTTGCTGGTGTCCTGCCAGACTTCGTCGTTGACCCGGATAACGCCTTCGGGCGACTTTTCCAGACCTGCGATGCAGCGCAGGCAGGTGGTCTTGCCTGAGCCGGAAGGGCCGTAAAGCGCTGTTACGCCGGAGCCGGGCAATGTCAGGTCCAGATCCAGGTGGAAGTCGGAATAGTTCATCTGCAGGCGTACTTCGACACGCGATGCCATGGCTCAACTCCATCCTGTTCTGGATTTGCCACTGGAATAGAGCGCCAGCAGGACCAGAAATGAAAAGACCAGCATCGCTCCGGCCAGCCAGTGGGCCTGCAGGTATTCCATGGATTCGACGTGGTCGAAGATCTGCACTGACACCACGCGAGTCTTCTCGGGAATGTTGCCACCGATCATCAATACCACCCCGAATTCTCCGACCGTGTGCGCAAACCCTAAAATCGCGCCAGTAATAAAGCCGGGTTTTGCCAGCGGCACAATCACGTGGAAGAACGTGTCCCATGGGCCTGCCCGCAACGTTGCGGCCACTTCCAGCGGGCGTGTGCCGATGGCTGAAAAGGCGCTCTGCAGAGGTTGCACCACGAATGGCATCGAGTAGAGAACCGAGCCGATCACCAGCCCGGTAAAGCTGAACGTCAGCGTTCCCAGTCCCAGACTCTGAGTGAGTTGACCGATGGCACCGTTGGGCCCGAGCAGCAGCAACAGATAGAACCCGATGACGGTGGGCGGCAGAACGAGGGGCAGGGCGACGACGGCACCGACCGGACCCTTGAGCCATGAGTCAGTGCGCGACAGCCATAGCGCGATGGGCGTGCCGATCACCAGCAGGATCACGGTGGTCAACGAGGCGAGTTTCAGCGTCAGCCAGATCGCCGCGATGTCGGCGCTTCCCAGCGGCATTTACAACTGGTATCCGTACGACTTGATGATGGCGGCCGCTTGCGGGCCCTTCAGGTAGTCGACCAGCGCCCTGGCCGCCGCGCTGTCCTTGCCCTTGTTGAGAATCACCGCATCCTGTTTGATCGGGTCATGCAAGGCAGCCGGAACAATCCATGCTGAGCCGCTGGTCAGTTTGCCGTCCTTGTAAATCTGCGACAGGGCGACGAAACCCAGTTCCGCATTGCCGGTGGAGACGAACTGATAGGCCTGAGTGATGCTCTGGCCTTCGACGATTTTCGCTTTGGTGGTTTCGGTCAGGCCCAGCTTGCCCAGCACCTGAGTAGCCGCCAGCCCGTAAGGCGCGGTCTTGGGATTGGCAATGGACAAGTGCTCGTACTGGTGGGTCTTGAGCACGTTGCCTTGATCGTCGACGTACCCTGGCCTGGCAGACCACAGCGCGAGCGTGCCAATGGCATAGGTAAAGCGCGAGCCCTTGACGGTGTCGCCTTCCTGTTCGAGTTTTGCAGGCGTGGTGTCATCGGCCGACAGGAATACTTCGAATGGCGCGCCATTCTTGATCTGGGTGTAAATCTGGCCTGTCGCACCAAAGGCGGCGACCAGCTTGTGACCGGTATCACGCTCGAAATCCTTGGCGATGGCCTGGACAGGTGCCGTGAAGTTGGCGGCTACGGCGACCTGAACTTCCTCGGCGAGGACAGAAGAGGTGCTGGCGAGCGTGACAGCAAGCGCGGTGAATTTCAGAAGGGTTCGCAGCGGGGACGCGTGCATGCAGCAACTCCGGTAGATGAATGATGCGGCGCCATACAGGAGGCGTTTCGCTATATATTTAAATATATAGCGATCCTCCCTCTTTCTGGAAGCGATGTTTCAAGCACGGTTCAAAATGCGCAGTGCGTTGTCCGCCAGTTGCCGGGTCAGTTCAGCTGCCGTAAGCGAATGCTTGATACCGACCGCCTGGCCAGCCCAGAGGTTCATGAAGTCGCCGCTGCCTTGAGGTTCGGCCTTGGCCCGCAACGGCATCAGCGCACCGCCGGCCAGTGGGAAGGTCGGTGCCAGCGGGCTCATCGGGCCGACCTCACGCATGATCCGGTTCATGATGCCGCGCGCCGGGCGGCCGGTGAACAGATTGGTCACTGCCGTTTCGCTGTCCTTGGCCACACTGAGTGCCTGGCGATGTGGCTTGCTGACCCTGGCTTCCGGGCAGAACAGATAAGCCGTGCCGATTTGCACAGCACAGGCGCCCAATACGAACGCCGCCGCTACGCCACGCCCATCGGCAATACCGCCTGCTGCGATTACCGGAACGCCGACAGCGTCAGCGACCTGAGGCACCAGTGCAAACGTGCCCACTTGGGTGTGTAACTCATCGCTGAGAAACAGTCCGCGGTGCCCGCCTGCTTCATAGCCCATGGCGATGATTGCATCGCAGCCGCGCTGTTCCAGCCAGATGGCTTCTTCAACGGTGGTCGCTGAAGAAATGATCTTCGCGCCTGTGGCGCGCACGCGGTCCAGTAGCGCCTGCTCGGGAAGGCCGAAGTGAAAGCTCACGACTTCAGGTTTCAACTCCTCTACAAGCGCGCAACTTTCACTGTCGAATGGTGCGCGATTGGAAACCGGCGTCGGTGCATCAAAGTCTGCACCCAGTTCTTCGTAATAGGGTTTTAGCGCCATTTTCCAGCGATCGGCTTGTAGCGCATCGAAAGGCGGCGGCTGATGGCAGAAGAAATTCAGATTCAGCGGCGCGCTGCTGTCCTGTCTGAAGGCCGTCACTTCCTCACGGACTTGCTCAAGGGTGAGCAGGGCGCATGGCAACGACGCCAGACCGCCCGCATTGGCAACGGCAATTGCCATGGACGATCCGGTCGCGCCAGCCATCGGGGCATGGAGAATGGGCAATTCGATATTGAAGAGTTCCAGAATGCGGGTGTCTGGCCAAAGGCTCATGCGGGGCTCCTGATCCGTGGCAGTAAGTAAGCAGTCATTTGAGCGCGGCATGCAGGGTTTGGCAATCGACTCACTCGGCAGTTTGCAGCTGCTACTGGAAGTCCTGTTGACATAAAAGACGATCGGTCTAATATCGTCTGCATGACCACATTATCCAACCCGGCTGTCCAGCCCCGCCGTCCCGGCCGCCCACCCAAAGTGGACCGCGACAATCTCGAAACCCGTGAAACGCTGCTGCGTCGCGGCCTTGAAGTGCTGACGGAGCAGGGCTTTTCCGCGACCGGGATTGACTACATTCTCAAGGAGATTGGCGTCCCCAAAGGGTCGTTCTACCACTACTTTCCCAGTAAGGAGGCGTTCGGTCGCGCTGTTCTGGACGAATATTGCCGATATTTTGCGCAACGTCTGGACCAGTGGTTTCTGGACGAAAGCCTCTCGCCTCTGGAACGGCTGGTTGGTTTCGTGCAAAGCGCCAAGGCAGGCATGGCCCGTCACGATTACCGACGCGGTTGCATGGTCGGTAACCTGGGGCAGGAAATCTGCCTGCTGCCGGACGCTTTCCGCGAGGTTCTTGAGCAGACATTGCTCGATTGGCAATCCAGGCTCGCCGTTTGCCTGCGTGCAGCTCAAAAGCATGGCGAACTGGCCGGGGATGCGAACTGCAATGAGCTGGCTGCATTTTTCTGGATCGGTTGGGAGGGCGCGGTGCTGCGCGCCCGGTTGGTCAAGAGCGATACCCCGTTGAACACATTCATTGCCGGCTTCCTTCGCGGACTGCCTCAATGAGCTTTGTGGTCTATTTAAAGACGATCGGTCTAAATTGGAGGCGCCTATGCCTGTAAGCACATTCAACGCCATTGTGATTGATAAGGACGAGTCGGGTTATCACGTGAAACTGACTGCTGTGAACGCGGCGGACCTGCCGCAGGGCGACGTCACCGTGCTTGTTTCCCACAGTACTCTCAACTACAAGGACGCACTGGCGCTGACCGGTCAGAGCCCCATTGTCCGGAAGTTTCCCATGGTGCCGGGTATCGATCTGGCGGGTGTCGTCGAGCACAGCCAGGCCTCGGCCTTCAAACCCGGTGACAAAGTGCTGTTGAACGGCTGGGGTGTGGGCGAAGGGCACTGGGGCGGTCTCGCGCAAAAGGCCCGGCTGAAGAGTGAATGGCTGATTCCACTGCCGGATGCGTTCACGCCCAGTCAGGCAATGGCCATCGGCACGGCAGGTTACACGGCGATGCTCAGTGTCATTGCGCTGGAAAAGCATGGCGTGAAACCCTCACACGGTGAGGTACTGGTCACCGGCGCCAATGGCGGGGTGGGCAGCTTCGCCGTCGCCATTCTGGCGAAGCTCGGCTATCAGGTCGTAGCCTCCACAGGGCGTGTCGCGGAAAGTGACTATCTGAAGCAGTTGGGCGCTGCGCGGATTATCGACAGAACCACGCTGTCCGAGCCGGGTCGTCCATTGGCCAAGGAACAGTGGGCCGCTGCCGTGGACTCGGTGGGCAGCCACACGCTGGTCAACGTCTGCGCCGGGATCAAGTACCGCGGCATCGTTGCCGCCTGCGGCCTGGCGCAGGGTATGGATTTTCCGGGCTCGGTGGCACCGTTCATTCTGCGCGGGGTCACGCTGGCCGGGATCGACAGCGTCACCCGGCCTCACTCGGATCGTGTTGAAGCCTGGTCAAGACTGGCCGCCGATCTGGATGCTTCGTTGCTGCCACTGATCAGTCGGGAGATCGGCCTGAGTGAAGTGATCGACATCGCGCCGCAACTGATTGCCGGTCAGGTGCGCGGTCGCGTGGTGGTGGATACCGGTCGATAGGGTAAACAGGCTGGACGTGTTTGCCCGGAGCAAAGGCTTTGCTCACTTCGGCCCCCTCAAAGCAAATCGCCGAGGGGCAAAAGGTGGCCGAGCCTTGCGCTCGGCTAACTGATCGGGATAACCATTCGTTCAGGTATCAAGGTGTTACGCAGGTTTGATCAGGTGCAGCGTGCTAAAGTCAGTGCTCTGAATCGACTGAACGTGTCTGGCTGTTTCGCGGGCACTTGCACCACAAAGGCCTTGTCCGACATGTCGCACGATCCACCCTCCGACCAGGCTGCAAGCCCCCGGCAATCGCCTTCGTTGCCGGACGTCAGCAATCCGCTGCAGCTTTACCTGGCCCGTCTCGCTCCTTCCAGCCGTCTGACCATGAAATACGTCCTGCAGGACGCTGCCGACCGGCTGGGGATGGTCGATGTCGACATCTTCGACATACCTTGGCACACCCTGCAACCCGGTCATGTGACCGCTCTGGTTTCGGCGCTGCGCGAGGATGACTACGCGCCCAACACTACCTCGCTGTACGTCAACGCTATTCGCGGTGTGATGAACGAAGCGTGGCGCCATGACCTGATCAGCCACGATCAGTTGCTGAAAATCCGCTCCATCAAACCGGTTAACGGGACACGCCTGGCAAAGGGACGGAACATTCGGCGCACGCTGATTCGCGAATTGATGGAAGTCTGCGCCTCCGATCCCAGGCCGCAAGGTCGGCGGGACGCGGCGATCATCGCGATCCTGTATGGTTCGGGAATGCGCAAGTCGGAATCGGTGAATCTGGACCTGGCTCAGGTGGACTTTGCCGAGCGCAGTCTGCGGGTGACGGGCAAGGGCAACAAGCAGTTGATCAAATACGCGCCCGAGTGGGCATTCGGCGCGTTGAGTGACTGGCTGGAACTGCGTCGCTCCTGCCTGCCGCCGGGGCAGGACGATGATCCTTTCCTGTTCAACCGGATCCGCCGGGGCAGCAACATCACCCGTGAGCGCATCACCAAGCACGCGATCTATTTCATTGCCAAACAGCGTGGGCAGCAGGTGGGTGTCAACATCATGCCTCACGACTTCCGACGCTCGTTCATTACTCGGGTCATCGAAGAGTACGATTTGTCGATCGCTCAGAAGCTGGCCCATCACACGCACATCGCGACCACTGCCAGCTACGACATGCGCAGCGAGAACGAGCGACGGAACGTGGTGGACCGCTTCGATCTGTAGCGTCGATTCACAGGCAAAAAAAAGCCACCTCACTGGGGTGTGGGATGGCTTAAATATCTAACCAAAGGAGTGATGAAGAAGAGCAGGTATTCATCGGCATCACGATGCGGATTCGCGCCGCCGGGAAACATGTTCATTCATCGAAGGCAACAGTAACACCGGCGGCAAAAAACCGATTATCAGCATTGTCGATAGTGACTATCACCAAGCGTAACTTGCTGCAAACCCGGGCATTGCCCGGCATGTTCCGCGTCATAAAACGCTCTCACCTCATTGTTAACTTCAAGATGCACTAACGCTGCACAAAAGCCTCTGGATCAAACGTTCTCCAGAATTCAGAAGCCTGCAAAAGCGAATACGTTACGGTATATCCATACGGAGTTGCAGGTTTGTCTGTGACTGTTTGCGCGCCTGGCCATTCAGAAAATCGATTCGACCGCTCTGATCTATCAAGGGATCGGATAGCCAATTGTTGCAGCGAATTTCATGCTTTGCCCCACTCACAACACACGGGTCTGAGCATGGAAAAGTTCGATATACACCGTAAAACCGACTTCGATGCCCTGGTACATGAGTATGGGCTCGACGGCAGTCGTCTATTGCCCTGGGAAGGTTACCCGATGCCGTTTGCAGGCGGGTGGTGCGTGGTGCGTCCGGGTACCCGCAGCGAGGCGCATACCCAGATCGATCAGGAAATATTCATCGCCATCAAAGGCAGTGCCCGACTGGTGGTGGGCGACAAGATCATGCCGTTCAACGTGGGCGACATTGCGGCCATTCCGAAACATACCAACCATTACGTCATTAATGATTCCGATGAGGACTTTCATTTCTACGTGGTGTGGTGGGACATGAACTACGTCAACGCGTTCGTCGAGCAACACTGCGAAACCACGGGGTGCCTCGATGACTAAGTACATTGTCACCATCACGCCGCCCACGCCCAACGGCGATCTGCACATCGGTCATATTGCAGGTCCGTTTCTGGCTGCCGATGTCTTTACCCGCGTTCAACGTCAACGCGGCCATGAGTGTGTGCTGCTGTCCTACTCGGACGACTATCAGTCATACATGTTGCGCAAGGGCCTTGAAACCGGCATTGATTCGGTAGAACTTGCCAATCGCAACTCGGACCGGATCGAAGCCTCGCTGGCCGCAATCAACATCCAGCCGGACAACTGGATGCGGCCTTACGACAACCATTGGTTTGCCGAGGCGGTTGCCGACGTGTTCAACAAAGTCCGCGACGCAGGGCTGATCGAGTTTCGCGATTCGAGCGAACCTTATTGCCCTGACTGCGATGTCTGGGGTTACGAAGCGTTTGCGCGCGGCAACTGTAACTACTGCGGTGTCGAGTCCGACGCCAGCCAATGCGAAAACTGCGCTCAGGCACCTGACGCGCATTTGATGACGGGGCTGCACTGCAAGCTGTGCAAACAGCCTTCGCAATGGAAAACCGCACACCGAGCATTCCTGAAACTGGCAGCCTGCAAGCCTGCGCTGCGTGACCGGCTGCTGGACCGCCAGTGGCGCAGTCCGCTGAACGCCTGGCTGCGTGACACCCTGGAGCACATTCACGACTGGGGCGTCACACGTCCGCACGATGGCGGCCTCGATCTTCAGGCCGACGGCTCGTGCCGGGTGCACACCTGGTTCATGGGGCTGCCCGGCTATATGGCCGCGTTTCGCGAATACGCCGACCGTATAGGTCGTCCGGAGTTGTTCCGTCAGTACTGGCAGTCGGGACAGGGCACGCTGGTGCATTTTCTTGGCTTCGATTGCGTATTCAGCCACGCCGTCGTCTACCCGGCGCAGCTGTCGGTGATGGATGACATCCGGGTTCAACAGCGCTTTGTGCCCAACCAGTTTCTCAAGCTGGACGGACTCAATCTGTCGACCAGCCGCAATCACGCCATCTGGGTCGGGGATCTGGCCCGCGAAGCCTGTGCCGACAGCGCCCGTCTGTACCTGGCGAGCATTGCGCCGGAGGAGAGCGAGGGCGATTTTCGTCTGCAGCACTTTCTGAAATGGCGCGCGGACGTGTTCGAAGCGTTCTTCCCGGCCTTGCTCGCAACCGGCGAGCAGCGCGACAGCAGTTGGTGGAGCGGTGTGTGCGGTGCCGACGCAGGCCTGCTGGAAGCGCTGCGTCTGCAGTGGAGCAAGGCGTGCGAGCCGAATCAGTTTTCCATGAAAGGCATGGCGCAGGTGCTGCTGGATGTGATTGCCATCACCCGCACGCGCCTGGCGGAAGGTCGACCGGTCAGCCATCTCGCAGCCTTCATCGCGGTCATCGGCAAGGCGCTGATCCCCGAGATGTCGGCACGGATTGTCACCGCCTTCGATTTGCCCGAAGCCCGGGTCAACGCCACGGTCATGTCGGGATCGGCTGCCGAATACTCCATCTGAACGGACTCTCCACGATGTTCATCGAACATGAAATAGCGGTCATAGGCGCCGGGATCACCGGCGCCAGTATCGCGGCGAAGCTATGCAGCGCAGGGGTGTCGGTCGCGCTGATCGATAAGGGGGCAGCAGGCAGCCTCGGGGCCAGCGGCTACTCCGGCGGGCTGGTGCGCCTGTACGACAGCGATCCGCTGCTGATGGAGCTGGCGGCTTATTCCATCGGCCGGATGGAAGAGGGCGTGTTCGCCACGACTTACCGCCAGGCACTCAGGCGCACCGGTGTTATCTACCGCGCGGCCCCCGATCAACTGGACAACCTGTGCCGCGCCATCGAGCACTATGGCAGTGAGCGGTATCCCATGCGCCTTTTGAGCCGTCGCGAGCTGGACGGCAGCCGTTATCCAAGCTGTCCGGAGGAAGAGCGGGTCAATCTGTTCGAGTCGCACGCCTGTGTCGGCAATGTGCGCCAGGCGGTGGCCGCGTTGTGTGGCGTGGTGCGTCAGCACGGCTTGCTGCTGGAACATCGCGAGATCAAGGCCATCGATTGCCGGGCCCGCGACCTGGTACACATCGAACTGGGCGATGTGACCTTGCGGTGTCGCGCGGTGGTCGTGGCAGCCGGGGCCTGGAGTCGGTTACTGGTGCCGCACCTGGCGCTGGAAGCGCGTTCGATTCCGCTGGCACGGGTCATGACCGACAGCGATTGGTCCATGCCATTGATCGATGCTGTCACCCAGAGCTACGGCATCCCGCTGACCCGCAACATCGTGCAGACCGGTTGCGGCCTGCGCGACAGCAGTATGTGGCCGGAGCACCTTGCATTGCCGGACGCAGGCCATGCCGCGGACGCTCGCAAGCGCGTTGCGCAGTTGTCCGACAGCTGGGCGGCTCAGGTGCGTGTGCTGGACGTTCTGCCGGGCTTTGACAGCTACAGCGTGGATGGGCGGCCGTTGCTGGGCTTTTGTGATGAACAGAGCCCGATTTATATGGCGGCCGGTATGTCCGGGCTGGGCTTCAAGTTTGCGCCGGGCGTTGCGCATATCGCGTTTGATCACCTGCGCGATCGCCTGTCGGGGCAGCGTACGCCGTGTCCCGGCTGGTCGGCGCTAGCGCCGGATCCCTTGCGGTGCAGCCCGGATCAGCAGGGCGTGCGGCCATGAGCGTCGTCTTGCTGGAACCTGAAGCCTTGCGGGTCGGCGTCAGTGCATTGTTCGACCCGAATGACACGCCCCATGCCCGGACCTTTCTCAGGGCAATGGCCATGGCGCGCAACGTCATTCCGGGGCTGGGCCGCGTGCAGTGGCGCTTTCTCGATGACGGTGCCAGTGCCGGCCGAGGTGCCGAAGTGGCGCAGCAGATGATCGACTGGCAGGCAGATCTGGTCATCGGTCACTTTTCGTCCGATGCCGCCATCGGCGCGGCTGCGCTGTATCAGCAGGCAGGTATTGCGCTGCTGACGCCTGCGGCGACCATCGATCGACTCACGATCGAGCACTCGAACGTATTCAGGTTTTGCCCCTCGGACCGGCAACTGGCTGTGGACCTGACGCGATGGCTTTCAGCACGTCAGTGGCATGCCGTGCACCTTCAAGCGGATGGCAGCGCCCATGGCCAAGCGCTCATCGCGGCAATCGGCGATGCGCTTGAAATCGCCGGCCTGCGTGTAACGAGCGAACGGGAGCACGCCGATGTGGAAGTGTTCGCCGGGCGTCTGCACCCCAGTCGCGAGCATTGGCGGGCGCGACGTCAGGCAGGCAGTACCCGGCCGTTAGTTCTGACCGACGACGCCGCCTCGCCGCACCTGGGCTGTGCGTCTGCCCATGACAGCAACACTTGGGTCATCGGTTTCGGCGTGCCGCCCGGCGCGCAACAGAGCGACGCAGCACAGGCATTGCACCCGTCGCTGTTCGGCGTCATGCCACAGACCTATTACCGGGAAAGCCTGCTGATGCTCTACGTGCTGGCAATTCTGGCCAACAACGCGTGGCGCGGGGAGCAGCTGCTGGATGTGCTGAACCATAGCCTCTTCAGTACGCCGCTGGGCGAGGTCAGCTTCGATCAGGGCGAATACCGCGGCGCATTCAACAGTGTCTGGAACGTCGGTCCCAAGGGACTGATTCCGGAACCTCTCTGATGTTCACGAGCGCTTTTCAAGGCTTTACGCCAACTCTAAGGATGGGAATTCCATGGGTCATTCAACACCACACCTTTATCAATCGGATGCTGTGTGTATCGGTTTCGGCCCGGCGGGCATCGCTCTGGCCTGCGCGCTCGAGGATGCGCGGGAAGATAACGGTCCGCTGGCGAACCTTTCTGTGCGATTTCTTGAAGCCGCTGCGGACACCCAGTGGCACAGGGAACTGCTGCTCGCCGGAACGGACATCAATCACCACGTCTTTCGCGATCTGGTCACGCCGCGCAACCCGCGCAGCCGCTTCTCGTTCGCCATGTACCTCAAGAGCAAAGACCGACTGTTCGATTTCGGCCTGCTGGGTCGTCCTGCGAGCCGCCACGAATGGTCGGATTACGTGGCCTGGGTGTCGCAGCAGGTGGACAGCGACACGCGCTTCAATTCACAGGTGACCGACATCGCTCCAGTGATCCGTGCCGGGCGTCTTTGCGAGCTGAAAGTCGGCACGCCGGATGCCTGCTTCACCACCCGTAACATTGTGCTGTCGAGCGGCAGTGCGCCACGCATTCCCGTGATGTTCCAGTCGCTGCTGGGCCCTGCGCTGTTCCATACCTCGCAATTTCTGACCCGCCTGCAAGCCTTTGGCGAAAACCTGCCCAAGCGCTGGCTGGTGGTGGGTTCGGGGCAGAGCGCCAGTGAGTCGGTGCTGGAACTGGTGACGCGTGATGCGGGCATCGAAGTGCACTCCGTGCATCGTTCTGCCGGTTTCAAACTGACCCAACTGGGGCAGTTCCCCAACCGAGTGTTTGCGCCCGATCACGTCGATTACTTCCACAGTCTCAACCACGCAGCGCGGCATCGTTTTCTCGACTGGAGCCGCTCGACCAACTATGCGGGCATCGACCCGGACGAAAGTCAGAAGCTGTTTTCACTGATCTACGAGGACGCCATCGCCGGACGCAAACGCTTGCAGACCTACGGCTACAGCGTCGTTTCGTCCGTCGAACAGGTCGGAAACGGTTATCGCGTCGAGATCACCGACACCTTCAGTCAGCGCACCCAGGTGCTGGACGTAGACGCTGTGGTGCTGGGCACCGGCTACGAGCAATACCTGATTCCGCCATTGCTGAGCGGGCTGCAACCCTGGCTCAAGGCGGACCTGGACGGTGGGCTTCTGATCGACCGGGATTACCACGTCGCGATGGACGAAGACTGCGACGTGAATATCTGGGTCAACGGCCTTTCCGAGCGCAGTCACGGTATCAGCGACAGCCAGTCGTTTTCCCTCATGGCCCTGCGCGCCGGACGGATCGCCAATGCTCTAGAACAGACCGTCGATTGCACCGCCGATGCACCGTTACTGGCACAGTGGAAGTGACCCTCATGTACGACACTATCTGCGACATTATTCACGACCGGACCTTTCTCAAAGTCTCGGGTCTCGGGCATGACTTCTTCCTGAAAATGGAATCGCTCAACCCGGCAGGTTCGATCAAGCTCAAGACCGCCGTCGGTCTGGTGGATGACCTGCAATCACGGGGTCTGATAGGGCCGGAGACGATTCTGATCGAATCGTCGTCGGGCAATCTCGGTGTTGCGCTGGCCATGCTCTGCGCCGAACGCGGGATTCGCTTCACCTGCGTGGTCGATCCCAACAGTTCCAACCACAACATTCGCATGATGCGCACTTACGGCGCCGAGGTCATCCGGGTCGAGACGCCGGACGAAAACGGCGGTTTTCTCGGTACACGCATTGCGTTGATCCGCGAAAAAATCGGCAGCGACCCGCGCTATGTGTGGCTCAACCAGTACGAAAACGCGGCCAACCCGCGAGCCCATGCACGCACCACAGCGCGTTCGATAAGCCAGCATTTCGGGCATGTCGATTACCTGTTCGTTGGCGCAGGCACGACCGGCACCCTGATGGGCTGCCTCCAGCATTTTCAGCGCCATCACCCGACCACCAAAATCATTGCCGTGGACAGTGTCGGCTCGGTGACGTTCAACACCCCGGCCAGCCGTCGCTACATTCCGGGCCTTGGCACCAGCCAGCGTCCGCCGATTTTCAATGCCGACGGTGTCCACGCGCTGGAGATGGTGCCCGAGTCGCGCACCGTAGCCATGTGCCGCATTCTGGCGCGTACCAAAGGCTTGCTGGTCGGTGGCTCGACCGCCACCGTGGCAGCGGCGGTTCACGCATGGCGCGACCGCATCGAACCCGGTTCGGTGGTGGTGGCCTTGTCGCCGGACTGGGGTGAGCGCTATCTGGACACGCTGTATGACGACCTGTGGGTCGAGCGGCATTTCGGCAGCGATGTGCTGAACATGAACTTGGCAGACATGCCGGTCATGCCGCAATGGACCACCTATCTGGCAGCCGAACGCTCGCGCCAGGCTCCGTTCCATGTGATCGACGGTGAAGTGGTCGCGCGGCTGCTGGCGGCGGATCCTCTCGCGTGCATCGATGACGTCGAAGACGCTTATCTGGCCCATGAAGCGGGTCGGACGATCAACCCCGACAGTTACTTTCTGAGGTTTCCCGAAGCACCGGCCAACCGCATCATCGCGCTGCCCGCCAGTCTGTGCGGGGAACAGCCGGTCAGTGGGATCAAGTGGATTTCCAGCTTCCCCGGCAACACCGAGTCGGGTCTGCAACGCGCTTCGGCAGTGTTGATCCTCAACGATCCGCAGACCGGCTATGCCTTTGCCTGCCTGGAGGCGTCGCGGATCAGCGCCATGCGCACTGCCGCCTCGGCAGTGTTGGGTGCGCGCTGGATGAATCGTCATCACAAACATGCCCGGCGCATGGCGTTCATTGGCGCCGGCTTCATTGCGCGCAGCATTCTGGACATGTTCGTCAGCGACGGCTGGACGCTGGATACGGTGAGTGTGTTCGATCAGCACGCCGATTCGGCACGAGCGCTGGTCGATCACGCCACGACCCGGCACCGGTTGGTCGGTGAACTGGCCGATCTGGACGACAGCCTGCAGGCGGATGTGGTGGTGTTCGCTACCACTGCGCCGAGTCCTTATGTTCTGGAGCCGGCGTTTCGGCCGGGTCAACTGGTGTTGAACATCTCGTTGCGTGATCTGGGACCGGAGGTGATTGCCTGCGCCAACAACATTCTGGATGACGTCGAGCATTGCCTGAAAGCCCGGACCTCGCCTGACCTGGCGGTGCAGCAGTATCAGGACCGTTCGTTCATTACCGGCACGCTGGCGCAACTGATGACCGGGCAAGTGGAGCTGAGCCCGGATAGGGCATCAATCTTCTCGCCGTTCGGCCTGGGGGTGCTCGACCTGGCTGTGGGGCAGCGGATTTACGGGCAGGCCGTGGCCGAGGGCAGCGCCTTGCCGGTGCCGCAGTTCTTCTTCGAATCCAACCGCTGGTGACCGGCATGCAGACACGTTCTCTTGACCGGGCCAAACGGCGTGCCCGGCAGTTTGGACCTGAGCCGCGTTCGATCGCGATCATCGGCATGGGCTCGCGTGGCCTCGGCGTTCTGGAACAGTTGATCGGTTTAAGTCGCAAGGCGAGTGCGCAACGGCTGCACATCAAGGTGTTCGATCCTCAAGCACCGGGCGGCGGCCTGCACCTGGCCGAACAGCCCGATTACCTGATGCTCAATACCATGGCGGGCCAGTTGTCGGCGTTCTCATCGGCCTTTCCAGTCGGTGAACCTGCGGGCTGGAGCTTTTTGCAATGGTGCGAGGCCAAGGCTGTCAGGCTCGATGAGCGCGGCCATGTCAGTACGGACGGGCAGAGCAGGCCGGTGGCGTTCGGCGACTTTGTGCCGCGCAAACTACTGGGGCATTATTTGCAGGACAGCTACCGTTTTCTGCTGCAGCAGTGCCCTGCGCATGTCGAAGTGCGCCATCACGCCGAGGTGGTCACCGGTTGTCGTGAGCTGGGTGTGGGGGCAGGTTTTCGCCTGCAGACGCCGGTTCGCGAGCTGGAAGTAGATGCGGTGTTGCTGACCTGTGGGCATTCCTCAGCGGGAGATGCGCCACCGGCCGTCGGCGAGTCGGTGTTGATCGAAGGACTGGGCCTGACGGCGATGGACACCCTCGCGCATCTCACTCAGGGCCGCGGCGGGCGCTACGTTTCTGATCCGGGCCTAGCGGGCTGGCGCTACCTGCCGTCCGGGCTGGAGCCGAAGATAGGGCTGTATTCGCGCTCCGGGCTGCCATTTCACGCCCGGCCCCAGTGGCATCCTTCTGCCCATGCTGTGCTGCCGAGAACGTTTTTCACCGCTGAAGCCATTGCCGATCTTCGCCGGCAGCGTATGACCGGACAGCTTGATTTCGAGCGTGATGTGCTGCCGCTGATCAAGGACGAAATGCGCGCCGTATTCTGGCAGGCCAAAGTCCGGCTCGACGCGCCTCGTGAATTGCCGTCACTGCAGCTGACGCTTCGTCATGCGATTGGTCAGGCTTCGCATCACAGGTTGTTCAAGGCGCTGGCCGAGCAGTGGGGCGAGTTCGAACCCGAGCAGTGGCTGGTCACCGAGCGCTGGTCCGGTGCTGATGAATCCTATGCGCAGTGGTTCGAACGCTGGATCAAGCGTGAGCTGGCGCTGAGTCGTCTGGGCACCGTGAACAGTCCGATTCGTCAGGCGCTGGAAGTCTGGCGTGATTATCGCGACCTGCTGCGGCGTGTGGCGGATCGCGGCGGCCTCAGCGACGCGTCGACACTGACGTTTTATGGAAAGTGGGCCGGGCTGTCGAATCGACTGGTCGGCGGCCCGCAGAAAGAGCGTTACGAAGACCTGCTGGCGCTGATCCAGGCCGGTGTCGTAACCGTCCTGCCGCCCATGGAGGATGCCTCCGGCTCGTCGGTGCCGTTCGACACGCTGATCCGGGCCCGAGTGGCGCACCGCGGTCTTTGCGCCAGTCGTGATCCGCTGCTGAACGACTTGCTGCGTCAGGGCCTCGTCCGTCCGGCTCATGCGTACCCGGCCGACGGTGTGGAGACGGACCTTTCCGGGCGTGTCTTGCGTGCCGACGGCAGCGTTCATCCACGCCTCTGGGCGCTGGGGCCGATCGTCGAAGGCTGCACCTTCTACAACCATTACGTGCCCACGCCAGACCCGACCTGCCGTGCGCTGATCGAGGCGCGGCAGGCTGCCGAGACATGCCTTGATGCGCTCTCGGCCGGTCGCTGCGACTCCCATTCCACCACCTCTTTTTCAACCCTCTAAAAGGAAATGGCTACATGTACGAGATCACTCTGCTGACGGCGCTCGCCGGTGCTTTCATTGTTCTGATCATCAGCCCCGGCCCGAACTTTCTGGTCATCACCCAGTTATCGTTCAGCCAGTCCCGGCAACAAGGCATCTGCGCCGGGCTGGGCGTCGCCTCGGGCAGCATCCTTTGGGCGTTGCTGGCCGCTACTGGCCTGGGCCTGATATTTCAGCAACTGCCCTGGCTGCAACCGGCCTTGCAACTGCTGGGCGGGGCATACCTGACCTGGCTGGGCACCAAGAGCCTGCGCAGCGCAGGCAGCCAGCCCAAACCCCGGGACATCGGCGCGCTGGGCATTGGCAGCCTCAGCCGTGCCTACCGTTTCGGCCTGTTCACCAACCTGACCAACCCCAAGGCATTGGCGTTCTATACCAGCGTATTCACCACCGTGACCACGCCGGGGATGCCGATGTGGGTACGCACGGCCGGGGTGTCGATCATTGCCATTCTGGCCATCTCCTGGTTCGTGCTGCTGGCCACGCTGTTCTCGATCCCGGCGGTGCAGGCCCGTTATCAACGCATGAAAAAGGCCATCGACATCGTGACCGGGCTTTTCATGATCGCGTTCGGCATTCGCCTGCTGATCGGCCTGCTGCCGTCCGGTCTGATCAATTGATTCCAAGGAACGACACCATGTACAACAATGATTGGCATTACCCTACATCCATTCGCGCAGGCGCCGGGCGCGCCGCCGAGCTGGCCGATGCCTGCCGTGTGACAGGCATCAAACGTCCACTGCTGATCACTGATCAGTTTCTGGGCAGCACCGACATGATCCACAGCGCCGTCGAGGATTGCCGTCAGCGGTTGGGGCATTGCGGTCTGTTCGACCGGGTCAAGGGCAATCCCACCGGCACCAACGTTGCTGACGGGCTGCAAGCCTATAAATCGGGCGATCACGACGGTGTGATCGCTTTCGGCGGCGGCTCGGCACTGGACGCTGCCAAGGCGGTTGCACTGATGTCAGGGCAAGTCCGGCCGTTGTGGGACTTCGAAGACATCGATCAGAATCATCTGCGCGCCAACCCGTCCGGCATCGCTCCGGTCATTGCGCTGCCGACCACGGCGGGTACCGGCTCGGAAGTGGGCAGGGCATCGGTGATCACGGATGAACAGGCCAAGGTCAAACGCACCATCCTGCACATCCGCATGATGCCGCGCATCGCGATTCTGGACGCCAACCTGACGCTGGACTTGCCCAGACACCTGACCGCTGCGACCGGTGCCGACGCGTTGACCCACTGCATGGAGTCCTGGTGTTCGCCGGTCTGGCATCCGATGGCTGAAGCGGTGTCGGTGAAGGGCATGCAGATGATCAAGGCGTATCTGCCTCGCGTCGTCGCGGACGGGCGGGATCTGGAGGCGCGACAACAGATGCTGGTGGCCTCCAGCCTCGGCGCGGCGGCGTTTCAGCGGGGGTTGGGTGGTGTTCATGCCATCGCGCAGAGCCTGGGTGCGCTGTATGACCAGCATCATGGCTTGCTCAACGCCATTCTGCTGCCGTATGTGCTGGAGGCCAACAGGCCTGCGTTGTTGCAGCAAATGGACGATCTGGCGGTTTACCTGCGTTTGCCCAGACCCGGTTTCAGCGGCGTGATGGACTGGGTATTGAACCTGCGCGAGCAGATCGGCATTCCCCATACGCTGGCTGATATCGGCATTCATGATCAGGACGCCGAGTTGGTGGGGCGGATGGCGTTTGTGGACGGATGCTCGCACACCAACCCGATTCGCCATTCGGCCGAGGCCTACGCCGGGATATTCAGGCAAGCGGTCAGGGGGCAGTGATTCATGGTGCAGGTGGATGAACCGACGGTTCAGCGTCTTGGCCAGGTGTGGCGAGGCTGGGTGGATTCGGGGCGGATCGTTGGCGGTGTACTGCTGGTGGCGCAGAGTGGCGTGCTGCGTTACGTCAGCGCGCGTGGCTGGGCTGATCGGGAGCGGCGCGTGAGTGTCATTCGCGATACACGTTTTCGCCTGGCATCGCTGACAAAACTGCTGACATCGGTGACGGTGCTGCGGCTTTGCGAGCAAGGCATCGTGAGTCTGGATGCACCGGTAACGGACTGGCTGCCAGCGTTTCGACCCTGTCTGCGCGATGGCCGGGAACCGTTCATCACCCTCCGCCATCTGCTGTCGCACACTTCCGGGCTCGGTTATGGGTTCGAACAGCCGCGCGGCAACGCCTACGAGATGGCCGGCGTGTCAGACGGGCTGAACCGTGTGGCGTTTGATCTGCAGGAAAACCTGAGTCGTCTGGCGAAGCTGCCTTTGCTGTTCGAACCCGGCACCGCTTGGGGATATTCGCTGGCGAGCGACGTTTTGGGTGCGGTGATCGAGCAAAGCACTGGCCGTGCGTTGTCGCAGGTTATCGGCCAGCAGGTCACCCAGCCTCTGGGCATGGCGTCGACCTCGTTCAGGCAGGATCAGGGTCGGCTGGCGCCTGCTTATAAAGACGGTGCTGACGTTCCCGAGCGTATCGGTCATGACGATGTGCTGGTGCTTGAACGTGGACTGGCCAAAGTGTCCTCGGGCCGGGTCTACGACGCGCAGGCCTATGAATCGGGCGGCGCAGGCATGCTGGGTACGGCGGACGATTACCTGAAACTGCTGGAATGCCTGCGTCTGGGCGGGACGCCATTGTTGACTCCGGCCAGTACGGAGGCGTTGCTGGGCAACGCCATCGGAAAGCTGACCCTCAAGGGCAGGGGCGCTGGCTGGACGTTCGGGCTGGGGCCGGTGATCCTCGCTGATCCGGAAGCTGCCGGGCAGCGACAGGGTGCTGGCACCTGGTCATGGTGTGGTGTGTACGGCAGTCATTACTGGGTCGATCCGGTTTCTGACATCAGCCTGGTTGTACTGACCAATACTGCCGTGGCGGGTGCCTGGGGCGAGTTTGCGGATGCGTTGGTTGAAGCGGTGTATTCATGAAGGGATGCTGATCATACCGATGCCGGGCGTCGGTACGATCAGTGCCCGTCAAACCCGCGCAAA
The DNA here is from genome assembly GCF_021147865.1 of Pseudomonas sp. CDFA 610. Lineage (NCBI taxonomy): Bacteria > Pseudomonadati > Pseudomonadota > Gammaproteobacteria > Pseudomonadales > Pseudomonadaceae > Pseudomonas > Pseudomonas sp. CDFA 610. The sequence continues at coordinate 76,260 of NZ_JAGTPM010000015.1, forward strand.
CTGTTTGCGGTAGCTGCTCGGGCTGACGCCCACCAGATTACGGAAGTGCCTTCGGAACGATTCCTCGGAGCCGAAGCCGGTTCTGTCCACCACCTCGTTCAGCCGCAACTTCGAAGACTCCAGCAACTCTTTGGCATAAGCCACGCGCTCACCCAGCAACCAGTCGTAAGGCGTGAGCCCGGTGCTTTCCATGAAACTGCGGTGCAGGGTGCGGGTACTCACTGCAGCGCGGGAAGCCATTTCCTTGATGGTATGCGGCCGGTTCAGGTCACTGCGGATCCAGTCCATCAGGTTGGAAATCGGCCCGTCACTGGCCGACACCAGTTGCCGCGAAGCGTACTGGGACTGACCGCCTTCGCGGTGGGGCGGGATCACCATGCGCTGCGCCACCATATTGGCCACTCGCGAGCCGTGATCGTTGCGCACCAGATGCAGCATCATGTCCAGTCCTGCCGCAGATCCTGCGGCGGTAACGATGTTGCCCTGATCGACATACAACTCGTTGGGCTGAATGGTCAGTTCCGGATACATGGTGGCCAGCAAATCGGTGTAACGCCAGTGAGTCGTGACCTTGTGGCCGTCGAGTAATCCCGCAGCCGCCAGCACGAACGCGCCGGTACAGATCGAGCAGATGCGCGCGCCACGCGCGTGGGCAGCCTGAAGCTGCTCGATCAGGCGCTGCGGCACCTTTGATTCGACTCCGCGCCAGCCGGGCACGATGATGGTATCGGCGTTTTCCAGCAGCACGTCGCCAGGGGTCGGCACGATGGTAATGCCTCCGGCAGCCGTGATCGGCCCGTCATCTACCGGGAATGTCGCGAACTCATACCAGCTCACGCCCAGTTCGGGCCGTTTGAGGGCGAACACTTCGACAGTGCAGCCGAATTCGAAGGTACAGAGCTGGTTATAGATCAAGGCGACAACGAGATGATTTTTCATGGCGCGATGTTACCGGATATTGGCATTTCGGACAGTGGTTCGTGCTGATGCTACTGGGTAATCTGAAGCCTGTCACTCAGGTGAATCTTTAACCCTGCAAGTGGTCCGGCAACCGGGCCCAGGAGCCATTTCGTGTCCCTCAATATCGGTATCTACGTGTACGACGACGTCGAAGTTCTCGACTTCGCGGGCCCCTACGAAGTGTTCACCACCGCTACTCGAATGCATGCGCGCAACAGTCGTGATGACAAGCCGCTGTTCACTGTCTTCACCATCGGCCGCAGCACTGCCCCTGTGCGTGCCCGTGCTGGTCTGAAGGTCGACCCGGATTTCTCGATCAATGATCACCCGGCCATGGACTGCCTGATCGTGCCGGGTGGCGTGGTCAACGCCGAGCTGGAAAAGCCGGACGTCATTCGCTGGATCAGCGATCAGTCGGAACCGGGCCGTGTGGTCGCTGCCGTGTGCACCGGCGCATTCATGGTCGCCAAGACCGGCAAGCTGGCGGGCAAGCAAGTCACCACGCACTGGGAAGACATCGCAGATCTCAAGGAAATGTTCCCTTCGGTGGATGTCCTCAGCACCCTGCGCTGGGTCGATGAAGGTTCGTTCGTGACGTCGGCGGGCATTTCCGCCGGCATTGACATGAGTCTGCATCTGGTTGAACGTCTGCACAGCCGCGAACTGGCCGAGCGCACTGCGCTGCAACTGGACTTCGACTGGACCGAGAACGACTGAACCAGGTCCATCGCCCATCGCGATCTGTACCGCTTTCCGGATACATCGGACTCGATATAACGGGTGACTGACAGACTTTCTGCCTTGTCTGGGGTCCTGCTGTCTGGCCGCGCGCGCTGACGCGTCCGAGCAGGACCCTTTCCAGAAAATCCAGCGGTTGCATGCACCCCCGACTGACCGATCTCTTTGCGCTGCCGATAAGCGTGCACAGGGGCATGTCATCGGGGGTTGCTGTTTTTCCGACTTTTCCGTCAGCGCCAGGTCGCGTCTACCATCGCTTTATCCAGAGTGCAGGACAGATGAAAACCCATTTCTTCAAAATCGTTCAAACCGTTGCCCAGCACGGTTCGTTCTCGGAAGCTGCGGCCATTCTGGGGTGCAGCCAGTCGAACATCAGTTACGCCATCAAGGAAGTCGAAGATTTCTTCGAGAAACGCCTGTTCATCCGCAGTCGCTCGGGCTGCACACTGACGCCTGATGGAAGGGTGATTTCACAGACCCTGGGCAGCATCATGGCAACGCTTGAACAACTAAAAAAAATGGGGTGAGCGGCAGTGTAACGATCCACTATTACACGCACATTCAAGAGGCCAGCCTTGGCACTTCGCTGGATTTTCTCGCCCGGCATTACCCTGACATTCACCTCAATGTGCTGCACGGCAGCGAACAGAATCCGTCGCTGGAGCCGTTGATGAAGGAAGCAGCCGATATCCTGATTCTGCCCAGTACCGTTCTGAGCGAACACTACATCGAGCATCACCACTGGTCCGATCACTACGTTTTGGTGACCGCCAAGGGCAAGCTCTCGCAGACCCGCACGTTCACCGAACTGTCTCAGACCTCACGCTATGTCGCCTGGCGGCATCCCGGTGTGGACCGATTGCATCAGCAACTGGCATCCGCGCAGGTCCGGCTCAGTCATCGCGGTGAACTCAGTTGTCTGGAAACCCTGCTGGACCTTATCGCCCGTCAGCACTGCATCTCGATCCTGCCCAGCGCCCTGGTCAATGGGCATCCGCGAGAAGTGGAGCAGGTGCCGTTGCCCGGAGCGATCTTGCGTCACATCAGTGTCGTGGCTCGTCCGACTTCGCTGCTTTCCAATGCCGCCAATGCGGTTATCCAGGCGTTGAAGAAGCCGCGTGTGCTGGCGGTTCAGCGGTATTGAGCATGCACTGGGCTGTGGAAATTACAGCCCGTCGGCAAGTGACTCTGTGTTTCAAGCAGTGCAGCCCTTGTCTCGTGAAAGCTACAGCCTGATGCAACGAATTGTCCCTAAAGGGCTCATACCCATAGGTAATACATTCGGGACGCTTGTTCGCAAGCGTCCAACGCCGCCGATTCGAGAGGAAGACTGGACGCTATGACGATACCGGACAAGCAGTATGTGGACTGGCTGGTCGAGCAATCGATGCTGAACGCTGCCAGGCAGCGCGCCAAGACCTACTCGGGGCAGGGAAGACTCTGGCAGCGGCCTTTCGCACAGGCCCGTCCACGGGACGCATCCGCCATTTCTTCGGTCTGGTTCACCGCGTATCCCGCTTCGATCGTCACCCGCGAAGGCTGCTCGGTACTTGAGGCGCTGGGCGATGAGACGCTGTGGCACGCGTTGTCGGAAATCGGCATTCAGGGCATCCACAACGGCCCGCTCAAATTGTCAGGTGGTTTGCAGGGGCGTACCCGCACGCCCAGCATCGACGGCAATTTCGACCGCATCAGCTTCACCATCGATCCTGAACTGGGGACTGACGCCCAGCTGTTGAGCCTTACGCGCATCGCGGCCGCGCACAATGCGGTCATCATCGATGACGTGATTCCGTCGCACACAGGCAAGGGAGCCGACTTCAGGCTGGCCGAGCTGGCCTATGAGGACTATCCCGGTCTTTATCACATGGTCGAGATCCGCGAAGAGGACTGGCAGTTGTTGCCGGACGTCCCGGCAGGCCGCGATGCGGTCAACCTGACGCCTGACGTAGTCGACCAGTTGCGGGACAAGCATTACATCGTGGGTCAGCTGCAACGGGTGATTTTCTTCGAGCCGGGCGTCAAGGAAACCGACTGGAGTGCCACTGATGTGGTGCAAGGCGTCGATGGCAAGGCCCGGCGCTGGGTGTACCTGCATTACTTCAAGGAAGGCCAGCCTTCCCTGAACTGGCTGGACCCCAGTTTCGCCGCGCAGCAGATGATCATTGGCGATGCATTGCACGCCATCGACGTGTCTGGCGCACGCGTGCTGCGACTGGATGCCAACGGCTTCCTTGGCGTTGAGCGTCGAGCCGAAGGCGCAGCCTGGTCGGAAGGTCATCCCTTGTCGATCACCGGCAACCAGTTATTGGCGGGTGCGATCCGCAAGGCCGGTGGTTTCAGCTTCCAGGAACTCAACCTGACGCTGGACGACATTGCGTCCATGGGCAATGGCGGTGCAGACCTTTCCTACGACTTCATCACCCGTCCGGCCTATCAGCACGCGCTGTTGACCGGCACGACCGAGTTTCTGCGACTGATGCTGCGTCAGGTCCATGCGTTCGGCATCGATCCGGCGTCGTTGATCCACGCGCTGCAGAACCATGATGAACTGACACTGGAGCTGGTTCACTTCTGGACGTTGCACGCTCACGACACCTATCTCTATCAGGGCCAGACCTTTCCCGGCAACATTCTGCGCGAGCATATCCGCGAAGAGATGTACGAGCGGCTGACCGGCGAGCACGCGCCCTACAACCTGAAGTTCGTCACCAATGGCGTGTCATGCACCACAGCGAGCATTATCACCGCCGCACTGGGCATTCGCGACCTGAGCGCGATTACCGAGGCGGACATTCAGCAGATCCAGCACATTCACTTGCTGCTGGTCATGTACAACGCGATGCAGCCTGGCGTATTCGCGCTGTCTGGCTGGGATCTGGTCGGTGCTCTGACCTTGCCGGCCGAGCAGGTTCAACACCTGATGCAGGATGGCGACACCCGCTGGATCCACCGTGGCGCATACGACCTCGCCGATCTCGACCCGGAAGCGGAGTTGTCAGAAGGTGGCATGCCGCGCGCGCAGTCGTTGTACGGCAGCCTGGTCAGTCAGCTCAAGCGCCCTGACTCGTTCGCTTCGCAGCTCAAGAAGATTCTGGCGGTTCGTCGTGCCTACGACATCGCTGCCAGCCGCCAGATACTGATTCCTGATGTACAGCATCCGGGGTTGCTGGTGATGGTGCATGAGTTGCCAGCAGGCAAGGGTACGCAGATCACTGCACTCAACTTCAGCGCCGAGACCATCGTCGAAACGCTGCACCTGCCCGACATTGCACCCGGGCCTGTGGTGGATATCATCAATGAGCGCGTGGAAGGCGACCTGACCGAGCAGGGTGAATTCACCATCACGCTGGACGCCTATGAGGGGCTGGCACTGAGAGTGGTGAGTACCTTGCCGATGATCTGAGCACTGGGAGCGCAAGCGCTCCCGTCACTCTGATCGTGCCCATCGCTGCGCGTGGGCACGCATCCCGTGGCGCTTCGCGTCCTCCCTCAACCGTTCTGATGTTTTTTCATTCTGTAGGCAAACTGCGCACGGCTGAGGCCCAATAGCCGTGATGCTGCGGCCAGGTTGCCCTGACTCTTGGCCATCGCTTCGCTGATCAGGCGATGCTCGAGGTCGTCGATGGAGAAACCCTCAGGCTGGCCGAGTTTGTCGAGAAGTGTGGACGCAGGTTCTGCATCGGGCTTCGAGCCGAGCGACAATCCTCCCTCATGATTCAGCGAGTACGATTCGACCGGCATCGGCTCATTACGAAAGATGTGGATCAGGTCGATGGGCTGGCCCTCTTCGCTGGCGATCAGGCCGCGTTCGATCAGGTTCTGCAGTTCTCGCACGTTGCCGGGAAAGTCGTAGCGCAGCAGCGTTTTCAAGGCTCGCATGGTCAGCCCGGCCGGCGTGCGGCCGTATTCATGGCAGAAGCGCCCGAGAAACGCGTTGATCAGCAGCGGCACATCATCCCGGCGGTCACGTAGCGGGGGCAGGGCGATCGGGTAGACGTTCAGACGATAGAACAGGTCTTCGCGGAAGTCGCCATGCGCTACGGCCTGGCGCAAATCGATATTGGTCGCCGCGACCACCCGCACATTGACCTTGATGCCGTTCGCCCCGCCAACTCGTTCGATTTCCCGCTCCTGAAGGGCCCGTAACAGTTTGCTCTGTCCCGCAAGGCTGAGGCAGGTGATCTCATCGAGAAACAGGGTGCCGCCATTGGCGCGCTCGAAGCGACCGGGGCGCGAGTGAGTGGCTCCGGTGTAGGCACCGCGCTCGACACCGAACAGCTCGGATTCGATCAGGTTGTCCGGGATCGCCGCACAGTTGAGCGCCACGAAAGGCCCGTCGCGATGGCGACTGAGCTGATGCAACTGGCGAGCGAACATTTCCTTGCCCACCCCCGATTCCCCGCTGAACAACACGGTAGCGGGGGTCATGGCAACGCGTTGCAGTGCCTGGCTGGCCGCATTGAACGCAGCGCTCGCCCCAATCAGTGGATGGTCTGTGCCAGCGGAAGGTACCTCGTTCAACGTCGCCGCAGAGGGTGCGGGTGGATGATGTGGCACGGCAGAGGAAACCACGCTCAGGTAGCTGAGATCGCGTTCTACATCGCCCCATTGTTCGGCGGTCTTGCCGATCACTCGACAGCAGTTGTGGCCCATGCCGCGGCATTCCACTTCGCGAAAGATCACCATCTGCCCGAATAACCCGCTGACGAAACCGATGGCGTAACCTATTTCGGTCCAGCACACCGGATCCTGACCAATGCCGTGGGACGCAAGGTGCTCATCGGCTTCACAGGAGTGGTGCCAGAGGAATTCCCCTTCGTAAAACCCCGACTTCGCATCGAACTTGAAATGCAGCGTTTCTACCTTGGCCATGCCTTCAAGGGTATGCAGATGTGTGCCGGCGCGGAACACTGCAGTGGCATCGGCATGGGGCCAGCGCTCCCGGATCAGTCTGGCATCCCGTGCACCAGACAGATAACCGGCGCGGGTAAACATGCCGCGCGCCTGTTCCAGGCCCTGACGTTCGACGATTTCCCGGCGCAAGGCGCCGAATGACGAGCTGTGCAGCAGGAGCATGCGCTGGTCGTTAAGCCAGATGCGGCCGTCGTCAGGGGAAAAGAACAGGCACCCCGTCAGCTCCTCCGAGGTGGGAGACTGACCGGGGTTCGATCCGGCGCTGTCACCTTGAGGTGTAAAACGCTCGCTGGCGAAATCATGGTCGGAAAGATCGCGAAGTGGGTTGGTCATTGTTATGCCCCAGGCCGACAGTGATCGAAATGATGAAGTGCTTAAATAGTTATAAAACATAACTTAATCAAATGAACAAGCCCGATCACACGTGTATTCGTTCAGATGTGACGTTCGACATATCAAAGCAGGGCGCAAGCGTTGGATCCAGAGCGGTCGTGCAAAAATATGACCATTTGATGGCAAAACCGGCACAGCGCTTGCTGAGGACTGAGCACGGCGCAAGCGACCTTATCAGGGGCGCTGCGATTACAAACATAAAAGCCGGAGTTTCACCATGTCAGTGTCTGAGCCTGTGTCTCTGCTGCAACCCGCAATCGTAGCCAACTGTATTTTCAACGGTGACTGGGTACCGTCATCGGCGCCCTTGCGTCCGGTGATCGAGCCCGCCACCGGAGAGTTGCTGATGAACACCGCCATGGCGGATGCCGCCGATATCGCGGTCGCCTGTCGTGAAGCCGCACTGGCCCAGCCAGCCTGGGCCGCGATGGGGCCTCGCGAGAAAGCGGAAATATTTTTGCTGGCCGCCGACCAGGCTGTCCGCTCGTTCGATGAGTTGTCGTTGTATGTGGCACGCGAGACCGGGGGCAGCCTGCCCAAGGGAGAACACGAGGTACGTGAAGCCATCGTGTTGCTGCGCCAGGCGGCCGGGATGTTGTCTCAGGCTCATGGGCACGGCATTATCCTGCCCAGCGCGGCGGGGCGGTTGTCGTACGCGCGACGCGTACCGCATGGCGTGATCGGGATGATTTCACCGTTCAACTTTCCACTGGTCCTGTCGCTGCGCACGGTCGCGCCTGCATTGGCGGCAGGGAACGCGGTGGTGCTCAAACCGGACCCTCAGACACCGGTCAGCGGCGGTTTCCTCATTGCCCGTCTGTTCGAACAGGCCGGTCTGCCCAAAGGCCTGCTCCACGTTTTGCCCGGCGCTGCGGATGCAGGCGAGGCCCTGTGCCGCGACCCCAACGTGCAAATGATTACCTTCACCGGCTCCACTGCAGCAGGCCGCAAGGTGGGCGAGACGGCGGGGCGCAACCTCAAAAAGGTCTCGCTGGAGCTCGGCGGCAAGAACCCGCTGATCGTTCTGGAAGATGCCGACCTGGACCTGGCGGCCTCTAATGCGGCGTTCGGCGCCTGGCTGCATCAGGGCCAGATCTGCATGGCGACCGGGCTGATTCTGGTCCACGAATCCATCTCCGCTGCCTTCACCCGCAAGCTGGCCGACAAGGCGCGTGCCTTGACCGTCGGCAATGCCGCGCGCGGGGAGGCCGCACTGGGGCCGCTTATCAATGCGCGCCAATTACAGCGTGTACACGCGCTGGTCAGTGAGAGCATCGAGGCCGGCGCACAACTGGAAATCGGCGGCGAATACGATGGCCTGTTCTATCGTCCGACGGTGCTCAGTCACGTGAAACCGGGTATGCGGGTGTTTGAAGAAGAAGTGTTCGGGCCTGTGGCGGTTGTCGTGTCATTCTCCACGGATGAAGAGGCGATCGAGTTGGCCAATCGCAGCGAGTACGGGCTGGCGGCGGCGGTGATCTCGCCGTCGGTCGGCCGCGCGATGGCCATCGGTGACCGCCTCAAGTGCGGCTTGCTGCACATCAATGACCAGACAGTGGCGGACGAATGCATCAACTCTTTTGGCGGGCGCGGTTCATCAGGCAACGGCAGCAGCGTCGGCAGCCCATCCGACGGGGACGAGTACAGCCAATGGCAATGGGTCACGGTGAAGAATCAGGCTCCGGTCTACCCATTCTGAGTGCTGTTCACAGGCTGGGATACATAGGCTCAACCCACAACAACAAGAGTGCACGATGATGAACCTGAACAACAAAACCCTGATCGTGACTGGCGTGTCTTCCGGTATCGGTGCCGAAGTGGCGAGGCTGGCCCGCTTTCAGGGTGCCAAAGTAATCGGTGTTGACCGCCACGAACCGCAATTGACTCTGGATAGTTTTTTTCAGGCGGATCTTGGCGATCCCGCCAGTATCGATGCGCTGATCGAAAAACTGCCCGTGCAGGTCGACGCGTTGTGCAATATCGCAGGCGTGCCGGGCACCGCCCCGTCCGGGATCGTGGCGAAGGTCAATTACTTGGGGCTGCGTCATCTGACTCAGAGCTTGGTGCCGCGCATTGCACCGGGCGGCAGCATCGTGAATGTAGCCTCGGTTCTCGGCGCGCAATGGCCGGAACGCCTGGAACTGCACAAGGCGCTGGCGGCGACCGAAAGCTATGCCGAGGGCCAGGCGTGGCTGGCGGCCAACCCGGTGGCGCAGGAGACGTGCTATCAGTACTTCAAGGAAGCACTGATCGTCTGGACGTTCCAGCAGTCGCAGGCCTGGTTTCGCGATCAGTCGATACGCATCAACTGCGTGGCTCCGGGGCCTGTGTTCACACCGATTCTGGGAGATTTCGTCACCATGCTGGGTGAAGCGCGCATTGCCAGGGACGGTGCACGCATGAAACGTCCGGCCCAGGCCGATGAGGTCGCCGAGGTGATCGCATTTCTGTGTTCCGACGCGTCGCGCTGGATCAACGGCGTTAACCTGCCGGTGGATGGAGGATTGGCCGCCACTTACGTGTAGCACGAGTGGTTGATGCGACTCCGACGGCATGTCCGTGCTGTCGGGGGCTTTGAAAACAACAATAAAAAACCGAAGGAATTCCAGGATGCAGAAGTCTATCTTGCGTACCGTCGTGGCCGCAGCATTTGTCACCCTGTCATCAACCGCTCACGCGTATGACTTGCCTGGCCTCAATCTGGGCAATACCAGTTTCTACGATGGTTCTCCCGCCCCGGCCGGGCCGGGCTGGTACCTTGAGGAGTACGCCAACTTCGCCAAGGCCGACCGTTTCAATGACGTCAATGGCGATAAGTTGCAACTGCCCAGACAGGACGTGGAAGTGCTGGCGCTGACCACCCAGCTCATTTACCTCGCACCTCCTCTGGCCAATGGCTCGATGCCCGGTATCACGGCGATCAACACGTCGTTGGCGCATGTCGATGTCGATGACGGTCTGGGCAACTCGGCCCTCAGTTCCAGGGCCGGTTTTGGTGATTTGATCATCGGCCCGTTTCTGCAACTGCCGACGATTTCAAATGCCGATGGCAGCCCGCTGCTGACTCAACGGGTCGAGGCCGACATTGCGATTCCGGTTGGCTCTTACGACCGAAATCGCTCGATCAATCCCGGCAGCAATTTCTGGTCGTTCAACCCTTACTACGCCGCGACCTACTGGTTCTCACCGAAATGGTCGGCCAGCGGCCGTTTCATGTACCTGTGGAACGGCAAGAACGACGACCCGCAGGCAGGCTTCGGCAACGCCTCCGACACTCAGGCCGGACAGGCATTGCACGCAAACCTGACCTTGCAGTACGCCGTCAGCGAGCAATTTTCCGTTGGACTCAATGGCTACTGGCTCAAGCAGTTCACCGATACCCAGGTGGATGGGCATGACGTGAGTGGGCGCAAGGAGAAGGTCTGGGCCATCGGGCCGGGGTTTCTCTACGCGTTCAGCAAGGAAAACGTGCTGACGGTGAACAGTTACTTCGAGCAAGGCGCCGAGAACCGTACGGAAGGGAACAAGGTGGTGCTCAACTTCCTGCACAAGTTGTAAGCGCCGTTGTGAGCAGGGGCGCTCCAGTCAGACGTGCCGCCAGCGACAGTCGCTGGCGTGCCTGGCCTCAGGCCTGATAGACCTTTTTCAGCAGGCGCAGCAATTCCTCGCGCTCATGACTGTTCAAGGCCGACGTGGAATCCAGGTCGCTTTCCGCGGCGATCTGTTTCAGTTCCTTGAGCAGGGTTTCGCCTGTCTTGCTGAGAAAGATCCCGTAGGACCGCTTGTCCGGCTTACAGCGCAGGCGGACTGCCAGCGCACGGCTTTCCAGCTTGTTCAGAAGCGGTACGACCTGCGGCGGCTCGATGGCCAGCGCCCTGGCGAGATCTGCCTGCATCAGGCCAGGGTTCTTGTCGATGATCGCCAGCGCGGAGAACTGCGCGGGTCGCAGATCGTGACTGGACAAACGTGCGATGAGGTTCTGGAAAAGTTTGAGCTGTGCCCGGCGCATGGCGTAACCGATCAGGTCATCCAGTGCGGAGTCCATGGGCAACGACGCCTCGGTAACCTGTGCCGTGGTGGGGCAGAGGGTGGCGATGTCGGATGGCTTGGCCATTGAAAATCCAGTCCTTTTGGGTGATGAGCAATGTTTCCGGCAGTGTGCCGGTGTTAGCGAGCGAAGGCCATGGGCATTCACAGGTGTGACCAGCATATCTGAACGGAGTGCGGTAAATGTTAATTAACGTTAATAACAGTTAATTGACATAACTAATTTTCCGGTTTAGGTTTGATTCATCTTCCAATCAAAACAAGAGAGCACCACGATGAGCACGTACGAAGGCCGCTGGACCACCGTCAAGGTCGAAATCGAGCAGGGCATTGCCTGGGTCATCCTCAACCGCCCGGAAAAACGCAACGCCATGAGCCCGACCCTGAACAGGGAGATGATCGATGTGCTGGAGACGCTGGAGCAGGATCCTGAAGCCGGCGTGCTGGTTCTGACCGGTGCCGGTGATGCCTGGACGGCCGGTATGGACCTCAAGGAGTACTTCCGTGAAGTGGACGCCGGTCCGGAGATTCTTCAGGAAAAGATCCGTCGTGAAGCATCCCAGTGGCAGTGGAAACTGCTGCGCATGTACGCCAAGCCGACCATCGCCATGGTCAACGGCTGGTGCTTCGGGGGTGGTTTCAGTCCGCTGGTGGCGTGTGACCTGGCTATCTGCGCCGACGAAGCCACGTTCGGTCTCTCGGAGATCAACTGGGGCATCCCGCCGGGCAATCTGGTCAGCAAAGCCATGGCCGATACCGTGGGCCATCGTCAGTCGCTGTATTACATCATGACCGGCAAGACCTTCGATGGCCGCAAGGCTGCTGAAATGGGCCTGGTCAACGAAAGCGTGCCGTTGGCGCAACTGCGTCAGGTGACCATCGATCTGGCGCTCAATCTGCTTGAAAAAAACCCGGTTGTGCTGCGCGCTGCCAAGCATGGCTTCAAGCGCTGCCGCGAACTCACCTGGGAGCAGAACGAAGACTACCTGTACGCCAAACTCGATCAGTCGCGTCTGCTGGACAAGGAAGGCGGTCGCGAGCAGGGCATGAAACAGTTCCTCGACGACAAAAGCATCAAGCCAGGTCTACAGGCCTACAAGCGTTGACTCGCATCCTGCATGGCTCGCTATGCCGGATGACCTGTCGAGGCTAATGTGAACAAACGCTGCACTGCATTCCCGACAAATACAATAAAGAGGAATCATCATGCTGGACGTGCCCCTGCTGATTGGCGGCCAGTCGTGCCCCGCCCGCGACGGACGAACGTTTGAACGTTGCAATCCTGTGACCGGTGAAGTCGTTTCGCGCGTCGCTGCCGCCACCCTTGAAGACGCCGATGCTGCGGTCGCCGCTGCTCAGGCCGCGTTTCCCGCCTGGTCAGCGATGGCTCCGGGTGAGCGCCGTGCCCGTCTGATGCGTGCGGCGGAGCAATTGCAGGCGCGCAACGCCGAATTCATCGCTGCTGCTGCCGAGACCGGTGCGATGGCTGACTGGTACGGCTTTAACGTGAATCTGGCGGCCAGCATGCTGCGTGAAGCAGCGGCCATGACGACCCAGATCAATGGCGAGATCATTCCTTCCGATGTGCCCGGCAGTTTTGCCATGGCCCTGCGTCAACCCTGCGGTGTGGTGCTGGGTATTGCACCGTGGAATGCGCCGGTGATTCTGGCCACACGCGCCATCGCCATGCCGCTCGCCTGCGGCAATACCGTGGTGCTCAAGGCTTCCGAACTGAGCCCGGCCGTGCATCGCCTGATTGGTCAGGTGTTGCAGGAAGCGGGACTGGGCGACGGCGTGATCAATGTGATCAGTAATGCACCTGCCGATGCGCCGGCCATCGTTGAGCGGCTGATCGCCAACCCGGCGGTGCGCCGGGTCAATTTCACCGGTTCTACGCACGTGGGACGCATCGTTGGCGAACTCTCGGCCCGTCATCTGAAACCGGCCTTGCTGGAGTTGGGTGGCAAGGCTCCGTTTCTGGTGCTGGACGATGCCGATCTGGACGCTGCTGTAGAGGCCGCTGCATTCGGTGCCTACTTCAATCAGGGCCAGATCTGCATGTCTACCGAGCGCCTGATCGTAGATAGGAAAGTGGCCGATGCGTTTGTCTCGAAACTGGTGGCCAAGATCGGAACGCTGCGTGCCGGCTCTCCTGACGACAGTACGTCGGTGCTGGGCTCGCTGGTCGCTGTCGATGCTGGAACGCGCATCAAGGCGTTGATCGACGATGCTGTCAGCAAGGGCGCGAAGCTGATTGCGGGCGGACAGCTCCAGGGCAGCATCCTGCAGCCCACCTTGCTGGACGATGTCAACGGCAGTATGCGTCTGTACCGCGAAGAATCCTTCGGGCCTGTTGCGGTGATGATTCGTGGGGACGGCGATGAGGAGCTGCTGCGCCTGGCCAACGACTCGGAGTTCGGCCTGTCGGCAGCGATTTTCAGTCGCAACACTGCCCGCGCTCTGGCGCTGGCGCAACGGGTCGAATCGGGCATTTGCCACATCAACGGGCCTACCGTCCATGACGAAGCGCAAATGCCGTTTGGTGGGGTCAAGTCCAGTGGTTATGGCAGTTTTGGCGGCAAAGCGTCGATCGAGCACTTCACTCAGTTGCGTTGGGTGACATTGCAGAACGGGCTGCGGCACTACCCGATCTGAAGCTGTTCACGTCCACCCGGCTGTCCCGGAACGGGGCGCTGCGGTGACCAGTCAGGCATACCAACAACAAGGCCGCAGCCAGCCGCTGCAACGCCTGCCACGAACCGCCGTGTGCCGTTCGGTGCACGCGTGCCTTGACGGAGAGACGCTCGTGAGTTCCAAACCCAGACCCTCAATGTCGCACATCGAAATCAATCCGCCACGCTACCGTCAGGTGAGCATTGGCCATCCTGCCGTTGAAGTACGCGAGGAGCAGGGCATTCTGCACATGCGGTCGCTCCAACCTCTGGCCGAGTTGCCCAAGCGTTTGCTTGACCGGCTGGTGCACTGGGCCAACGTTCGTCCGCAACAGACCTTCCTCGCCGCCCGCGACAGCCTGGGTGGCTGGCGCACGGTCAGCTACGCCGAGATGCTGGACAGCGTGCGCGCCATTGCGCAAAGTCTGCTCAAGTACGGGTTATCGGCCGAAAAGCCGCTGGCGCTGCTCTCGGGAAACGACATCGAACACCTGCAGATTGCCTTGGGAGCGATGTACGCCGGCATTCCCTATTGTCCGGTATCGCCTGCCTATTCCGTGCTGTCCCAAGATCATGCCAAATTGCGCCACGTTTGCGAGGTATTGCAGCCGGGGCTGGTGTTCGTCAGCGATGCCGAGCCATTTCAACGCGCCATCGACGCGGTGATTCCCGCCGACACGCCAGTCATTACGGTGCGCGGCCAGCTTGAGGGACGATCCCGGATCCGGTTCGACAGCCTGCTGGCACGCCCCGGCGGCGCGGAAGCCGAGGCAGCATTCGACACTACCGGGCCGGACAGCATCGCCAAGTTCCTATTTACTTCCGGCTCGACCAAGTTGCCCAAGGCCGTGGTCACGACGCAACGCATGCTCTGCGCCAACCAGCAAATGCTGCTCCAGACCTTTCCGGTGTTCGGTGAAGAGCCTCCGGTGCTGGTGGACTGGCTGCCGTGGAATCATACATTTGGTGGCAGCCATAACGTCGGCATCGTGTTGTACAACGGCGGTACGTTCTATCTGGACAACGGCAAACCCACGGTTCAAGGCTTCGCCGAAACCCTGCGCAATCTCAAGGAAATCTCGCCGACTGCTTATCTGACCGTGCCCAAGGGCTGGGAGGAACTGGTCCATGCGCTGGAGCAGGACGCCGAACTTCGCGACCGCTTCTTTTCGCGCATGAAACTGTTCTTCTTCGCCGCCGCCGGGCTGTCGCAAAGCATCTGGGACCGCCTGGATCGTGTCGCCGAGCAGCATTGCGGCGAGCGGATCCGAATGATGGCCGGGCTGGGTATGACCGAAGCTGCGCCGTCCTGCACCTTTACCACAGGACCGCTGTCCATGGCCGGTTACATCGGCCTGCCAGCACCGGGCTGTGAAGTTCGGCTGGTGCCGGTGGATGGCAAGCTGGAAGGCCGCTTTCGTGGACCGCACATCATGCCGGGCTACTGGCGCTCGCCGCAGCAGACCGCCGAGGTGTTCGACGAAGACGGGTTTTACTGCTCCGGTGACGCGATCAAGCTCGCCGACCCCGAAGCGCCCGAGCTGGGATTGATGTTCGACGGACGGCTGGCGGAGGATTTCAAACTGTCTTCCGGGGTTTTCGTCAGCGTCGGCCCGATGCGCAACCGCGCGGTACTCGATGGTTCGCCCTATGTGCAGGATGTGGTCATCGCCGCACCGGACCGCGAATGCCTTGGTGCTCTGGTTTTCCCGAGGCTTTACGACTGTCGCCAGCTTTCGGGACTGAGTGCCGATGCCAGTGACCGCGAGGTCCTCGCCAGCGCACCGGTTCGCCAGTGGTTCTCAGACTGGCTGGCCCGCTTGAACCGCGATGCCACCGGTAACGCCAGTCGTCTTGAGTGGATCAGCCTGCTGGTCGAGCCTGCGTCGATTGACCGTGGAGAAATCACCGACAAGGGCTCGATCAATCAGCGCGCAGTGTTGCAGTGGCGTGCGTCAATAGTCGACGCGCTGTATCGCGGCGAGGAACCTGACGTGTTGCGTGCCGGCCCCTTGAAATGAGCGGGCAGTATTCGGTCTTCAGCGACGTGGCGATCATCGGGGCGGTGCGCACGCCCTGGGTCGATCTGAGCGGTGCGCTGGCGCAGGTTTCGCCGATCGATCTGGGAATCAAGGTCGGCCGCGAAGTCCTGGCTCGGGCCGGTATCCAGGCGGGGCGGGTCGATACCGTGCTGGCCGGATCAATGGCACAGGCCAGTTTTGACGCCTACCTGCTGCCCAGGCATATCGGCTTGTACAGTGGCGTGGCGCAGAGCGTTCCTGCACTGGGCGTGCAGCGCATCTGTGCGACCGGTTTCGAACTGTTGCGCCAGGCGGCGCTGCATCTGGGCTCGGGTGGACAACTGGCGCTGTGTGTTGCGGCCGAATCGATGTCGCGCAACCCGATTGCCGCCTATACCCATCGCGGCGGTTTTCGCCTGGGAGCAGGTGTGCAGTTCAAGGATTTTCTCTGGGAAGCGCTATACGACCCGGCACCCGACATGAACATGATCGCCACCGCCGACAACCTCGCACGGCGCCACGGCATTACGCGTGAGCAAGTGGATGGCTACGCGCATTTGAGCCATGAGCGAGCGCTTCAGGCTCAGGTCAGCGGCAGGTCGAGCGCAGAAATCGTGGCCGTCACGCCTGAGCCGTTCGCGCTGGACGGTTATCAGTCCAGAGCCATCGCCTTGCCTCGCGGCGTGGACAGTGTGTCGCAAGACAGCCATCCCCGCGCTACCCACTTGGCGGCTTTGTCGCGGCTGCGCTCCATCCATGTCGGCGGTGTGCAGACCGCAGGCAACAGTTGCGCGGTGGTAGACGGGGCGGCAGCGGCACTGGTTGGCAAGATCTCGCAAGCGGATGGCCCGGTGCTCGCGCATCTGCTGGCCAGCGCCGTGGTGGGTGTGCCTCCCGAATTCATGGGCATCGGCCCGGCACCGGCCATTCGGTTGCTGCTGCAGCGCAGCGGCTTGAAGCTCAGCGACATCGGGCGTCTGGAAATCAACGAAGCGCAGGCCGCTCAGGTGCTCGCCGTTGTCCAGACGCTGGAACTCGATACGGACCGTTTGAATGTCCACGGCGGGTCGCTTGGCCTCGGGCATCCCCTGTCCGCAACCGGCTTACGTCTGGTCATGACCCTGGCTCGCCAGTTGCGCGAAGAAAACCTGCGCTACGGCATCGCTGCCGCCTGTGTCGGTGGTGGGCAGGGCATGGCGTTGCTGATCGAGAATCCCGACTTTGAAGGTTAGCGTTTCCGTGACCCGCAGAGCCCCTCAAAAAAACCGCTCCGGGGCCCGCAGGCCACGGTTTTCATGGCGCTTATCATACCTTTATATAGCTTGACCAAACGCTGGCGAAGCGCGAATCTCGCAGGCTCAGACAACACGGATTGCATCCATGCGTACCCTTGCCGAACTTTCTTTCGATTTTATCTGGCATTTGATGTTCACGGATGAGGGTCAACTCGAGCAGGATCTGGCGGTCCGGATGCTTGAAAATACGTGTGATCACCTGATGAAAATGTCGGATGAAGAGAGAAGGGCGTTCATTACCGTAGCGATTCGGCGTCGAGCCCTATGGCTGGCTGACTGTGAAGCCAGCTCTCATTCGGTCAGGCAACGTGTTGCTGACGAACAGAAGCAGTTTCTCGATGATGTGATATCCGGTCAGTTCTTCAGCCAGTTCGAAGAGCCGACGATCCCCGACGACCATGACCGTGTCGTGCCTATGCGCAGTTATCGAAAAGGCGGCCAGCGCTAGTCTGGCCGCTGCTTGCTCAATCAGTTCCCCCGCCTTCAGGCAGTTTTGCAACCACCTTGATTTCGAACTCGAAGCCATAAAGCCAGGTGACGCCGACGGCAGTGACCGTCGGGTAGGGCGCCTGCCCCCAGTACTGCGGCACGACGGTGTTCCAGATGTGCTCGAACTTATGGGCTGGGTCGACGATGAACAAGGTGACGTCCTGGACATCAGCGAACGTGCAGCCAGCCGCCTCCAGTACGGCGTTCAGGTTACGAAAAGCGAGTTGCACCTGCTTGTCCGGATCGGGTTCCGGCGACCCGTCCTCGCGGCTGCCGACCTGACCTGAAACAAACAGAAGGCCGTTGGCGCGCACCGCTGGCGAATAGCGATTGCGTTCATAAAGGGCCTGACGGCCTGCCGGGAATACCACGTCGCGTTGTGTCATGAGCTTTCTCCATTCACAAGCCGAGATGACCTGCTGTTCAAGATGGATCGACTTTAGGTGCTTGCAACGGCCGGATAAACGCGCAACTGTAGTCATCACTGTTTGGGAATCCCAAACAATAAGACACCAACACGGGGCGATAATGGATCGGTTCGATGCGATGCAGGCGTTTGCGCGAGTGGTGGAGACCGGCAGCTTCACCAAGGCTGCAGGTACGTTGCACATGAGCAGGACCAGCGTGACGCAACTGGTGCAGCAGCTTGAGGCACGTCTGCGCGTCAAGCTGCTCAACCGCACCACGCGCAAGGTCAACGTCACGGCCGATGGTGCTGCGTATTACGAGCGCGTAATCCAGTTGCTGGCGGACATGGATGATGCAGAGACCAGTCTGTCCAGCGCCGCCGCATTGCCGCGGGGCCGATTACGGGTCGATGTGCCCAGCCCTTTTGCCAGCCTTCTACTGATGCCTGCCTTGCCTGCCTTTCACGCACGTTATCCCGACATCCAGATCGACCTGGGCGCCAGTGACCGCGTCGTCGATCTGGTTCGAGAGAACGTGGACTGCGTGCTGCGCGGCGGTGAGATCACCGATCAATCGCTGATCGCGCGACGCGTCGGCGATCTGCGGTTGGGTGTCTACGCAACGCCAGGTTATCTGGAGCGTAAGGGGCTGCCGACCCATCCAAAGGACCTCGAGAACTCGCATCACCGTATTGTCGGCTATCTGTGGGCGCGTACCGGCAAGGCACTGCCTTATGCCATGCACCGTGGCGAGGAAAGTGTTCATGTCCACGGTCGTTACGTGTTGGCAGTGGACGACGGCAACGCCTATCTGGCTGCCGGGCTGGCAGGAATGGGCATCATCTGGCTTCCCGACTACATGGCACTTCCTCACCTGGCCAGGGGGGATCTGGTGCCGTTGTTCGAAGACTGGCGTCTGGATTCGATGCCGATGTACGTGGCGTTTCCGCCAAACCGGCATGTGAGCGCCAAGGTCCGGGCCTTTATCGATTGGATCGCCGAGCTGATGGCCGAGCATGCGCCGGTCAATGCGCGTTAACGGCGTGCCGACAGTTGTTGCGGGGCCAGAAAGGCGTCATGAAAGTACTGACGAAATGCCTGCATCGCCGGACTGAACGCCCGCTCGCGGTGCCAGGCGAGCCCCACGCTCATGGGGGTGACCTTGTCGGTCACCGTCATGGTTTCGATGCGCTTGCCTTCGAGCGACCAGGGCCTGTGCACCAGATCCGACAGGATTGCCACGCCGCTCCCGTTGGCGACCATGCTGCGCACCGCCTCGACCGAACTGGTGCGCACCCGTACATTGGGTTTCTGACGGGCCATTTCCCAATAACGCATCGCACTCTGCTCGGCTTCATCGACGGTCAGCAGGATGTACGGTTCTCTGGCAACGTCGGCAAGGCTCACCACATCACGCTGGCACAGCGGATGATGGCTGGGCAGCCACAGACGACGCTCCGAATTGAACAGCGTTTCGGAAACGATATCCGGATGGGTGATGTTTTCGGTGAGCACCACTGCCATGTCGAAACAGCCTTCCAGCAAACCTTGTTCGATGGCCTGGCGTTCTTGCTCATGGACCTGAATCGAAACGTCCGGGTGCCAGTGTTCCAGCCGTTGCAGGTGATGGGGCAGGAAGTAGCCGATCACGGTGTAACTCGCGGCCAGACGCAGCAGTCCGCTGGCACGCACGTCAGGCAACGGGCTGTTCAAGGCATCGTCGACGCTGCGAAGGATCACATAGGCGCGGTTGAGAAAATGCCGCCCGGCGTCGGTCAGCGTCATGCCCTGTGCCGAGCGCTGGAACAGCAGGCTGCCCAGGATGTGCTCCAGTTCCTTGATCGCTGTCGTCACGGCTGACTGGGAAATATTCAGGTGAATGGCCGCCTGGGAGATCTGGCCGATCTCTGCGGTGGCGACAAAATAGCGAATCTGGCGAAGGGTGAGAGACATCGACTTTCCTTCAGGCAGTCCATCTGATTTATAGATAAAGGGGTATCTGTTAATAGATCTACCCAAGGGGTCATGAGGAATCTAACGTTGTCCGAGTCAGATCGCAATTTCATGTCAGGAGGGTGCGACATGCGGACAGTCGATTTCAATTCGGACATGGGTGAGAGCTTCGGCTCCTGGACCATTGGTGATGGTGTTGACACCGAACTCATGAAATTCATCAGTTCTGCCAACGTGGCCACCGGCTTTCATGCGGGCGACCCCGGCACCATGCGTCGCACGGTCGAGCAGGCCAAACGCCTCGGGGTGGCCGTCGGGGCGCATCCGGGGTTTCACGACCTGGTCGGGTTCGGCCGTCGCCATATTCAGGCTCCTGCGCAGGAACTGGTGGACGACATGCTTTACCAACTGGGCGCCTTGAGAGAGATCGCTCGTGCCCAGGGTGTAACGTTGCAACATTTTAAACCCCACGGTGCGCTTTACATGCACCTGGCCCGCGACGAGGAAGCGGCCCGTCTGCTGGTCGAAAATCTGCAGCGTGTTGAGCCGGCGCTGTTGCTGTACTGCATGCCGGGCTCGGTCATCTGCAGGATCGCTCAAGAGCTGGGGCAGCCGGTCATTCGTGAATTTTACGCCGACCGGGCTTACGATCTCAGCGGTTCGATCGTGTTTACCCGCAACGTACAGGCTTACGATCCGGCGAAGGTCGCCGCACGCGTGCTACGTGCCTGCCAGCAGGGCGTGGTGCGTACGGTCGAGGAAGAAGACCTGCCCATCGAGTTCGATTCCATCTGCCTGCACAGCGATACGCCAGGCGCGCTGGATCTGGCCGAAGCCACACGCAGGGCGCTGGACAACGCCGGTATCCTGGTGAAAGCGCCCCGTTGACCATGCAAGGACACCGGCACACAGATGCCGGGTCCCGTTACCGTTCGCCTGCCGTTCTCCAACCCATCCAAGAGGAACAGACATGGCCGACTATCAACTCAGCGGAGGCCGGGCATGAACGATCCGATTCGCTACAGTTTCGGTGCCGACGAACACCTGTTTGCCGAAGTCAGCGAAAGCATGTCACTGGAAGCCTTTTTCAAGGGCATGGCGGTGACCCGCGCCGTGGAACGTCTGCAACTGGACGGTGTGCTGGACGTGTGTCTGGCCAATGCGTCGTTTCAGATCCGTTTCGACCCGGACCGGATCGAGCCCCATGCCTTACTTGATGCCGTCAGAACCGCCGAAGCCGGCGCGGTCGCAGAGCGCACCCTGAAGACCCGAATCATCGAAATTCCGGTGCTTTACAACGATCCCTGGACCCATGAAACCCTGATGCGATTTCGCGACCGTCATCAGGACCCGAGCGCGACAGATCTGGAGTACGCGGCGCGAATCAATAACCTGGCCGATGTCGATGCGTTCATCGCCGCTCACAGTGGCGCACCCTGGTTCGTGTCGATGGTGGGTTTCGTGGCCGGGCTGCCGTTCATGTTCCAGATGGTCGAGCGCAAGCGCCAGTTACAGGTTCCCAAATACCTGCGTCCGCGTACCGACACGCCCAAACTGACCCTCGGGCACGGCGGCTGCTTTGGGTGTATCTATTCGGTGCGCGGCGCCGGTGGTTATCAGATGTTCGGTGTCACGCCAGCCCCGATCTACGATCCGCAGCAGCAACTGGCTTACCTGAAAGAGCACATGGTGTTTTTCAGGCCCGGCGATATCGTTCAATTCAAGCCCATTGACCGTGAGGCTTACGACCTCGCAGTCGCCGAAGTGGACGCGGGTCGTTTCGACCTGCGGATCCGTCCGGTCGAGTTCTCTCTCGACAGCTTTCTCGCCGATCCGGCCGGTTATCCGGCTTCGCTGCAGGAGGTGCTTGCATGATCAAGGTACTTAAACCGGGACTGGCCACATCGGTCCAGGACCTGGGCCGCGAAGGGTATTACCATTTGGGTATTCCGCCCTCCGGCGCACTTGACCAGTACGCGCTCAGTGCTGCCAACCAACTGGTCGGCAACCCGCCAGGCGCTGCAGGGCTGGAATGCACTCTCGTCGGGCCCGAGCTTGAATTTCAAGAGGATGCATTGGTGGCAGTATGTGGCGCGCACATGACGCCTCGGCTGGATGGCGTTGACATGCATCACGACACCGCCTTCGCGGTGAGAGCGGGGCAGGTGCTGCGTTTCGACTTTCCCAAGGACGGCGCTCGTGCTTATGTGGCCGTGGCAGGCGGTATTGATGTGCCATTGGTGCTGGGCAGTCGCTCAACCTATACGCTGGGCGCGCTGGGCGGTTTTGAAGGGCGACGCCTGGCTGCGGACGATCAGTTGGCCATCGGCGTGCCCAGTGGCAAAGGCCGGGCGGGAGCGAGTCTGCCGATGGCCTTGCGTCAGTCTCTGGGCGGTGAGGTGTATCTGCGCGTGGTGCCGGGGCTGTATTACGAGCGCCTGACGGAGTACGCGGCGACCAGCTTTTTTTCCGAATCCTGGACGGTCGGTTCCGAGGCGGACCGTATCGGCTATCGCTTCAAAGGCGGCAAGGCACTGACGTTCCAGCCACGCGAGCAACCGTTCGGTGCTGGCTCCGACCCCTCCAACATTGTCGACAGTTGCTATCCGATCGGCTCGATTCAGGTGCCAGCCGGGCTTGAACCCATTGTGCTGCACCGCGACGCGGTGTCCGGCGGCGGTTACGCCATGATCGGTACGGTAATCAGCGCCGACCTCGACCTGATCGGGCAGATGCAACCCAATCAGAAGGCGCGTTTTGTTGCCGTTACCCTTGAAGACGCCTTGCAGGCTCGCAAGTCGTACAAAAAGAAACTGGCGTGCCTGAGCAGGCTATTCGCATCCTGATGCATCAGGCGTTACGGGCAGCCGGCTTAAAATCGCCGGCCTCTTCCTGGCTGACGGAAGACGTGTCTTCAGACAAGTTTTCAGCCTGGACGAGCATCGTTGCCCGGCAGGCTTCAAGGATGTCGTCTGCCAGTGTCGAGTCGTTCGGCACGGCGCGGGACAACATGACTGCGCCGACCGCATGGGCCAGCATGTCCAGCAGCGCCAAGCGTGAAGCCTTGGGGTCAGCGTCCTGCTGTGCCGCCGCGTCAGGCATCAGGTTGTTCAGCAGCTGTTCAATGCCATTGGCGAAGGTGTTTTTAACGTCGTC
The DNA here is from genome assembly GCF_021147865.1 of Pseudomonas sp. CDFA 610. Classification (NCBI taxonomy): domain Bacteria; kingdom Pseudomonadati; phylum Pseudomonadota; class Gammaproteobacteria; order Pseudomonadales; family Pseudomonadaceae; genus Pseudomonas; species Pseudomonas sp. CDFA 610. The sequence continues at coordinate 99,308 of NZ_JAGTPM010000015.1, forward strand.
GGACTGGCGCGATGCATCGCCGCCAAGGGCGGCCATCGTGCAGCCGGTTGCAATGTCGTCGCGGTGTTCCCGACTCAGGTAGTACTCAAGGAAGCGCGCAGGGCTGACGCCCGCTGACTGCTCCACGATTTTCGACATGCTGCAGGCAGCCGCTTCAGCCATCAGGTCGGACTTGGACCCGAAGTGCTTGTAAAACCCGCCATGGGTGAAGCCTGCAGCGGCCATCAGATCCGCCACTCCAATCCCGTCATACCCATGCTTGCGAAACTGCACCGATGCCGTTTCGACAATGTGGGCGCGGTTCGCTTGTGCCTGCGCTTTGGTGACCCTCATGAGATGCCTCTATATCTGTGCGATCCAATATGCCTGCACTATAGCATTGATGTTAACCATCATTAAAGTTGTTGACGAATAAGATGCTGATCATCATCATTGTGGCAGGCCCAGGCAATTACCTTCTGGGCACCTCAATGATTCTTCTGCAAGAGAGCACTCACATGACCGCACTTCCTTCTGTTCTCATCACCGGCGCATCCACTGGCATTGGCGCTGTCTACGCCGACCGTTTCGCAAGTCGCGGTCATGATCTGGTTCTGGTCGCCCGCGACAAGGCGCGTATGGAAACGCTCGCAGTACGCCTGCGTGAAGAGCACGGGGTTGCCGTCGACGTGCTGCAGGCTGATTTGACCCGCAATGAAGACCTGACCGCTGTCGAAACACGTCTGCGCGATGACGCCAGCATCGGTGTCCTCATCAATAATGCCGGTGTTGCGCAGAGCGGTGGTTTTCTGGACCAGACGCCTGCCAGCATCGATCAACTGGTTACCCTCAACACCACCGCGCTGACGCGGCTGGCCAGCGCCATTGCGCCACGGCTGGTGCAGGCGGGCGAGGGCGCCATTGTCAACATCGCTTCCGTTGTGGGCCTTGCACCTGAGTTCGGCATGTCGATTTATGGCGCCACCAAAGCCTTCGTCGTGTTCCTGTCCCAAGGCATGAGTCTGGAACTGGCGGAAAAGGGCGTTTATGTACAGGCCGTGCTGCCGGCCGCAACCCGTACCGAGATCTGGGGACGTGCCGGCATCGACATCAACACCCTGCCGGACATCATGGAAGTGCACGACCTGGTGGATGCAGCACTGGTCGGCTTTGACCGTCGCGAACCGATCACCATCCCTCCGCTGCGTGACGATGCGCGCTGGGATGCCCTGCAGGCGGCGCGTCAGGGACTGCTGGGCGACATCCGTCAGGCCGAGGTTGCGCAACGGTATCAGACCGCCCCCTGATGCCGTCGTACTGGATAGACCGCACGTTCCATTTGCCAGCCATCAACATGTGAGTAAACAGCCATGAAGTTTCGTCATCTCGTGGTGACCAGCGCCATTGTGTTCTGGGCGCTTGCCGTTGCCTGGATGTTGATGCCTGCGCAGATGCTGGCGAATTGGGGTGTGGGTTTTTCCAGTGAGGCCGGGCTGGTCAGTCGTCGCGCAGCCGCTTTGTATCTGGGCGTTGGCGTGATGCTTTTTCTGGCCAGAGACGCCGGGCCTTCGGTTGCACGTTCGGCGTTGGTCGCAGGCTTTGTCACAGCCTGCCTGACTCTCGCCGCACTTGGCGTCTTCGAACTGCTTTCAGGGCATGCCAATCCGGGGATTCTGGCGGCGGTGGCGATCGAAATACTGTTTTCACTGGCCTTCCTGTTTGTTCAGCACCGTGAAAGACACCACGTGCAATGACACTACGTATGCAGCCAAGCCATTTGCATTTAAAGAGAATTGAACACCCATGAAAGCATTCATCATCGACCGTTATGGAAAAAAGGAAATCGGTCGGATTGGCGATCGGCCCGATCCTGGCATCGGACAAACCGACGTGTTGATCCAGATTCATGCGGCAAGCGTGAACATGCTGGACGTCAAAATCCGCAATGGCGAATTCAAACCGATTCTGCCTTACAAGCTGCCACTGGTGCTGGGTAACGATGTGGCGGGCGTCGTGGTGGCGGTCGGGCCAGACGTCAAAGGCTTCAAGCCCGGTGATGAAGTGTATGCGCGTCCCGAGCAGGAACGCATGGGCAGCTTCGCCGAGCTGATATGCCTGGACGAGGAGTCTGTCGCGCTCAAACCGGCACACCTCACCATGGTGCAGGCGGCATCCATTCCGTTGGTGGCGCTGACCGCCTGGCAAGTGCTGGTGGAAACCGCGAAGGTGAAGAAAGGCCAGCGCGTGTTGATCCACGCAGGTTCAGGCGGCGTCGGCACCATTGCCATCCAGCTCGCCAAGCACCTCGGTGCCTTCGTCGCAACCACCACCAGCACTCATAATGTCGAGTGGGTCAAGGCGCTGGGTGCCGATGTAGTGATCGACTACAAGACCCAGCAGTTCGAAAGTCTGCTGCAGGGCTATGACGTGGTGCTGAACAGCCTGGGCAGTGACGAACTGGAGAAGTCGCTCAACGTGCTGAAACCGGGCGGGCATCTGATTTCCATCTCCGGCCCGCCCACCCCGGCATTTGCTGAACAGCAGAAACTCAACGGGGTGCTGAAGCAGGTCATGCGCCTGTTGAGTTACGGCATCCGCAAAAAGGCCCGCAAACAGGGCGTTGCCTACAGCTTCGTGTTCATGCGGGCCAGCGGCGCTCAGCTCAAGGAAGTCACCAGATTGATCGAGGCAGGGATCATCAAGCCGATTCTGGACCGTACTTTTGCGTTCCATCAGACCGCCGATGCACTGGCGTATGTGGAGCAGGGAAGGGCCAAGGGCAAGGTCGTGGTGCAGCTGAGGTGATCAGGCCCCGGAGGACGGGGCCGTCCGACTTGACTGCCGCTCAATAACGAGGCTTTAGCGCCTTCCAGTCAGGCTTGTACTTCTGCATCTGCTTCACGTCATTGCGCTGGCGGATACCGCAACTCAGGTATTGGTCGTTCAGCTTGCCGAGCTGGTCGTAGTCCAGTTCAAGCCCCAGGCCCGGTTCGCGGGTCAGCTTCACGCAGCCGTCGACGATAGGCAACTTGCCGCCTTTGATGACTTCCTCGTCCGGCTCCTGCCACGGGTAGTGCGTGTCGCAGGCGTAGTCGAGGTTGGGCACAGAGGCGGCGACGTGGGTCATGGCCATAAGGCTGATGCCCAGGTGCGAGTTGGAGTGCATCGACACGCCCAGCCCGAACGTGGCGCACATTTTCGCCAACGCCTGGGTGTCGCGCAGGCCGCCCCAGTAATGATGGTCGGCGAGTACGATCTGCACGCTGTTCAACGCAACGCTGCGACGGAATTCGTCGAAGTCGGTGACCACCATGTTGGTCGCCAGCGGCAGGCCGGTCCGTTTGTGCAGTTCGGACATGCCATCCAGGCCGGGCGTGGGGTCTTCGTAGTACTGCAGATCATCGCCCAGCAATTCGGCCATGCGGATCGAGGTCTCCAGTGACCAGTTGCCGTTGGGGTCGATACGCAGCGGGCAGCCGGGGAAGGCTTTCTTCAGCGCCTTGATACAGGACACTTCATGCTCCGGTTCCAGCGCGCCCGCCTTGAGCTTGATGCTCTTGAAACCGTAAGCCTCGATCATGCGCCGGGCCTGAGCCACGATCTGCTCTTCGTTCAACGCTTCGCCCCAGCTGTCCGGTGCGTAAGGTGAGTCGGCGTGCTGTGCGTACTTGAAGAACAGGTAAGCGCTGAACGGCACCTGATCGCGAACTGCGCCACCGAGCAGGTCCACCAGCGGCACGTTGATCGAGCGTGCCTGCAGATCAAGAAACGCCACTTCGAAAGCCGAATAAGCGTTGCTGACGGCTTTGCTGGCGTGAGAGCCGGGGGCCAGTTCCGCACCGGCCAGGCTCGCCGGCTTGTGGGCAGCCACAGTGGCCTGAACGATGCTGCGTAACTGGCTCAGGTTGAACGGGTCGAGGCCGATCAACTGGTTCTGTACCTGTTGCTGAATCGCCAGTGCCGGAGCATCGCCATAACTTTCGCCCAGGCCGATGTAACCGTTGTCGCTCTCGATTTCGATAATCGAGCGCAGCGCGAAGGGTTCGTGTATGCCACTGGCGTTGAGCAGAGGCGGATCGCGAAAGGCGATGGGGGTGACGGTGACACGGATGATTTTCAAAGGGCTGTCTCCCGGTTGATCAGGGTTTGAGGCTTGAGCGGGGGCCGAGCGGGGCGTTCGAGTGCAATATCGCCGGCTCAGCCCTGGATGGGCGGCTCGCATCACCTTTCGGCGTGGTGCGGGCAAAGAAGATCACGATGGCCGCCAGCAGCGAGGTGGCCGCCAGCCCATAAAGACCCCCTTGAATGGAGCCGGTGGTCTGCTCCAGAAAGCCAAACGCGGTGGGCGCAACGAAACCGCCCAGGTTGCCGATGGAGTTGATCAGCGCAATCACTGCGGCGGCGATGCGCGCGTCCAGATACCCCTGTGGAATGGGCCAGAACAGCGCCGACGCTGCCTTGAAGCCGATCGCAGCAAAGCAGATGGCGACGAAGGCGAAGACCGGCCCGCCGGTGGTCGACATGAACATGCCGAACGCGGCGATCACCAGTGTTACAGCGACCCACGCCTGCTGATGCTTGAAGCGCGCCGCCAGGGCTGCAAAGCCGTACATGGCGACAATCGAGATCAGCCAGGGCACCGAGTTGAATAGCCCGACCTCGAAGTCGCTCAGGCTGCCCATCTTGCGAATCATGCTCGGCAGCCAGAACGTGGCGCCATAGATCGTCAGGGCCACCGAGAAGTAGATGAAACAGAACAGCACGATCTGCCGATCCGCCAGCAATTTGAACACCGAAGGCCGTATGGTTTGGGTGGCTTCGCGAGCGCGTTGCTCCTCGGCTATGGCGTTGACCAGCGTGGTCTTTTCTTCATCGGTCAGCCATTTGGCTTCGTGAGGGTGCGACTGCAGCCAGAACCAGACGAAACCGCACAGCACAATCGAGGCAAAACCTTCGATCAGAAACATCCACTGCCAGCCATGCAGGCTCAGGCCGCTGATGCCCAGTAACGCGCCGGACAGCGGGCCGGAAATCACCGAGGCGATGGCCGAACCGCTCAGAAACAGCGCCATGGCCTTGCCGCGGTCACTGGCGGGCAGCCACTGGGTGAAGTAATAGATGATCCCCGGAAAGAAACCCGCCTCGGCAGCCCCCAGCACAAAACGCAGCACGTAGAAGCTGGTTTCACCCTGTACGAAGGCCATGGCCATGGCGGCCGCGCCCCAGGTAAACATGATGCGGGTCAGCCAGGCACGTGCGCCGTAGCGTTGCAGCAGCATATTGGAGGGCACTTCAAACAACGCATAGCCGACAAAAAACAGACCCGCGCCCAGCCCATAGGCGGCTGCGCCGATGCCCAGATCGGTTTCCAGATGGCTGCGCACAAAGCCGATGTTGACCCGGTCGATGTAATTTACGATGAACATCACCACGAACAGCGGAAGCACGTGGCGCTTCACCTTGCTGGCCGCACGGGCAAGCACCGTGGGATCCGAAGCGTGAGGGACGGTATTCAAGAGGCAACTCCCGTTCATTGTTTTTTTGGGGATGAGCCGATCATGGACGCTGGGATTATTCCCGTCTAATCTAGATATTGATTTGATTGATACCTGGAATGAATCAATGTTCGAGCTGGCCCAACTGCGCTGTTTCACCACGGTCGCCACGGAATTGAATTTCCGAAGAGCAGCCGAACGTCTGAACATGACCCAGCCGCCGCTGAGCCGGCAGATCCAGTTGCTCGAGCACAACCTGGGGGTCGAACTGTTCACGCGCAGCACTCGCAGCGTGGCGCTGACGGCCGCAGGGCGGGCATTTTTCCTCGAGGCGCAGACACTGCTGGAGCGCGCCCAGCAGGCAGCCATTTCGGCCCGGCGCTTCGCTGAAGGCGATATCGGCTCGGTGACCATCAGCTTCGTCGGCAGCGCGGTTTACGAATTTCTGCCCAGGGTAATCGCCGAGGCGCGGCTCAATCAGCCTCAGGTCAAGATATCCCTCACCGAAATGAATACCTATCAGCAGCACGAAGCGCTCAGGGCGCGGCGCATCGATCTTGGCATCGTGCGTGCGCCTTTGTTTCAACCGGGCTACGAGACCGAGTGTCTGGTGCGCGAGCCGTTCGTGCTCGCGGTACCGGGCAACCATCCGCTTGCCGGGGCTTCGTCGGTCGCGGTTGAAGATCTGGATGGCGCACCTTTCCTGATGTACTCGCACTCGGCCTATCCGCCGTTCAACGAGCTGCTGACCGGGATGTTTCGTTCGGCCCGCGTTGCCCCGGACTATGTGCAGTGGCTCGGCTCGTCGCTGACCATTCTGGCGCTGGTCAACGCTGGAATGGGCCTGGCGCTGGTGCCGCGCTGCGCGACCAATGTGGTATTCAAGGATGTGGTGTTTCGCGACATCGACCTGGGCGAGGGTGTGCAGAGTGAGCTGCATCTGGTCTGGCGGACCGACAATGACAATCCGGCCTGCATGATGTTGCTCGAAGCCATTCGGGCTGCGGTGAAGGTTGATATGAATATTTGAAGTTATTTGTGCCGAAGACGCGTGTAGTTCATGGCCGTCTACTATCATTCGTTCAATCGATAGTCACCATCAAGAAAGGCAAGTTCTGTTTTTTCGGCAAAGGAGGAGGATGGCGTCATAGCCACTTGCTCCATACAGAAGGAAACGAACGATGAACATTTTCAACCTGCTGACGTTTGTCGCTGTCTTGATCAGTGCGCCCCTGGCCACGTCGTCCGTTTCCGCTGCCACCCACCTCGATGACGCTCAGGCCTGCCATTTCCAGCCGGTAGCGGACAGCCCTGCCAGCCTTCAGCATTCGCAGTCGGTCGGTGTGCTGTACAGCGAAAACACGGTCAGTAACCTGGAGTATCTGACCAACTATCATGCCGTTGCCCAGCGCTCTGCCCGAAACCCTGCACTGGATTCCCGTATTCGTGACGCCTTCATCAACAGCTCCGACCCGAAGCTGGCCATCGACTGGCTCACCGGCTCTCTGAAGAAAGAGTTCGCCTCGGTGACCGTCTATGACAACCTCGACGCGGTGATGCAGGCGCGGCCTGACGTGGTGGTGATGCTCGACACTTACAATCAACTGGTGAGCAAGCGCAACAATCAGGTGCAAGCGCGTTATCTGGCCCGGTTCTACGATGCCAATCTGCAGTACATCGGCAAGGCAGAGGGCGCAACCGGTCAGGCAATGCCTTCGGTCTGGGTGAAGGGCAAGGCCGCCCCTGAAATCGCCGCGCAGATCGACCAGCAGCGCGAATTGCAGGTCACCGCCCTGAAGCAGTTCGATGCCTCGCTCAAGGCGCTGGTCATGCAGGCTGAGCGGGATCAGGTGGCTGCAAACTGATCCCCGCCGGATAATTCATCTCACGCGATCAAGGCTCTGTACCGTAAGGTCCAGAGCCTTTTGCATGTCCAGGCGCGCCGAGCGACCCACGTCCTTGTCATGCAGCTTGAATTCCCGCTCGGACGGCAAAATTGGCGCAGTCAGGTCGTCGGCGCCCACCGGTTCGAAGTCATAGTTGCTGCCGATGGTCATGGCGCTACGGCGCAACAGCATGCGGATCTGCTCGGGGGTGAGCCTGGGGTTGATCGACAGCATGGCAGCCACCATGCCCGTGACCATGGGCGTAGCGTAGGAAGTGCCGCAATGCACCGCGCCCTGTTCGCCAGCCTTGGCCGTTGACGCCCGTGTACAGGCGGATGCCATGATGTCGACGCGCATATCCACGTTTGAAGACGCGCGCTTCTCGACGTAGGCCGGGTCATCGACGGCGACGTTATCGCGCTCGGTCCGCTGATGGCCGCCCACGACCAGCAGTTGATCCGTGATGAAGGAGGAGGGCAGTCGGTATTCGTCAGTGCTCGAGAAGGACGACCCGTTACCTGCCGAGTTCACCACCAGCACATCGGGGTGCTTTTCGCGCAGCCAGAGAAAGAACTCCTCCAACAGCTCTTCATAGCCGGACATCGCCAGCCCCGAGCGGATCAGCGAGTCAACGTCATCCCCTTGAATATTCTTCGCTCCGATCCGGTGAATGCCCCAGCTCCAGTTCAACACCCTGACGCCGTCTTCGACCAGGTTGACCGAGGCTGCCACGTTGGCAGCGATGCCTGCGTCGGAGTTGCGATCCACGATCACATCGAAGCCCTGGCTCGCGCCGTCCAGCGATCTGAGAAAACCCGTGTTGCCGCCTTCTGCGGTATCGGCCGCCAGAATGCCGGTCACGGTGGTGCCATGACCGTCAGGCCTGCGAGCGTCCCGGGCAAACACACAGGTGCGGGGTGCGCCGCTGTGACAGTCGCCTCGATAATCGGCAAAGTCCGGGGTATCGAAGTCGACGTTGCGTTCGATGATACCGATGCGAATCGGCACCGGCTTGATGGGAGACACCTTGCCGGGAATCCGGCGCTGGTAGTAATTGACGGCATCCATGAAACGGTTGGCGGTCCATTGCTCGCGCGTCGGCTTTTCCTGTTTGCCGTCCGAAGGCGGCGCCTCGCTTTCAGCGGCTTCGGCCTGGGATTCTTCGATGACGACGGCGTCGACACTGACCTCGCTGCCCATGCGCAGCACCATGGCATCGCGCTCCACCAGATTCTTTACCGGCAAGCGCAACTGCCAGGTATTGAGCGGTGCAATCGAGCCGACGACGGTAGCGCCGAATTTCCGGGCAATCCTCTGTGCTTCTTCGCGGCCGTCGAAACGCTCCTCGATGATCAGGCTGATCAGGTTCACATAGGTGGTCAGCCCGTCCATGTTTTTCGCGACTTCATCCGGTGTGGCGGCCAGCACATGACTGCCTGCCATGCTCAGCCAGACCGCGTTGCTGCCAGTACCGCCCTGTTGCAGCCAGAGCGGGCCGCTCTGCCAGTCGGCAGAGTTCAACTGCACCCGCAGACGGTCGCCGTCGCGCTGGATGGCGCTGTCGGGCAGGGTCTTGCCGCCCAGTCTGATTTCAACCGGGCCCTTGCCCATGCCTTTTGCGTTGAGACAGAACGTCTGCTGTTGGCGGTCGAGCAGGTCGCCACAACGTTGCAGGCGCTCGATGCGCAGCGTGTCGTCGGCGAAAGCGAGCGATGAGCAAGTCAGGGTGGCAGCGACAAGTAGAGTACGGCTGAACATGCGGAAATCCTGAGCAGGGCGTGAAGTAGCCTTCTGACTGCCGGGCGTCGTACATGGTTCAGGGCTGCCAGGGCCAGCCTGTTGCCGTGCCCGTGCAGTGCGATCGGGCACGGCGCTTGCCGTCAGCCCAGAGGAAGGTTGATCACTTGCGCAAAGTTGTTGGCGAAAGCGGTTTGCGATACGCCGGTCACGAACGAGACAGGCCTTGAGCCGCCGTCATTGACGATAATCTGACCACAGTGGTTGTCTTGATCGGAACGGGTAGTGTCGACCGACAGATACTCGGCATTGGTTTTGGTTGCGCTAATACCACCTGCCATCAGCAAGGTCGCCAGTGGGTCGAAGATAGGCACCGGCAGATTACCTTCGGCGTGCGTGCCGGACTTGGCCTCAAGCACTTTACGCACCAGTGTCGCTACCGGATCGGTCGCGGTGATTCGTTTCGAGTAGCCAGGGTCGAGGATCACCTGATTGCATGCGTCCAGCGGCACCAGCGTGAGGGGCAGCGTCGAGCCGAATACCGTGTCGGCCGCCACGGCGTCCACAAATACATTCCACTCTGCATAATAATTGCTGGAATAAGCCGGACCCTGATCCCATTCAGGTTTCGCATTGTTCAAACCTGCTACGTTGCCGTCAACATAAACGGCACCCGCCATTGCATAAATACTGTCGATGTTGGCGAAGTCGTTCGGATTTGTGCTCAGCGACAACATCTTTGCAATGTTGGTAAAGCCACCCAGCGAAAGAATCGTGACCGGCACCGGGCTGTGCGTGATTGTTTCAAACAGAAATGTCCAGGCGGGCGTTTCGCAAAGCACTGGAAGTTGTACAGGGTTCAACGTTCCCAGCAGACCCATGACGTCGTTCATGTCGTTCTTGAAGTCCTGTGGAAAACGGTAGTCATACGCCGTCGGTATATCCGTGCCGCAGGCAACGACAGCATCAAGCCGGTTGCCGATGCCCAGCAGATGCCGGGCGATGATCACGCCCCAGTTCAGATCGGTTTCGCCACAGCCGGTGACCGTGATGCCGACGATGTCGATATCCGGACGTTTCATCAGGTAGGCAATGGACAGGACATCGTCCCAGCCCATATCGGTGTCGATAATAACTTTCCTGTTCATGTTACTTCTCCATGTACTTCGTAAAAGAGCCAGGAATGGCACTCAGGGACTGAAAACAGACGGGCGCTGTAAAAACCTGTGTCATGAGTTCATTTTGGCGGTTTGGTTCAAATCATGCGGCACTTCAAGTCGGCCTGATATATACAACAGCTTCCGGTCTGCGTCGAGTGAGCGTGGCGCGGTAAAGTTGAAACCCCTTTAATTGAAAAGCCGCTTGAAAGTCGTGTTTTGTGTTAAAGAAAGAGTCGCCCTGGCCGAGAGCATGACAAGCGAGCCGCACGTTGCCCGGCCCGCATGAAATACAGCAAGCCACGTGCGCTTTGACTGTGGTAACAGAGAAGCCTTGCGATGCTGAAAAACCTGTTGGGTACTCTGCGTACCCTGATGTCAGTGCCCACTGATCACCCCCGGCTGCTCCAGGCCCAATACATCGCGTTGTCCCGTCAACTGCCGTTGATGTACTTCGTGCTGCTGGTCAACACCTGGGCGCTGGCGTTCACTCACCGTTCTGCGCCGTTGTGGCTGACCCTGCTGGTACCGGGATTGCTGACGCTGGTGTGCGGGATTCGCGCCCGCATGTGGCTGCGTACAGTCAACAGGCTGCCGTCCGAAGCGATGATCGTGGCCACCTTGCGTAGCACCAATGGCCTGGCCGGGATTATTGCCGCTGCGTTCGCAGGCTGGTCGCTGGCGCTGTACCCCTATGGCGACGCCTACGCACAGGCCCACGTCGCCTTTTTCATGGGCATCACGGTGATTGTGTGCATTTTCTGCATGATGCACCTGCAGCCTGCCGCGCTCACGACGGCGGTGGTGGTGAACGCGGCCTTCGTGGTGTTCTTCGCCTCGACCCACAACACGATCTTCATCGCCACGGCGGCGAACATCGTATTGGTGTCGATCGGCATGCTGATCATTCTTCGTTATCAATACCGTGACTTCACCAGCCTGGTAAATGTGCAGGTGCAGACCGAGCGACTGAGCAACGAAAACCTGCTGCTGGCCAATCAGGACAGCCTGACCGGATTGCCCAACCGGCGTCAATTCTTCCAGACCCTGGACCTGGCCATGACCGATGCGCTGGCGCGTGGCACCGGGCTTGCGGTCGGCATACTGGACCTGGATGGTTTCAAACCGGTGAATGATCTGTACGGTCATCGCACCGGCGACCAGTTGCTGGTCATGGTCGCCGATCGCCTGAAGCAGGCGGCAAGCGACATGGTTCATGTGTCGCGACTGGGTGGCGACGAGTTTGCGCTGGTCATCAAAGGTGACATCAGCAGAGAAGCTTTGCTGGCCTTGGGCAAACGCCTGTGCGATCAGATGCATGAGCATTTCGAACTGTTGGAAATGCCGATCCAGATCGGCGCTACCTTCGGTATTGCGACCTACCCGGCAACGGCCGACAACGCCACGCAATTGTTCGAGTACGCGGACTACGCGCTCTATCAGGGAAAGAATCACAACCCCGGTTCGACCTGCCTGTTTTCTGCCAGTCATCGTCAACAGCTGCACGCTGATGGTGTGACTGAGCAGGCACTGCGGCGAGCCAGTCTGGAGACCGAGTTCTACGTGCTGTTCCAGCCCATCATGAACAGCCGGAGCAGGGAAACCGTCGCATTCGAAGCGCTTGCCCGCTGGAACAGCCCGGAACTGGGTGCGGTGTCGCCTGCGCGCTTCATCCCGATTGCCGAGCGCATCGGCATGATCAACAAACTGACTGCGCCGTTGCTGACTCATGCCTTGCAGAAGGCGCTGTCCTGGCCTGCACCCATCAGGTTGTCGTTCAACCTCTCGGCCCATGATTTTGCCACCTGCGAGAGCGTCAACCAGATCGTGGAGATCATCGAGAACAGTGGTTTCGACGCGTCGCGGCTGGATCTTGAAATCACCGAGACGGCCGTCATGAAGGACATCGCTCAGGTGCAGCAGGCGGTCAACCAGTTCCGGCAGTTGGGATGCGGGATATCGCTGGATGACTTCGGCACCGGTTATTCGAGCCTCAGCCAGTTGCACGCGCTGGCCCTGACCAAGCTCAAGATCGATCGAAGCTTCGTGACCGGCGTTCACGACAACCCGGCCAGCTACAAGATCGTCAAATCCCTGGTGGCCTTGAGTATGGATATGTCGCTCGGTTGCGTCATCGAGGGCGTGGAGACACAGGAAGAACTCAGCGCTCTGGAAACCCTTGGCTGCACGTTGGTTCAAGGTTATTTCTACAGTCCGCCGATCAGCTTTGAAGACACATTGAAGTGGATCGACACGCCGGATGGCGAACGCAGCTTCGGATGAGTGTGCGAGACGTCACTCCGTCCGTGAGCAAACAGCGGATCGTTTGAGGCGGTTTGCCTGGTGTGTCAGATGAAACCAGGCTGCTTCGTAGCCTGTCGCTGCCGTCGTAACCTCCTGGCGCTCCCATGCCCTTCGGGCTGAAGCACGTGGCGCCGCTTCTTCCGGAAGACTCAGGTATTACTCAGCCTGGTGAGCGGTCAGTGTGCGGCCTGTTATGATGCACGCCTTCATTTCCCGGAACACCCGTTCATGAGCAGACCCGGCCAGACCGTTCTTGTATCGCTGCGCAAGATGATCGCATCAGGCGAACTGGCGGCTGGAGAGCGTTTGATGGAAGTGCCCACTGCCGAACGATTCGGCGTATCGCGCATGCCGGTGCGCATGGCATTTCGAACACTCGAGCAGGAAGGGCTGCTGGTGCCTTTCGGTGGTCGCGGGTTTCAGGTGCGCTCCATCAGTGCGCACGAAATCGCCGGAGCGGTTGAAGTTCGCGGGGTGCTCGAGGGGTTGGCGGCGCGGCAGATGGCTGAGATCGGTGTCAGTCAGCAAGCCCGGGACGAGCTGGAAATCTGTCTGGTCCAAGGGGATGCGCTGTTTGCCAAAGGCTTCGTGACCGAGGATGACCTTGAGGTTTATCACGACCTTAACATGCGTCTGCACCGAGTCATCGTCGAAGGCAGTGGCAATCCGGCGATTGCCGATGCGCTGGCACGCAATGATCACTTGCCGTTCGCCTCGGTCACCGCACTCGCGGTGGATCGCAATGATCTGGTGCGCGAGTTCAGGCGTTTCAACTTTGCGCACATGCAGCATCACGCGGTGGTGGATGCACTGATCAATGGCCAGAGCGCACGGGCCGAAGCGATCATGCGCGAGCACGCCAACGCCACGCTGCGTTATGCCGAGATATTCGGCGCTGGCGTTCATGAGCGCATGAAAGTGATCCAGCGCTCCGAATAGTCAGAGGTCGATGACCAGCAATGGTGTTTTCGAGCGAGAGCAGCACGGGGTGAACTGATCATTGAGCGCCTGTTCGGCCTCGGTCAGAAACAGGTCGCGGTGATCGGGAACACCCTTCAGTACTCGGGTCAGGCAGGTGCCGCAGACACCCTGTTCGCAGGAAAGTGGAATATCGATGCCATGGCTTTCCAGCACCTGAGCGACGGTCTTGTCGGCCGGCACGCTGAACACCTGGCCGGTGCTGCCGATTTCCACCGAAAAGCTGCCGTCGTTGCTGGTATCCACCGGCGCTGCGCTGAAGTATTCGCGATGCAACTGGTGTTCCGGCCAGCCTTGGGCATGAGCCGTGTCGAGAATATGCTGCATGAATCCGGTGGGTCCGCAGACATACACCTGAGCGTCGGCATCCGGATCGGCCAGCACTGCCAGCGCATCCAGTCGGGTTTGCGGGCGATCGTCGAAATGCAGGTTGACCTGATCGGCAAATGCCGACTGCGTCAGGCGTTCCACAAACGCTGCACGGTCGGCGGAGCGGGCACAGTAATGCAATTCAAACGGCGCTTCGTGTTGCGCGAGATGCTCGGCCATGCACAGGATTGGCGTGATTCCAATACCACCCCCAAACAGCAGGGTACGGCTGGCGCGCTCTGCAAGCGGAAACAGGTTTCGCGGTTCACTGATGCGCAGGTGAGTGCCTGGATGACACTGTTGATGCAGAATGCGCGAGCCGCCTCGTGAGGCGGGATCGTTCAGCACGCCTATCAGGTAGCGATGGCGTTCTGTGGGCGGGTTGCATAACGAGTACTGGCGAATCAGGCCGTCCGGCAGGTGCACGTCGATGTGCGAACCTGCGGTGAAGGGCGGTAACAGGCCGCCGTCGGTTCGCACCAGTTCATAGCTGCAGATGTCCAGCGCTTCGTCCGTGCGCGATAACACAGTCACGTCGATCATGTCGCACCTCGGGTTCACTTCAGGTTGGCCACAGGGACCTGGTCGCCGCCGGCGGCCTGTTCGCTGGCGATCAGTCGCTCGATAATCTTGCGAGACTGCACGCCGCCTGCATCGATGTTTAGCTTGAGCAGCTTGCGATCCGGATGCTGGAGCAGGTTCTGCTGCTGGCGTTCGAGCATTTCCAGATCCTCGGTGAAGATTTTGCCCTGACCCTCGCGGATGCTCGCTGTCAGCGCCTCGTCCTGCGGGTTGAAGTTGCGCGCCATGCCCCAGAAGTACCAGATTGACGTGTCGGTTTCGGGGGTAATGAAGTCGACGACGATGCTTGACGCCTTGAATTCGTGAGGGGCGTTGTAGCCGCCTTTTCCGGCGTGGGCGACACCCACTTCGATGTGCACATGGCTGGGCGGTGTGAAACGGCAGATCTGCCAGCGGTCCACTGGCACGTCATCTGCCAGGTTGTTGCCGCGCAACGCCATTTTCCAGAACGGCGGCGGCATGATGTTTTCCATGTGCCGGGCAGTGACGACTTCTTCGCCTTCGACAGTGGTCACCGGCGGTGCCTCGTCGATTTCCTTTTGGCCGATGCTGGAGGCATGGACGTAGGTTTCGTGGGTCAGGTCCATCAGGTTGTCGATCATCAGGCGGTAATCGCACTGAATGTGAAACAGCCCTCCGCCGTACGCCCACTGATCACTGACTGCCCACTCCAGATGAGGAATCAGTGCAGCGTCGGCCTTTTCCCGATCACCCGGCCACACCCAGATGAATCCGTAACGCTCGACGGCGGCAAAGGTCTTGTTGCAGGGGAAGCCACGGACGCGCTGACCGGGCATGGCGACAGTCTGGCCGTCGCCGCCCATCACCAGCCCGTGGTAACCGCAGACCAGTTGCCCGTTCTGGACAAATCCCAGGGAAAGCGGGGCGCCGCGATGCGGACAGAAGTCATCGAGAGCCACGATCTGTTGATTTTGATCGCGGTAGAACACCATCTTTTCGTTGCAGATCTGCCTGCCGAGCGGCTTGTCAGTCACTTCATCCGCTGCACAGGCGACGTACCACGTATTTTTCGGATGCATGAGGATTCTCCACGGTTCGATTTTGTTTTTATGGATCCATCAGTTTCAGGTGGACGTGTGGCCTGGGCTATTAATGCCACATAGCAAGGGAAAATAAAATGATTAAATGAATTAACTATTATTTAGTGGATCCATTGTGGCTGCGCGCTGCGTAAAGGGCTTCTTTCAAAGCACTGCATGATCTGACGCATGAACAAAATTCGTGTGATCAGACCCCGCGGGACGTGGAGCTTCCCGGATCGTATGTCCAATGTGGGCAGAAGTCAGGGCTGTAAGGCATCGCGCAGCAGTGGCGCGAGTTCATCCAGCAGGGTCTGGACGGAACGCAAGGCGCGGCAGTCGGGGCGGGTCAGGAGCCAGAGGTCGGTGCAGCAGCCCTCCAGCGGCGCGCTCAATTTCTCGACGCCTGACAGCCCGCGAGCGGTGAAGTCAGTCAGCGCCGCGACACCGAGCCCTGCGGCGACCAATTGTGAAACGGCGGACATGCTGCTGCAGCGATACCGCGGTACCACGTCCGGAAATGCCTGATTGCGCCAGATCACGGAGGTGTGGTCCGGCATCGAGTCGTCAGGGCTGATCCACGGCACAGACGACGGCGTTGTTTGCAGTGCGTCACGATATTCGGGCAACCCGCAGATGACGTATTCAGTCGTGCCGATGCGCCGTCCAATCAGGTGTTCTGGCGGTGTGTTGGTCAGACGCAACGCGATATCGGCGTCCCGGCGGCTGAGGTTGGCGAAGGAGTTGGACGTGGCCAGTTCCAGCGTCAGGGCCGGGTAGTTCGGCATGAAGCGGGCGAGGGCGGGCAGCAGCAGGTTGTGCAGTACAGCGTCGGTGCAGGTCAGGCGTACCGTGCCGCTCACCACGTTCTCGCCTTGCTGCAGGGCGATACGTGCAGCGTTCAACGCAAGCTCTGCGCGTTCGGCCTGTTCGGCCATCGCGCTGGCGGTATCGGTAGGGATGTAGCCTCGTCGGTTCTTTACAAACAGGGCGATGCCCAGCGCAGCCTCGAGGCGTTTGATCGAGCGGAATACCGTGGAAATATCGACGTTCAGCAGCTCCGCTGCACGCGCCAGTGTGCGACCTCTGATCAGCGCAAGCACCAGAGAAAGATCCGAATGGCTGACTTCATATTGCATCGCTGCACAGTTTCCTTGCCTGAATGCCCATGTCGATTGCGTAGCTGACTATCCTAGACTGGTTTCAATGGCACTGGATAGCAGCTTTTTCACTTCAAACCCGGTGCTCGACCTTTCAAGCCAGGACCTGAACCATGTCTCGAATTCCTTTGATCGGCGTCAGCGCCTGTCGCCAGCAATTGGGCAAATATTCCTCGCACACAGCGGGCGACAAATACGTCGAAGCAGCGGGTTTTGCGGGAATACCTGTGATCCTGCCGGCACTGAATGTACCGATCGAACCGGCGCAGATGCTGGCGCATCTGGACGGACTGCTGTTCACCGGATCACCGTCCAATGTCGAGCCTCATCATTACAACGGCACGCCGAGTATCGAAGGCACCGCGCATGATGTGTTTCGTGATCGCAACACGTTGCCGTTGCTCAGGGCCGCCATCGCTCAGGGCGTTCCGGTGCTGTGCATTTGCCGTGGGTTTCAGGAACTGAACGTGGCGTTGGGCGGCAGCCTGCATCAGCGTGTTCAGGACTTGCCGGGCTATCTGGATCATCGCGAGCCGCAGAGCGACGTGGTGGCCGAGCAATACGTGCCGCAACATGATGTCTCTGTGCAGCCGGGTGGCGTTCTCGAGTCTCTGGGCCTTGCGCCCGGCTTTGCGGTGAACAGCCTGCACAGTCAGGGCATTGATCGCCTCGCGTCCGACCTGCGTGCCGAGGCCCTGGCTCCGGACGGGCTGGTAGAAGCCGTTTCCCTGCCTGGCGCTCCCGGCTTTGTACTGGGCGTGCAGTGGCATCCCGAATGGGCATTCACGGAAAACCCGGTGTCACTGAAAATGTTCGAGGCGTTCCGCCAGGCGTGTCAGGTTTATGCCGGTGCACGGTCAGCGATCAACTACTGAGCCTTGCCGGCAAACGTGATTTAATATCCGACCTCATGGCTTCAGGCGCACTGCTGCGTCGAAGCCAAGTTTCTTGACCGGATATTTTTTCACATAAGGCCACTATGGATACGGGAGCACGACTCAAGCTGGTGCGTGAAAGCTACAAGCTGTCGCAACGCGAACTCGCCAGACGCAGTGGTGTGACCAATGCCACGATTTCCCTGATTGAACAGAACCGTGTAAGCCCCTCGATCAGTTCGCTCAAGAAGCTGCTGGAAGGCATTCCGATGTCGCTGGCCGACTTCTTTACCTTCGATCAGCCACCCGGGCAGGATCAGTATGTGTTTCGAGGCGGCGATCAGCCCGATCTGGGGCGCAACGGCGTGCGTCTGTTGCTGGTAGGTGCGACACTGCCGACGCGTCAGATGCGCTTTCTGCGCGAGCAGTACGCGCCGGGTGCCGACTCGGGCGAAGAGCCCATCGTGCACAGCGAAGGCGAGGAGTGCGGTCTGGTCACGCGCGGTACGGTTGAGCTGACCATCAACGGTCAGATCAATATTCTCAATCCCGGCGATGGCTACTATTTCCCCACTACCTTGCCTCACCGGTTCCGCAACATCGGCCAGGATGAGGCCGAAATCATCAGCGCCAACACCCCCGCCAACTTTTGATCATCCCTTCCGACTGCGCGTCAACGCAGACTCCAGGACACGCCCGCATAGACGCCCATGCCATCGCCGGGCGTCGAGCGCGCCACGTCGCGCCCTGCATCGTCGTAGCCCGGCGTTACCGTACTGGCATAGCGTCGATTGGTCAGGTTGCGCAGGTCAAGCCAGGTTTGCCAGTCATCCCTGGGCGAGGCGTAGCCGAAGGTCACCCCGAGCAAGGTGTATTGGTCAGCGTAAAACGAATTGGCGTAGTCGACGGCGATCTTCGACGCGTGTTCGGTGTTCAAGCCGGCGTAAAAGCCGGTGGGATGGCTGTAACGCAGCTCAGCCTGATAGTAGTGCCGCGGGATGCCGGGGAGGGCGTTGTCGCCAAACCGGTCATCGTCCCGATAGTGAAAATCACTGAATGTGTACGCCTGACGCAAATCCAGCTTGCCGGCAGTCCCGCCTTGCCACAGCGGACTGTCGAGGCTCAGCTCAACGCCGGTATGAACCGTCGGGCTGGCGTTGGATTCGGCAATCACCTGCGAAGAGGTTGGGCTCGCGGCCTGGGTTTCGACACTCAATAATTCATGCCTGACCTGCGAGTAATACCACCCCGCTTCCCAATCACCCATCCATCCCCGGCCGCGCCCTCCGAGTTCCAGAGTAGTCGCGGTCTGGTTTTCAAGTTTCACGCCAACGCGTTGCAGTCCTGTCGCCGGGCCGCTTCCAGCGGGAAAGAACTGGTTCGAACCCCAGATCATCGACCACGCGTGAGGCGGCTCGACCGAGCGGCTCAGGTTGCCGTAGACCTGCAATTGCGGAGTAAAGTCATAGCGCAGGCCGAGGCGAGAGGCGTAGTCCCAGTCATGGGTGCTGACGGCTCCTTGGGTAGCGGGGTAGGTGACCTCGGTCTCGCGACGGGTGTAAATGGCAGCAACGCCGGTGGTCAACCACAGGTCCGGAACCACTTCCAGATCGTTGCTCAACTGCAGAACGCTGTCCGAACCCAGATAGCTGTAGTCACGGGTTCTGGTGCCTGGCGTGTAGTTGGCGGTGTTGCCAGCGGGTATGCGTACGAACTCTGACGCACCATTGTTCGGCAACCCCTTGGTGGTGCGCAGGCCCAGGGTTGTGTTGCTTTGATGGCCGAACACGGTGTCCTGTCGAATGTAATTCAGCGTGCCGCTGATGTCGGTGTAGGCGACCTTCAGGCGATTGGTACCTTCGCGCAGGTCCATCGGATAGTCGTGATAGACCAGACCGGTCTCGATTCTGGAACTGTCATCCAGATAGATTGTGGTTTTGTTGCCCAGCCAGGTGCTGCCCGGTTGCAGGCGTTTGGAGTCACGGGCTGCGTTGAGCGTGTTGGCTGCACGTGGATCGTGGCGGATCTGCTCGCGGGTCAGGCGTCCGGGCGAGTCGTTGTCGGTTTCGCGGTAGCGAAAGAAAAAGCGGGTCTCCAGGTCAGGGCTGAAGCGATAGCCGACATTCGCGGCAATGCCCTTGCTGCCGCCTGCGCTGTGATCCTGAAAGCCGTCGTAGTTCGAATCAGTCAGGGCGACGTAGTAATCCAGATTTCCCAGTACATTGCCGGAACTGATCTGCCGTTTGGCGTAACCGTGGCTTCCGGCTTCATAGCGTACCTGCAGGCGAGGCACGTCGTAGCCGGTATGAGTAACGTAGTTGACCGCGCCGCCCAGTGCCAGCGATCCCAGTTCAAAACCGTTCGCGCCACGGCGCACTTCGACATGGCTCAGCCACAACGGCTCCTTGAGCTCGTACGGCGTGCCACCGGGGCCGGTGAGGGGCAGCCCGTCGAGCGTTTCGAACAGTCCCGAGGCGTGTGCACCGGGTGCCCGGTTCAGCCCTGAACCGCGAATGGAAATCTTCGCACCCTCGTTGTTGGCTGCCTTTGCGTAGATACCCGCCTGATAGCGGAATACGTCTTCGTTGGTGGCTACGTGCCCCTGACCAACCCGATTCAGGTCCACGGTGTTAGTGCCACCGGGCACGCTGCGCAAGGCATCACGCGTCGTTTCGGCAGGACTCTGCACGGCGCTGCCGTCCACTTCGATGCTGGACAGGTTCACGGCCTGTTCCGCACGAACCTGAGTGGCGCAGGCAAGCGCCGTGGTCACGCCGAGCAGTTTCAGCACAGCGGCAAGCGGGAAGGGGGGAGTGTGTTGCACGTAAAGAGGCCTCTAGGCTGGGACCGTCACGCAATACGCTCGGTGACGGTCATCGCAGAGCCGTGGCCATGCGTGTTTTGGGGACAGAGGTTTCGATGCCGGATATCCCCAACGCGTCACTTCCTGTGAGCTGTCAGTCACCGCTGGTCGGTGTCCAGGCAAATTCCGACAACTATCCAGGCGTACCTTTTAGAAAAATGCTGCGTTGCACCGATTCCCAGGTTTGTCCGGCAGGGTGACGAATGGCCAGGAAGCAGGTATCAGCCCACCAATACCTCAAGTTCCAGCCCTTGAGGGTTCATGCATTGCCAGCGCCACGCATCGGTCAACATGGCGTCAAGGTCATGGCGGGCCTCCCAGCCCAGTTCACGCCGTGCCTTGCCCGGATCTGACCAGCACTCAGCCACGTCACCTGCACGGCGGGGCTCGAAGACAAGCGGCACCTTCACCCCCGAGATCCGTTCGAACGTCTTCACCACTTCAAGCACCGAATAGCCTCGACCGGTGCCCAGATTCCAGATGGAAACGCCGCGTTGATTGCCTATCCGGGCCAGCGCTTTCAAATGACCCTCGGCCAGGTCCATTACATGCAGGTAATCCCGTACGCCGGTGCCATCAGGCGTCGAGTAGTCGCTGCCGAACACATGCAGGGCAGGGCGCTGCCGATTGGCGACCTGTAACAGGAACGGCAACAGGTTGTTGGGCGTATTGCGTGGCGATTCACCCAGCATTCCCGATGGATGCGCGCCGATGGGGTTGAAGTAGCGCAACAGGCCGATGGCCCAGCGCGGGTCTGAACTGGCGGCGCTCTTCATCACGTGTTCGGCCATGAGTTTGGAATGGCCGTAAGGATTGGTCGGCAGGCCCAATGCGCAGGTTTCATCCAGCGGCATGCGGTCAGCTTCTCCATACACGGTGGCCGATGAGCTGAACAGCAGATTGAAGACGCCAGCCTCGGCCATCGCCTGGCAGAGACTCACGCTGCCACTGACATTGGTCTCGAAATAGCGCAGTGGCTCACGCACGCTTTCGCCTACAGCCTTGAGGCCTGCACAGTGCACGACAGCGTCTATAGAGTATGCAGCGAACAGGGCATGCAGAGTGGCCTTGCTGCGAACATCTCCAGGAATGAAGTCGAAATGGCTGCCGGTGATGTTTGCCACTCGATCAAGCGTTTCTCGCGAGCTGTTGCACAGGTTGTCCAGCACCAGCACTTCGTTTCCGTGCTCAAGCAGCGCCAGCACGATATGCGCGCCAATGTATCCCGCACCACCGGTCACTAGGATCATGGTTGTCCTTCCTTTGCTTTTCGCGGCCTCGGGGAGAGGCGGGCTGACGACTCCGTCCCCTGGGATCAGGGCGTACGGTGTGTTTGCGAGCGAAAATCAGGACCCCATCGACCCAACAGTTCAGTGACGCACTGCGGGTACCAAAAAAGCATTCGCTTATGACTAGGGAAATTTCCCTGCCCACGAGTTCAACGAACTTCTCCCAGTGGCGCGTGCAGTTCATCGGGAGAAATGAACGGGTGTGTCGCAACGCTCTCAATACATTCGGTAAGGGTGGGCAAGAGCAGAGTCTTCACCGGGCTCAACGCGCCTTGCCGCCTTGCTTTCATTAATGAATGCAGTCGAAGTTCAGCCCTTAAAGGCGCCCTTCAGATTCGTCCGGGCACTTTTTTACAAGAAGGGAAACTTCATGAACCGTGCAGAAGCGATTCATTCAGACTTGTCGACCGCATCGCAAACCAGACACGACCCACGCCCCGTTCTACTCTGCCTCTCCCACCTGAGGTGGGGGTTTGTCTACCAGCGTCCTCAACACATCATGTCTCGAATGGTCAGGGACTATGACGTGCTTTTCTTTGAGGAGCCGGTCTTCGCGGATTTCCCCGGAAATTGGCTTGAAGCCCTGCCGCAGGCCTCTGGCGTAACCGTGCTGGTGCCGCATCTGTCTCGTGATCTGCCGCCTGAACAGGTGGGTCGCACGCAACGTGAATTGCTTGATCGCTGGCTGGAACAGCATCCATCGAGCGAATTGTTCCTGTGGTACTTCACGCCAATGAGCCTGGCCTTCACTGACCATCTCTGGCCTCAGGCAACGATCTACGATTGCATGGACGAGCTGTCGGCATTCAAAGGCGCACCGCCCGAGTTGATCGACATGGAGCAATACCTGCTGGAACGTGCGGACGTGGTTTTTACGGGCGGGCACAGTCTTTGGAAGGCCAAGAAGCAACGGCACAACAACGTGCACTCCATGCCCAGCAGCGTGGACATCGAGCATTTTGCGACCGCGCGGCATGGCTTGAGCGACCCGCCAGACCAGCAGGACATTCCGGGTCCGCGTCTGGGGTTCTTTGGCGTGATCGACGAGCGGTTCGACGTCGAGCTGATTCGTCAGGTAGCCAGTGCTCAGCCTCAATGGCAGTTCGTGTTGATTGGCCCTGTGGTCAAGATTGATCCGGACAGTCTGCCCCAATTGCCGAACATTCATTACCTGGGCTGCAAATCCTATGACGACCTGCCAGCCTACCTGTCCGGCTGGAACGTGGCTTTGATGCCATTCGCGATCAACGAGTCCACGCGCTTCATCAGTCCGACCAAAACCCCGGAGTACTTGGCGGGCGGCTGCCCGGTGGTGTCGACACCTGTCACCGATGTGGTCAGTACTTATGGAGAAAGCGGCGTGGTGACCATCGCCGCTGACGCCATGCAGTTTTACGATGCAATCGAGCGTGCACTCGGAAACGGCAAGTCCAGTGAGTTTTATGACCGTGCAGACGCCGTGCTTGCGGACAAATCCTGGGACAAGACCTGTGCAGCCATGCAGGAGCAGATCCAATGCCTGAAATAACGCTCGAGTCTGCCATCAACGTTTCGCAGCCCTACGATTTCATGATCGTCGGTGCCGGTTTTGCCGGCAGTGTGCTGGCCGAGAGACTGGCCGCAGGTCTGGGCAAACGCGTGCTGTTGATTGATCGTCGCCCCCATATTGCCGGCAATGCGTACGACCATCCGGACGGCGCGGGCGTGCTCGTGCATCGCTACGGTCCGCATATCTTTCATACCAACGCCGAACGCATCGTGAGCTACCTCTCGCAGTTCACTGAATGGTACAGCTACGAGCACCGGGTCTTGGCGCAGGTCGATGGCAGGCTTGTCCCGATTCCCATCAATCTGGATACGTTGAATACGCTGTATGACCTGCAGATGGACGAACAGCAGGCCGAAGCGTTTCTGGCCGAACGCGCTGAGCCGGTGGGCATGATCAGGACCTCCGAAGATGTGGTGATCAATCAGATCGGACGAGAGCTGTACGAGAAATTTTTCAGGGGCTACACGCGCAAGCAATGGGGCCTGGACCCTTCGCAACTGGACAAGTCGGTGACGTCAAGGGTGCCGACGCGCACCACGACTGACAGTCGCTATTTCACCGACAGTTTTCAGAAGATGCCGCTGCACGGCTACACGAAAATGTTCGAGCGCATGCTGGATCATGAACGGATCGACATTGTGCTGGGCGTCGATTTCGCCGAGGTGCGCGAAGCATTGTCCTATCGGCATCTGGTGTATTGCGGTCCCATTGATGAGTATTTCGGCCACTGCTACGGACGCTTGCCCTATCGCTCATTGCGCTTCGAACACGAAACGGTTGATCGGGCTCAGTTTCAGCCCGTCGCAGTGGTTAATTACCCGGATGAACAAGTCCGGTACACCCGCATCACCGAATACAAACACCTGACAGGGCAGCAGCATCCGAAAACCAGCGTGACCTATGAGTTTCCGAGTGCGGAGGGCGATCCCTACTATCCGATACCGCGTCAGGAGAACAACGAGCTGTACAAACGTTACAAGGCCCTGGCCGATCAGTCTGACGACGTTACGTTTCTTGGAAGGCTGGGCACTTATAAGTACTACAACATGGATCAGGTGGTGGGACAGGCGCTGGCCTTGTATCAGCGTTTTGCCGAAGTGCATGCACCTGCCGCGCCAGAGCTGAAACCGCGGCTGTTGAACGAGCAGCCGGCGGGAAATTGAGCATGCCAGGTTTGTTCAAGAGTTTTTTTATGGGCGGATTCGAGTGTTCGACTCATCGGCGACGCGATGGCGAACGTCTCGACCTGCTGTATTCCACAGGGCATGCCCACTGGCCTGGCAAGGATTTCGCGGCCATGGAAAACTGTGCCATACGCACGGTGCGCAGCGGGCTGCGCTGGCACCTGATCGAAACGCGTCCGGGGGTCTATGACTGGGGAAGTTTGCTCCCCATGCTGCGGGCTGCGCGTGCTCAAGGTACCCAGGTGATTTGGGACCTTTGCCATTACGGTTATCCTGACGATGTGGACATCTGGCAGCCGCAGTTTGTGGAGCGTTTCGCGCGCTTTGCAACTGCTGCCGCACAGGTGATCAAGGACGAAGGCGACGCCATGCCGTTTTATTCGCCGATCAACGAGATTTCGTTCTGGAGCTGGGCGGGAGGCGATGTGGGGTATCTCAATCCTGGCGCGGAACGCCGGGGCATGGAACTCAAGCATCAGCTGGTCAGGGCAAGCATCGCAGCGATCGAAGCCATACGAGGTGTGGAGCCTGGCGCCCGGTTTATACAGGCCGATCCGCTGATTCACGTAATGCCAGCCACGCGACGTAATGACGAGATCGAGGCCGCCGAGAATTACCGGCGGGCGCAGTTCGAAGCCTGGGATATGTTGAGCGGACGCCAATGGCCGGGGTTGGGAGGGCGGCCCGAGTACCTGGACGTGCTGGGTGCCAATTTCTATCCGCATAACCAATGGATATTCAACGGTCGGCGTGTAATGCGCGGCGAGCCGGAGTACCGGCCGTTCAGCGGCATGCTCCGTGAGCTGTTCGTCCGCTACGGCAGACCCATTCTGGTGTCGGAAACGGGCGCCGAGGGTGAGCAGCGTGTGCCCTGGTTTCGTTACGTCACCGATCAGGTCAAAAAAGCCGTGCAGGCCGGGGTGCCGGTGGAAGGCATCTGCTGGTATCCGATCCTGGATTATCCCGGCTGGGATGATGGACGATATTGCCCGGCCGGTCTGCTGGGCTACGCCGACGGCCAGGGTCAGCGTGCTGCATTTCATCCGTTGCAAGTGGCGATTCGTGAAGCGGATAAGATGTTCGAGACCCCGCACTCGTCGGTTCTGAATGCTGAAAGAGGCCGATGAAGCATGCGAAAAAGCGCTGCGACACCTCTGCCGGAACGTGCCGTACCCTTTTTGACCCGCTACGTGTTTCTGCGACCCCGGCATTTCGGCGCCATGCTATTGCTGATCGTAGGCGCGGCCAGTTGCGCGGTGGCTGTTCAGTACGGCATGAAGATGCTGGTCGATGTCATGACCTTGGGCGACCACAGAAGCGAGCACATCTGGATACCGTTTTTTCTGTTCCTCGGACTGATCGTGGTCGAAAACCTGTTCTGGCGACTGGGTGGCTGGCTCGGCTGCAGCACGGTGGTCGCCAGTTGCGCCGACCTGCGGGTGGACCTGTTCAATCACCTGACCGGTCACCCGATGCGCTATTTTTCACAGCACTTCTCGGGATCGCTGGCCAATCGCATCTCATCGGCCGGCGCTGCTGCCGGTTCGATCTATGGCGGTCTGGCCTGGAAGATCATCCCACCTTGCGTCGATTTTCTGGGGGCGGTGGTTGTGTTGTACACGGTCAAGGTGGCGATGGCGAACGTGTTGATTCTATGTGTTTTTCTGGTCGCAGCGTTGATCATCGTGGTCGGAGTACGCGGTCGCTCGAAACATATCGATTTCGCCGCGCAATCCGCCAGGGTTGGTGGCGAGATGGTGGATCTGGTTTCCAACATCTGGACCATCAAAGCATTCTCCGCCCGGGAGCGCGAATGCCAGCGGCTTGAGGCGTCCATCGGCATCGAAGCACGCGCGCAACGACGCAGCTGGATTTATCTGGAAAAAGCCCGGGTGCTGCACGATATCTGCCTGTCGGTCATGGCGGGTGGAATGCTGGGATGGGCCATTCTGCTGTGGCGCGACAGTGCGGTCACGGCGGGTGACGTGGTGCTGGTCAGCGCGCTGACGTTCCGCATACTGCACGGCTCGCGAGACCTGGCGCTGGCACTGGTCGACACTTCACAGCAACTGGGTGTAATTGCCGGTACGCTGCGCATCATCATTCAGCCTTATACCTTGAGTGATGCCAAGGCCGAGTTGAAACCCAGTCGGGGAGCAATCCGGATTATTGATGTGTCGTACCGCTATCCGGAAGGACGCCGTATATTCGAGCACTTGAATCTGGATATTCCTGCCGGGCAACATGTCGGTATCGTTGGCTCTTCGGGCGCGGGAAAGTCGACGTTACTGAGTCTGTTACAACGTCTTGACGATGTCAGCAACGGCGTCATTCTGATGGACGAACGCGACATCAGAGCCGTCAGCCAGGACAGTCTCAGGAAACAGATTGCTGTTGTTCCGCAAGAGCCCACGCTGTTCAACCGCAGTATTTACGAAAACATCGCTTACGGGTTACCCGATGCACGATATGAAGACGTTATTCAGGCATCGCGACAGGCTTATTGCGACGAGTTCATTCGCGCGCTATCGGAAGGTTACGACACACTGGTGGGCGAGCGGGGCGTAAAGCTGTCAGGTGGGCAGCGTCAGCGACTGGGTCTTGCCCGAGTCTTTCTCAAGAATGCACCGATCCTGATTCTTGACGAAGCGACGTCCGCACTGGACTCACATTCCGAGACTGTAATCCAGGCAGCTCTGGCCAGGCTGATGCACGGCAGAACCGTGCTGGTGGTGGCGCACAGGCTGTCCACCGTCGCCAATGTCGACCGGGTCATCGTCCTGCACGAAGGGAAGATCATTGAAGATGGACCGCCCATGCAACTGCGCAGACAAGGCGGTGTCTATGAATCGCTCTGGGTCGCTCAGACGCTGGTCGGCGAATGAATCAGGTTCTCCCGGCCCTATCCATATGCATATAATTCTGTTTTTTCAATACGGCATAGAACCCTTTGGAGGGTGTTGAAGTCGTAAGCGGTGAGTGCGTGCAGTCACGCTGATATTATTCTGGGAGTCCTGGCGTGTCGGAAAACAAGACCCGTGTCGACAATACGGCGAGCGGTAACATCTCCCATCAGGGAAAGGATATCTTCTTCGCAGCGGTAGAAACGACACGCATGCCGATGATCGTGACCGACCCCAACAGCGAAGATAACCCGATCATCTTCGCCAACAAGGCGTTTCTGGAAATGACCGGGTATGCCTCTGAAGAAATCATCGGTTCCAACTGCCGGTTCCTGCAAGGCCCGGAGACCGACCGCGCCGTGGTGAAGACCATTCGCGACGCTATCCATGAGCGCAACGATATTTCCACGGAGATTCTCAATTACCGCAAGGACGGTTCGTCGTTCTGGAACGCGTTGTTCATTTCTCCGGTGTACAACGATGCTGGTGACCTGATCTATTTCTTCGCCTCACAGTTGGACATCAGCCGTCGCCGGGACGCGGAAGAGGCCCTGCGTCAGGCGCAGAAAATGGAAGCGCTCGGTCAACTGACTGGCGGGATCGCGCACGACTTCAATAACCTGCTGCAGGTCATGGGTGGGTACATTGATCTGATCGGTACGGCAGCCGAAAAACCGACCATAGACATACCGCGTGTTCGGCGCAGTGTGCATCACGCCAAATCTGCCGTGGAAAGGGCGAGCACGCTGACCAAGCAGTTACTGGCGTTTGCCCGGAAACAGAAACTGCATGGTCGTGTGCTCAATCTCAATGGTTTGATATCCAGCACCGAGCCGCTGATCGAGCGAACCTTTGGTTCAGAAGTGACCATCGAGACCGATCTTGATCCCGCACTGAAGAACTGCCGTATCGATCCGACTCAGGCAGAAGTCGCGCTGCTGAACATTTTCATCAATTCGCGCGATGCCTTGATTGGCAGGCCAAACCCCAAGATCTTCATCGAGACGCGCAATCTGGTGGTCGATGAGCTGGCCAACATGTCTTATGACGGACTATTGCCGGGGCGCTACGTAAGTATCGCCGTGACGGATAACGGCATCGGCATGCCCTCGAGCATTCGTGACCGGGTGATGGACCCGTTCTTTACCACCAAGGAAGAGGGCAAGGGCTCAGGTCTGGGCCTCTCCATGGTGTATGGCTTCGCCAAGCAATCAGGCGGCGCTGCACGCATCTACACCGAAGAAGGCGTGGGTACCACCTTGCGTCTTTACTTTCCGGTCGATGAAGCCACTATCGCCAGTGAGTCGCCCCAGGCGCTGGAACAGCGGCAGCGACTGGGCAGCAGCGAGCGTATTCTGATCGTGGAAGATCGCCCGGACGTGGCGGAACTGGCGAAGATGGTGCTGGATGACTACGGCTACACTTCAGATATCGTGCTCAACGCACGTGAAGCACTGAAAAAGTTCGAATCCGGCTGCACGTACGATCTGCTGTTCACCGACCTGATCATGCCGGGCGGTATGAACGGGGTCATGCTGGCTCGTGAGGTCAAGCGTCGTTACCCGAAAGTCAAAGTACTGCTTACCACCGGCTATGCCGAGAGCTCGATAGAGCGGACCGATATCGGCGGCTCGGAGTTCGACGTGGTATCAAAGCCCTGTATGCCTCACGATCTGGCCAGGAAAGTCAGGCAGGTACTGGACGGCCCGAATGGTATTGCCTGATCGATAATTGCCTCGCGCCCCAAGAAGCCTGATTTCGATCGGGCTTTTTTATGCGCGTTGATCGAGATCGCTGATGGATTTCTTACAGCGGAAGTTCTTTGGATACGGCGAAGCATTTTGCAGTTCAGACGTCATAACCTACCTGTTTGATATAAGCACTTTGTTATGAAACAACAGTCATCTGATGACCTGAAATGGATACAGTATTAACGAGTTTTCAGATACACCCAAAAAAACAGAGTCGGTTGGAACATGGATGAGACGTTCCGTTCCGTTGAGGTTTGAACAGATTTCGTAGAGCATTTGCTCTTCAAAAAAAGTTGTCGAAATCATTAAACTTATTCAACGGCCCCTGGGTCATTGGAGTGTAAGCCAAATAACTTAGCGTGTTCTGCCACTGACTCGAAGGATTACCACTATGATTCGCGATGACCGTATCGCCCCGGGCGCACCTGTCTATCAAGACACCCATGCCATGGCACCGTTGCTCAACCGTATTTCCTGGAGCGCGATTCTGGCCGGTGTGGTACTGGCCATGGTTGTTTCCTTGTTGTTGAATCTTTTGGGTACTGCCATTGGCACCGCCACCATTGATCCCATGCAGGAAGCCAATCCGATGTCCGGCATTGGTACCGGTGCTGGTATATGGGTAGTTGTCAGTTCGGTCATCTCGTTGTTTGTCGGTGGCTGGGCCGCTGGCCGTCTGGCTCAGCGAGAAGGCGCTTTCCATGGTCTGCTGGTATGGGCGAGCGTATCGCTGATTACCATCTATCTGGTAACCAGCGCGGTAACAGGTGTGGTACGTGGCGGCCTTAATCTGGCTGGCAGCGGCATGTCGGCACTGGGCAGCGGTATCGCTCAGGTTGCTCCTGCTGTGGGTAGCAAGATTCAGGATCAACTGCGTGAGCAAGGCATCGACTTCAACCTGGACGATATTCAGGGTGAGATCGAGACCGCCATGCGTCAGACCGGCAAGGCCGAGCTGAACCCGGATGCCATCAAGCAGGAAGCTCAGGCTACCCAGCAGGATGCGCAGAACACTGCTGAGCGCAGCGCGCAAAACCCACAGCAGGCCGATGAGCAACTGGGTGGTCTGATGGATCGCATCAAGGCCAAGGGTGACCAGGCGTGGGATGCCGCTGACCGTCAGGCGCTGGTCAATCTGATCAAGGCGCGTGGCAACAAGACTGACGCAGAAGCCAACCAGATCGTTGATCAGGCTCAGGCCAGCTATCGTCAGGCGTATGCCAAGTATCAGGAACTAAAAGCTCAGGCTGAACAGAAGGCACGTGAAGCGGCTGAAGTGACTGCCAAGCGCGTATCGCAAGGTGCATGGATTCTGCTGATCACGCTGGTGATCTCGGGTCTGGTCGCTGCCGGTGCAGGTGTACTGGGTCGTCGCACTCAGCCACCGGCCAAGGTTGTTGCCGCTGTCTGATACAGGTGTTGAGCTGAACGAATGAAAAAGGGGACGATCATCGTCCCCTTTTTTTATTGTCTTTACGCACCTGCCTGTTCAATAAGAAGTTAGACAGTTACTACGCTGTTCGTCGCTCCGGGTGGCTCTTGAATATTATCAATTTCTACTGATCGATTTTCCTGGCCAATACTTGTCTACGTAACTCTGAATTTACGTCGCATGAAAGTCCCGGGCTGATCAGCGCGTTCTTCCCAGCCGAATACGCATGCAGTGACAATACCGTCGAAACCGACGTTGGCCAGCGAAGAGAAGAAGACGTCCCAGTCTATCTCGCTCTGATACATATCCATATGCTGGTGCACTGTCACTTTGGCGCCGGGCGGATTGACGATGTACCGCAGTCCTGAAGAGGCCTTGTGGTTCCAGGTATCGGCAACATGCACATGCGCAATTGTCGTTACAGACGGACGTCGTTGAAAGCGTTTGAACGTTACGAAGCAGGGAAGGGGGCACACGCATGTCTGCCCCCTGATATGTTTACCGGAATCAGCTGCTACCGGTGGCCTCACGCACGAAGCTTTCGTAAGTACGCAGAAGACGTCCGATGATGGCTTGCAAACGATCCACCAGGTATCAAGACGTCTTGCGGCTCCGAAGGTGCGGGCGTTTGTCGACTTTATCTGTGCCAGATATCCGGACGTTTCATTGGTGTTGGAGGGTTAGGGCGGGTTGACGTTGGATGCTCAATAATATAACTCAACTAAATGACTCTTTAGTTTAGTTATCAGTGAGTGGCTCGCGCGCCTGAAGGGCATTGAGGTCAACCCGCGTATAAATGCAGAATATCAAAACCACTTTCAAGTAAGTCCGAGCACTTAAGGAGCATGCGAATGCCTGTCTATTTGGCAAGTGAACACGAATTGAATGTCGGACAGGCCTTGGTCATCGAAGCTCCGGCGCAAGAAGGCGCTTTCGTCGTAGTCTTCGAAGATGACGAGGACACAGGCTATTTCTATGCGATCAACACGGGTTCACAGGACAATCCCATCCAGGACGCGCTGCACATTTACAATGTGGCAGACGTCACTGACCGCGCAAAACCTTCAGCTATCAAGATTGGCTGGTCGCTGGATCATGCCAAAGCGGTCCTGCTTATTAACGATTATCCCCATGCAATATTCGATTTTCAGGCCAGACAAGGTTATTGCCGCACCGGATTCCCGCCACCATCGGATAACGGCTGGTCAGTCGCCGGGCACGACTGGGACGATGCCGCGCTGCAACTGTTTGCGTGATTACGACTTAAATACCCTTCATGCATTTGCGCACATCCTCGTCGATCAGGTTATTGGGCTTCATGCATTCGCGCAGCGTTTTCACGTCCGCAGCTTTATCGAGTTCTCGGGAATTCGTAAGCGCTGGATTGTTCCGGTTGCGGCATTGAGGTGACCGGCTTGCGCCAGGCATCCCGGCGGTGACCTCACAAGCGAACGCGTTGCTCAGGGTTTGAATGTGCTTACCAAGTGGCTTTGCCACGAAAGTAATCGGGCTGGCCGACCAGACAGGCAGACTGATGCAGGCGAGAACGAACGCCAGAGTGCGATTCATGATTCATCCTTGAAAATAGTGCGGATGGCGATTGTCGAGGGGTTTGCAGCTGGTGTCGACTGAGGTGTGTGATGGAGCCGATGGATGTGGCTTTTGAAATGCCGTGTACCAGTGCCGTTATGGGATATGTGTACTGGCGCATAATGTATATTATGTTAAATTGTATCTATTTGTAACTGGTGTCCGTTTCTGTCCGTTTCCAGTAACCTACGCACTGGATTCCACAAACCCCCGAAATCCCGCGAAATCACC
>NZ_JAGTPM010000016.1:0-76352 GCF_021147865.1 Pseudomonas sp. CDFA 610
GTCAGCGGGAGGCGAATTCTACAGCGTTACAACCGCGTGTCAAACTCTTTTTTCTCACCGCTGTCGATTCAGACAAACTCGACCGACTTCCTCGCTGACTTCATTCGATAAACCCTTGTAACTCATTGAACTACAAGGCTTTTTCGTTTCCGTCTGCGCCGGAAGTGGGGCGAATTATAGACACCTCAACGAGCGCGTCAACCGTTATTTTGAACTTTCTTCAGAAACGAGAGTAACGCGCCCGAAAGCCTTCTTGCCGGCCTGGCAGATATGCGTCGAACCCAGTTTGAAGATAAAGCCGCGATCCACGACCTCTCCATCTATACGCACACCACCGGAAGCCAGCAGATCACGAGCAACAGCTGCGTTCTTTACCAGGCCAGCCTTATTAAGGATGGCCGAGATCGGCATATCTTCAGCAGCGCTTACCGATATCTCCGGCAGATCGTCAGGCAGCTCGCCCTCCTTCATACGGTTGCCCGCAGAGCGGTGCGCATTGGCGGCAGCTTCTTCGCCGTGAAAACGCGCAACCAACTCTTCCGCCAGCTTGATCTTGATGTCGCGAGGATTGGCACCCGCCTCACAATCAGCCTTGAGACCCTCGATCTCCTCCATGCTGCGGAAGCTCAACAACTCGAAGTAGCGCCACATCAAAGAGTCAGGCATCGATACCAGCTTGTTGTACATGATGCCCGGCGCTTCCTGGATACCGACATAATTACCCAGCGACTTGGACATCTTCTTGACGCCGTCCAGCCCCTCGAGCAATGGCATGGTCAGGATGCACTGTGGCTCCTGCCCGTAAGCACGCTGCAGTTCACGCCCCATCAGCAGATTGAATTTCTGATCAGTACCGCCCAGTTCGATATCGGCGCGCAACGCGACCGAGTCGTAACCCTGAACCAGCGGATAGAGGAATTCGTGAATCGCGATCGGCTGACTGCCTTTATAGCGCTTGTCGAAATCATCACGCTCGAGCATGCGAGCGACCGTGTACTGCGAAGACAGACGAATGAAGTCGGCAGGACTGAGCGCATCCATCCAGGTGGAGTTGAACGCCACCTCGGTTTTGGCAGGATCGAGAATCTTGAACACCTGAGCCTTGTAGGTCTCGGCGTAGTCCAGAACCTGCTCACGGGTCAATGGCGGACGAGTGGCGCTCTTGCCGCTCGGATCACCGATCATGCCGGTGAAGTCACCTATAAGGAAGATGACCTGATGGCCCAGCTCCTGGAACTGACGCAGCTTGTTTATAAGGACGGTATGACCCAGGTGCAGGTCGGGCGCCGTCGGATCGAATCCGGCCTTGATACGTAGCGGCTGGCCGCGCTTGAGTTTGGCGACCAGTTCGGCCTCGACCAGGAGTTCATCCGCGCCGCGCTTGATCAGCGCCAGCTGCTCTTCAACCGACTTCATATCAGCCCCCAATTTAAAGGGAACCAACCATACAAGATCAGAGCCCAATTACAAGTTTTTGCCCAGCACACGCCTACGATTCCAGAAGGGATTCGTGGGGAGGGTTGCTTCGGGCAGGTTTTGGTTATATTTTATACAGTTATTTCATCTTCATCATGTCATTCATCTTTTCCATTTCACCTTTTTCAAAGTCAAAATTACCTATGATAGACACACCGCCTAAAGCGCCCCCGCTTTATCCGAAGAGTCACCTGCTCGCTGCAAGCGGCATTGCTGCCCTGCTGAGCCTGGCTCTCCTCGTTTTCCCATCCAGCGAAGTTGAAGCCAAACGAACCAATCTGGCACTCGATCTGGAAATGCCTGCAGATCCGAACGCACAAGACCAAGACGCTCCAGAAGCGGCTCAAGCCACACCTGAAAATGCCGAATCGCCCTTCGCTCAGATCGACAACGGCGAAGAGCAGACCTCCGAGACCGCCAGCAAGCAGCCCGAGCCAGCCAAAGCGGCACCGGAAGCAGCCAAGAATCCGAATCATCGGGAAGTAATCGTCGCCAAGGGCGATACCCTGTCCACCCTGTTCGAAAAGGTGGGGCTTCCGGCAACTACCGTCCATGAGGTACTGGCCAGCGACAAGCAGTCCAAGGAGTTCAGCAAGCTGCAGAACGGTCAGATCCTGCAGTTCGAGCTCACGCCGGACGGCCAGCTCAAGAATCTGCACACCAGGCTCAGCGAACTCGAAACCATCAGCCTGTCCAAATCGGCGGGCGGTTTCACTTTCAGCCGCGAAGTCAGCAAGCCCAATGTTCGTAACGCGTACGTCCATGGCGTCATCAACAGCTCGCTGTCGCAATCCGCACAGCGGGCCGGGCTGACTCACAGTATGACGATGGACATGGCCAACATTTTCGGCTACGACATCGACTTCGCTCAGGACATCCGCAAGGGTGACGAGTTCGACGTGGTCTACGAGCAGAAAGTGGTCAACGGCAAGCCTGTCGGCACCGGCAATATCCTCTCCGCCCGCTTTACCAACCGCGGCAAGACCTATACAGCGGTTCGTTATACCAACAAGCAGGGCAACACCAATTACTACACCGCCGACGGCAACAGCATGCGCAAGGCATTCATCCGTACGCCGGTGGACTTCGCCCGCATCAGCTCGATGTTCTCCATGGGCCGCAAGCATCCTATCCTCAACAAGATCCGCGCCCATAAAGGCGTCGATTACGCTGCGCCGCGTGGCACGCCCATCAAGGCAACCGGCGATGGCAAAGTCCTTCTCGCAGGTCGTCGTGGCGGCTACGGCAACACCGTGATCATCCAGCACGGCGATACCTACCGCACGCTGTATGGCCATATGCAGGGCTTCGCCAAAGGCGTACAAACCGGCTCATCGGTGAAGCAAGGCCAGGTGATCGGCTATATTGGAACAACCGGCTTGTCGACAGGCCCGCATTTGCACTATGAATTCCAGGTCAACGGCGTACACGTCGACCCACTGGGCCAGAAACTTCCGATGGCGGATCCGATCGCCAAATCCGAAAAACAGCGGTTCATGCAGCAAAGCCAGCCGTTGATGGCGCGCATGGATCAGGAAAAGGCCACCACGCTGGCCTCGAATAAAAGGTAATCCATGGCCTTCTTCTATATAGGTGTGATGTCCGGCAGCAGCCTCGATGGGATTGATATCGCCCTATTGGAGCAAGACGACCGGCCAAGACTTCTGGCAACACACTACATTCCGATGCCGGAAGACTTGCATGCGGAATTGCTGGGACTTTGCTCAAGCGGTACGGATGAACTGACACGCGCGGCAATTGCCGAGCAGAAGTGGTGCCACCTCGTGGCCAAAGGTGTTCTGCAACTGCTGGAAGAACAGAACATGGTCGCCGGTCAGATCCGCGCCATCGGCAGCCATGGTCAGACCATTCGCCACGAGCCAGCACGCGGCTTCAGCATTCAGATCGGCAACCCTGCGTTGCTGGCAGAGCTGACCGAAATCACGGTAGTCAGCGACTTCCGCCGTCGTGACATCGCAGCCGGAGGTCAGGGCGCGCCCTTGGTGCCAGCCTTCCACGAAGCGCTGTTCGACGACAACAAGGAACACCGTGCAGTGCTCAATATCGGCGGGTTCAGTAACCTGAGCCTGATCGAGTCCGATCGCCCGGTGACGGGTTTCGATTGCGGCCCCGGCAACGTCTTGCTCGATGCCTGGATTCAGTCGCAGCGCAATCTGAGCTTTGACAAGGACGGTGCCTGGGCCGCCAGTGGCCAGGTAGACCCGGCACTACTGAAAACGCTGCTGAGCGACCAATTCTTCCTGACCAAGGGTCCGAAGAGTACCGGCCGTGAAGTGTTCAACCTTGGCTGGTTGCATCATCATCTGTTCCAGTTGCCGACCCTGGCACCGGAAAACGTTCAGGCGACACTGCTTGAGCTGACCGCGCTGACCATTACCGAATCGCTACAGTCGGCTCAGTCGAGCACGATGGAACTGCTGGTCTGCGGCGGCGGCGCTCACAACACTGCGCTGATGAATCGACTGGCCGAGCTGTTACCCGACACCCGTGTCAGCAGCACAGCAAAATTCGGTGTCGATCCAGACTGGGTTGAAGCGATGGCGTTTGCCTGGCTGGCACATTGCTGCCTGGAAAGCGTACCGGCCAACCGTCCAACGGTGACCGGTGCCAGAGGCTTGCGAGTACTGGGCGCCATCTACCCTGCCTGATGCAAAGCGCCAGAACAAAAAACGCCGCTCAATGAGCGGCGTTTTTGTAACTGCAGCGTGCGATCAGATAGAGAACGATGAACCGCAACCACAGGTCGTGGAAGCATTCGGGTTCTTGATCACGAAGCGCGAGCCCTCCAGTCCTTCCTGATAGTCCACCTCGGCACCCGCCAGATACTGGAAGCTCATCGGATCGACCACCAGACTGACGCCCTCGCGTTCGACGATGGTGTCGTCGTCTGCAACGTCTTCATCAAATGTGAAGCCATACTGGAAGCCGGAGCAACCGCCACCCGTCACGAAGACACGTAGTTTAAGGCGATCATTGCCCTCTTCATCGACCAGAGACTTCACCTTGTGCGCTGCACCTGGGGTGAATTCCAAAGCCGTCGGAGTGAAGGATTCGACACTCATGTCAGATATCTCCCGGCGATAAGCCGTCGTAATGCGTAATGACGGGCATTATCCGCTTGTCCTAGAAAATCGGTCAACTATTTGCAGAGCAGCGGCAAGTGAAGCAAAACCTCGCTTGCCGCTTGATGCAGACTCTTAGGGCATCATACCGGCATGAGACAGACCCAGCCGTTCGTCCAGACCAAACAGGATGTTCATGTTCTGAACCGCCTGACCTGAGGCGCCTTTGACCAGATTGTCGATGACGGAGAGCACGACAACCAGATCACCGCCCTGCGGACGATGCACGGCAATCCGGCAGACGTTTGCACCGCGAACGCTGCGAGTTTCCGGATGGCTGCCTGCTGGCATCACATCCACAAACGGTTCATCGGCATAGCGTTTCTCGAACATCGCCTGCAGATCAACCGACGTGTCAGTGACTGTCGCGTAAAGCGTGGAGTGGATACCGCGGATCATCGGCACCAGATGCGGAACGAAGGTCAGACCGATATCACCGCCAGCCGCGCGACGCAGGCCTTGAGTGATTTCAGGCAGATGACGGTGACCTTTGACGGCATACGCCTTGAAGCTTTCGTTGGCTTCCGAGTACAGCGAACCTATGCTCAGGCCGCGCCCTGCACCACTGACACCAGACTTGCAGTCAGCGATCAGACGGGTGTTGTCGGCGATGCCTGCTTCCAGCAATGGCAGGAAGCCCAGCTGGGTTGCTGTCGGGTAGCAGCCAGGAACCGCAATCAAGCGCGCATTTTTGATTTGCTCGCGATTGACTTCCGGCAGGCCATAGACCGCATCCTGCAACAATTCAGGTGCGCCGTGAGGCTGGCCATACCACTTCGACCACTCGACAGGATCCTGCAGGCGGAAGTCCGCGGACAGATCGATCACCTTGGTGCCGGCCGCCAGCAACTCACCAGCAAGTGCGTGAGCCACGCCATGAGGTGTTGCGAAAAACACCACGTCACAGGCGCCCAGTGTTTGAACATCAGGAACGCTGAATGCCAGACCGTCGTAATGGCCTCGCAGGTTCGGGTACATGTCGGCGACGGGAAGACCGGCCTCCGAGCGGGAAGTAATCACCACCACTTCAGCCTGCGGATGCTGTGCCAACAGACGCAGCAACTCGACTCCGGTGTAACCCGTGCCGCCGACGATACCGACCTTGACCATAACCTGCCCTCAACGAAACAACTGGAAAGCGGTCGATAATATGGGCCTATGGCCTCTGCGACAACCGACAACGTGACGTATGGACACTCTAGCCTCTACTATTCGGCCACCGTGAACCTGGGAATAACCAAAAATGCTCTATCTATGGATCAAAGCGCTGCACATCATCTCGATGGTCTGCTGGTTTGCAGGTCTCTTCTACCTGCCACGACTGTTCGTTTATCACTCCATGAGCGAAGACACCATCAGCCGCGACCGTTTCTGCATCATGGAACGCAAGCTGTACAAAGGCATCATGGGCCCGGCAATGATCGCGACCCTGATCTTCGGCGGCTGGCTGATCAGCTTCAATCCGAGCGGTTACTTCAGCCAGGGCTGGATGCACGTCAAGCTTACGCTGGTGGTGTTGCTGATCGGTTACCACCATGTGTGCGGCGCGCAAGTCAAACGTTTCGCCCGGGGCGAGAACGGTCGCAGCCATGTGTTCTACCGCTGGTTCAATGAAATCCCGGTACTGATTCTCCTGGCGATCGTGATTCTGGTGATCGTCAAACCGTTCTGATACATGACTGGATGACGCTCACCCGGACGTCATTCAGATGACAGGCGCTCTGCGCTTTGCAGATGCGCCTGGCTCGCTCTCACTTCAAGACAAGGAAGCTCTATATGGCCGAAACCCACTTCAAGATCGTTTTTGAAGGACAGGTGCGTGATGGCGTAGAGCCCGAGATCGCGAAAGCCAATCTAGCGCGACTGTTCAACAGCGAAACCGCGGCTGTCGAGAAGCTGTTCAACGGTCAGACGGTCGCGCTCAAGCGGGGCTTGCCCCACGCCGAGGCCGAGCACTATATAAAAGCGCTGCACGAAGCCGGCGTCGAGGCGCGGATCGAACCGGATCCGGCGATCACCCTCACCGTCAACGAGAAAGACCTGCCCGCACCGGCCTCTCCCTACGCGCCACCTAAATCACATGTGGACCCTGCCGAGTTCGCTGAATACTCCACACTCAAGGTATTCAGCATCACCGGACGCATCGGGCGTTTGCGCTACCTGGCGTGGACACTGGTGCTGAGCGCCGCAAGTCTGGCTCTGCTCTCCATTGCCATCATGGTCATGAGTCAGTCGCTGATCGCAGGCGGGCTGCTGATCGCGATCATCGCGATGGCATTCGTGGTCATCAGCTCACTGATGGGCGTTCAGCGACTGCACGACATCGGCTGGTCAGGCTGGCTTCTGCTTCTGAATCTCGTGCCTTTTGTGAGCAGTGTTTTCCCCATACTGATGACCGTCATGCCCGGCACCAAAGGGCCCAACCAGTACGGGGCACCGCAGCCGCCCAACTCACGCGGCGTCAAGGCTCTGGCCGGGCTGTGGCTGCTGTTGATTCCCGTCATCCTCATCAGCGTCATTTCTGGAGGCATGAACACACTCAAGGAAGAACTCGAGGTGCAGACCGACGAGTACGAGCAGTCCTTGCCTTATGACGATGCCGCGCCACGTGAGAGCGTCCAGCCCAACCAGGCCGAGACCGAAAATGCGCCGGAAGAAGACAACGACCCGCAATAAAATGCGCATGGCCCGGTAGACTGCCGACCGCACTACGTTCAATGGAGAACTGCATGACCCGTTACGCCCTGATCACCGGTGCATCCAGCGGCATAGGCCTGGCCATGGCCGAAGCACTGGCGCGCCGTGGTCGCAGCCTCATTCTGGTTGCTCGCCAGCGAGATAATCTGGAAACCATCGCTCTGGAGCTGACGCAGCGATTTGGCGTGGAAGTGCTGTTTCGCGCATGCGACCTGGGCGAGCCTCTGCGGCTCTCGGGGTTTCTGCTTGAACTGGAAGACGGCGCGCATCAGATCGACCTGCTGGTCAACGCAGCAGGCATCGGTACCTGCGGCCCCTTCCTGGCGCAGGACTGGGGCGTCGAACAGGACCTGATCGACCTGAACATTCTGGCGCTGACACGTCTGTGCCACACCGTCGGCAATCTGATGGCGATTCAGGGTGGCGGACAGATACTCAATGTCGCGTCGGTGGCTGCATTCCAGCCCGGCCCATGGATGAGCACTTATTACGCAAGCAAGGCTTACGTCCTGCACTTTTCCGAAGGCTTGCGCGAAGAAGTGAAGAAAACCGGGGTCAAGGTGTCCGTGCTCTGCCCCGGTCCGACCCGGACGGCTTTTTTCCGCACCGCTCAGCTCAAGGTCGACATCGAGAAGATGATGAGCCCCGAAGAAGTTGCGCTGTATACCGTGCGCGCTCTGGCAAAGAACCGAGCCGTTATCATACCGGGCTGGCGCAACAGGCTCTGGACGTTCAGTCCACGCCTGGTTTCACGCTGGCTGGCCAGGCAGGTCAGCGGCTACATCAACAAATCCTGCTGCCCGCGCTGATCGACAAAATGGCTGGGCGAGCACTGTCTCGCTCAGTACACTCTATCGCTCTGATACCCGCACGCACCATCAACCGATAAGGAGCATACGGCTGTGGATACTTTGTTCACCAAGATCATCAATCGGGAAATCCCGGCGAAGATCATCTACGAAGATGATCAGGTGCTGGCTTTTCACGATATCGCCCCTCAGGCCCCTGTGCACTTTCTGGTCATCCCCAAGAAGTCGATCCGCACGCTCAACGACCTGACCGAAGAAGACAAAGGTCTGGCCGGACATATCCTGTTCACGGCGCAGCGTCTGGCAGTAGAACTGGGCTGCGAAGAAGGATTTCGTGTGGTCATGAACTGCAACGAGCTGGGTGGACAGACCGTCTATCACATTCATATGCACGTGCTGGGACAGCGCCAGATGAACTGGCCGCCGGGCTGAGTCAGCTTTGCGGCCCGATACACCCTTCCAGCTTCCGGCACCGAGAAGCTGGCAAGGCGGTACCCTGCCCCGCTGATTCGGTTAAACTCCTTCTCAGGATCTATCCGGAGGTGCCCATGGCTACCGAACGTCACTACTCCCCCATTGACCGCCTGTTATTGCAGGCCGACAGTGCGATGCGCACGCTGCTACCTTCAAGCGGCCACTCCCGGCGGCCGTCACCTGCGGTCGTGCAAACTGATCACAAGATGAGCGATGTCGATTCGCGCCATGTCGCGGGTCTGATGCGCATCAACCATACAGGTGAAGTCTGCGCCCAGGCGCTGTATCAGGGTCAGGCGCTGACCGCCAAGCTGCCCAAGGTGCGCAAGGCCATGGAGCACGCAGCCGAAGAAGAAATCGACCATCTTGTCTGGTGCGAACAACGCATCCATCAGTTGGGCAGTCACACCAGCGTGCTCAATCCGCTGTTCTACGGTCTGTCATTCGGAATGGGTGCAGCGGCCGGCATCATCAGCGACAGGGTGAGTCTGGGTTTTGTTGCCGCGACTGAAGATCAGGTCTGTAAACACCTCAGCGAACATCTGGAACAACTGCCCGTCGAGGACAACAAGTCCCGGGCAATTCTCGAGCAGATGCTCAGCGACGAGGAACATCACGCGGAGTCGGCACTGGAAGCGGGAGGCTTTCGCTTTCCGGCACCGATCAAGTTTGGTATGAGCATCCTGGCCAAAGTCATGACCAAGAGCACATATCGCATCTGACAAGACGTCACGCACAAAAAAGGCGCCCTTGAGAGGCGCCTTTTTTGGTGACGGCTGCTGGCCGATCCGAGTCTGTAATCAGACCGCTACGTTACGACCGTAGAAGATTTCCAGCATCTCGTGCTTGACCTTCGCGGTTACCTGCTCACGCTGCTCGGTGGACAGGTTGCTGGTCGCGTCGCCGAACAGGTAGTTATCCAGTTCGAACTCCTTGAGCAGCATTTTGGTGTGGAACAGGTTTTCCTGATACACGTTCACGTCGGTCATCTGGTAACCGTTGCGCGTGTCTTCGGACAGGTAGTTCTGGATCGAGTTGATTTCGTGGTCAATGAAGTGCTTCTTGCCTTCAACGTCACGGGTAAAACCGCGCACGCGATAATCGACGGTCACGATATCCGACTCGAACTTGTGAATCAGATAGTTCAGGGCCTTGAGCGGTGAAATGACGCCACAGGTCGACACATCGATATCCACGCGGAACGTGGCGATGCCGTCTACCGGGTGAATCTCCGGGTAGGTGTGAACTGTGATGTGGCTCTTGTCCAGGTGGGCCAGAATGGTTTCCGGCAAAGGACCTGGCGACTCTTCGATCTGGCTTTCGGTAGGCGTCACCGGCTGCTCGGAGATCAGAATGGTCACACTGGCGCCCTGAGGATCGTAATCCTGACGCGCAATGTTCAGGATGTTGGCACCAATGATATCGACAACATCGGTCAGAATCCGCGTCAGGCGTTCTGCGTCATACACACTGTTGATGTATTCGACATAAGCCTGCTGGTCTTGCGGTGTTTCCGCATAGCAGATGTCATAAATGTTGAAGCTCAAGGTCTTGGTCAGGTTATTGAACCCGTGGAGCTTGAGTTTGCTTTTCACCGTTAAAAACTCTCTATATGTGTGCGGCGCCGGCCGCGTGATCAAGCATGCCCGTCAGATGAGTCCGGCTCAGCTGCGTAGGACGGTTAACACCTCTTCGCGTTGGCGATTTTGGTTGTCTGTTCGGGCGCAACAGCAGATAACCAATGCACGCTGCGCCCTGAAAAAGTGGCGCATTATGCAGACGTCCGAAGCCGTCTGCCAGAGTGTGCGCCGTTTTTATGATCGTTGGATGTCTGAAGGTCAGGCCAGTTCGACAATTTCATAATCGTGGGTAATCTTCACACCCGCATTGCCAAGCATGATCGAGGCAGAGCAATACTTTTCTGCGGACAGCTCGATAGCCCGTTTGACCTGGGCCTCTTTAAGCCCGCGACCCTTGACGACAAAGTGCAGATGGATTTTGGTGAAGACTTTCGGATCTTCGTCTGCCCGCTCTGCCTCGAGGAAAGCTTCACAGCTCTCGACCGGTTGGCGGGATTTCTTGAGGATGCTCACCACGTCGTAATTGCTGCAACCGCCCAGACCTATCAGGACCAT
Source organism: Pseudomonas sp. CDFA 610 (assembly GCF_021147865.1). NCBI lineage: Bacteria > Pseudomonadati > Pseudomonadota > Gammaproteobacteria > Pseudomonadales > Pseudomonadaceae > Pseudomonas > Pseudomonas sp. CDFA 610. Next base: position 10,735 of record NZ_JAGTPM010000016.1, read on the forward strand.
TTCCATGGGGCGAACGCCCAGGTTACGACCGCCACTTTCGGGCGGGCCATCCATGACCACTACGTGACCGCTGCCGGATTCGCCGAGGAACATGGCTTCGCCAGCCCATTGAATGCGTGCCTTCATCGCCAAGACTCCACTGCTGAAAAAGGGGCGCCAGCTTAGCACAGGGCCACCTATTACCTTGATCAACTGATGAAAAACGCGTTTTGCCGCTAACGTGTAGGAATATTCGCAAAATAGGCCTGCCGCTCGTCGAAAAGCTGGCGAGAATGCAGGTGCAGCCGATACCTACAGGTATGCCATTTGGCGCAGGTCCTTATTTCGGAAGTCACGCATGGCCGCAATCACACTTGCATCTAAAACAAAGAATCTGGAAAAGCTTCTTCCTCACGCACAACGCCGTCGCTACGCCGCAAAGAGCAACATCATCAATGCCGGTGATGGCTCCGATTCGCTGTTTCTCATCATCAAGGGATCGGTCACGATTCTGATAGAAGACGACGACGGGCGCGAGATGATCATCGCCTACCTCAACAGCGGCGACTTCTTCGGCGAACTCGGCCTTTTCGAACAAGCGGGTCAGGCGTCCGTGCGCAGCGCTTGGGTAAGAGCGAAGACCGAATGTGAAGTGGCCGAGATTGCCTACGGCAAGTTTCGCGAACTGACGCAGCAGGAGCCGGAGATTCTCTACGCGCTGAGCAGCCAGATGGCGGATCGTCTGCGCAACACGACGCGCAAGGTGGGTGATCTCGCGTTTCTGGATGTGACCGGGCGTGTCGCTCGCACCCTGCTGGATCTCTGCAAACAACCCGATGCGATGACGCACCCTGACGGCATGCAGATCAAGATCACCCGTCAGGAGATCGGTCGCATTGTGGGCTGCTCACGGGAAATGGTGGGACGAGTGCTCAAGGCGCTCGAAGAGCAGAGCCTGATCGATGTCAAAGGCAAGACCATGGTGGTGTACGGCACACGCTGACGTGCAAACGGGTCAGATATCCGCCAGCAACTGCCGATAGGCCGCAAGCAGCCTCGACATATCCGCCTCGGGAAACGCCTCATGCAATGCGATATGGCTTTCGGCCCGGACGCGCGCATCGAGCTCGCATATCAGGTTGAAGCGATTGACGGCCGCGACCATCTGCACCCGTTCATCGTCCACCAACAAGGCGGCGTGAGCCAGTACAACAGGCCGCGCGCCGCCCTGACTCTGACGCCAGCGCTGGGCCGTGCCAACCATCTTGCGGCCGTCAAGGTTGACGTTGAAACGACCGTCGCAAAACGCGCCAGCGACTTCACCCAGCGATGCCTGACCGCCAAGCTCATTCAGCGTATCAAGAATGGGCTGGCACAGGCGGCGGTAAGCGGTCTCGATACGGTCCCGGTCAAGGTCAGTCGAAGGCTGTGCGTAGACCAGCGCTATGTTAACGGTGGCAGATGACTGTGGTACCGGCTCGCCGCCGGTTTCCCGCAACAGGATTGGCCATCCGTTATCCGCTAGGGTTTCACTCGCTTCAACGAAGCCGGGAAGCCGACTCAACCGACGCGGCATGACCAGCGCCTGATCGTTGGGGCGCCAGAACAGCACCCCATGTTCAGCCTCGCCTGCACACACAGCAGCCAGAAGATCCTGCTCGGCCTGCAATCCTTTTTCGACACAGATGTCGATGATCGAGTCTGACATGCGCCACCTGGCTCCTGCTGCGTGTGAAGCGATCAGTCGAGTGTCGAGCCGCTCACCGGTACGCCACGCTCGGGGAAGAACAGGCGTTGCAATTCAGTACCCGGGTGTTCCGCACGCATGAATGCCTCGCCGACCAGAAACGCATACACATCGCTGATTTCCATCAATTCGACGTCGGCACGGTTGAGAATGCCGCTCTCAGTGATGACCAGACGGTCGCGAGGAACACGCGGCAGCAAATCCAACGTCGTTTCCAGGCTGACATTGAACGTATGCAGGTTACGGTTGTTGATACCGACCAGTGGGGTGTCCAGCGTCTTGAGTGCGCGATCCAGCTCATCACCGTCATGCACTTCAACCAGTACGTCCAGACCGAAGCCTTTGGCAACGGCTGCCAGCTCGGCCATCTGCACATCGTCCAGTGCCGACACGATCAGCAGGACACAGTCCGCACCCAGTGCACGGGCTTCGACGATCTGGTAAGGATCGATCATGAAATCCTTGCGGATCACTGGCAGGTTGCACGCCGCCCGGGCTTCCCGAAGATACGCATCCGCCCCCTGAAAGAAGTCGATGTCGGTCAGCACTGACAGGCAAGTTGCACCACCGGTCTGGTAGCTTTTAGCGATCTCGGCAGGCAGAAAGTTTTCCCGGATCACGCCTTTGCTGGGCGAGGCCTTCTTGATTTCGGCAATGACTGCAGGCTGCTTTTTCATGGCCTGCTCCATCAGCGCGCGGGCGAAGCCACGCGCAGGATCGGCTGCGGCAGCTTGTTGTTCAAGCTCAGCCAGGCTTACGACAGCGCGGCGGGCGGCGATTTCCTCGGCCTTACGGGCAAGGATCTTTTCCAGTACGGTTGGTACGCTCATTCTTCGTTCTCCTGCTTGAACACTGCCGTAAAGGCGCCCAACTCTTCCAGTTTTTCCCGGGCAAGGCCGGTGTGCAGCGCGTCATGCGCCAGCGCTACGCCTTCCTTGAGGCTCGTGGCGTGGTCCGCAGCATAAAGCGCAGCCCCAGCATTGAGCACAATCATTTCAGCTGCTTTCTGACCGTTCTCGGTCTTGCGGCGCCCCAAGGCATCACGGATCAATTCAAGCGATGCCGCCGGGCTTTCCACCGCCAGGCCATACAGGCTCTGGCTCTTGATGCCCAAGTCTTCAGGCTGCACCCAGTATTCGGTCACTTCGCCATTCTTGAGTTCCGCGACGAAGGTCGGTGCGGCCAGACTGAATTCGTCCAGCCCGTCCTGCGAGTGCACCACCAACACGTGCTTGCTGCCCAGACGCAGCAACACTTCGGCCAGAGGACGGCACAGCGCCTGATTGAATACGCCGACGACCTGATGGCGTACGCCGGCCGGATTCGTAAGCGGGCCGAGCATATTGAACAGGGTGCGCAGGCTCAGGTCACGACGCGGGCCTGCGGCGTGCTTCATTGCGCTGTGATGCGACTGAGCGAACATGAAGCCGATGCCGACGCTGTCGATGCAACGCGCGACTTGAACCGGCGTCAGGTTCAGATAAACACCTGCGGCTTCCAGTAGATCGGCACTGCCGCTCTTGCCCGAAACAGCGCGGTTGCCATGCTTGGCGACTGTGCAACCCGCTGCTGCAATCACGAATGCGGATGCCGTAGAAACGTTGAAGATGTTGGCACCGTCGCCGCCGGTGCCGACGATATCGACCACGCCGTCAAGCGACTGCAACTGAACCTGATCGGCCAGCTCGCGCATGACCGACACCGCACCGACGATCTCGTCGATGGTTTCGCTCTTCATGCGCATGCCCATCAGAAACGCACCGATCTGCGCCTCGGTGCATTGCCCGGTCATGATTTCACGCATGACATCGCGCATTTCGTCAGTGGTCAGGTCCAGCTGATTGACCACACGATTCAGCGCAGTCTTGATATTCATGGGAGTATTCATAAAGAGTCCTTAACCCTGACGACGGCCGCCGCGCTGCTTGAGGAAATTGGCGAACAGCTCATGGCCCTGCTCGGTCAGGATCGACTCGGGGTGAAACTGCACCCCCTCGACGTTCAGTGTCTTGTGACGCAGGCCCATGATCTCGTCAACCGAGCCGTCGTCATGTGCAGTCCAGGCCGTCACTTCCAGAACGTCAGGCAGCGTGTCCCGTTTGACCACCAGCGAGTGGTAACGCGTGACGACCAACGGATGGTTCAAACCTTCGAACACACCCTGGTCCTCGTGGATAACCGGGCTGGTCTTGCCGTGCATGACCTGGCGCGCGCGCACCACGTCACCACCGAATGCCTGGCCAATGGATTGATGCCCCAGACAGACGCCCAGAATCGGCAGTTTGCCCGCGAAGTGATTGATCACCTCCAGCGAGACACCGGCTTCATTGGGAGTACAAGGACCGGGCGAAACGACGATGCGCTCGGGGTTCAGGGCTTCGATCTGCGCGATGGTCAGCTCGTCATTGCGGATGACCTTCACGTCGGCACCCAGCTCGCCCAGGTACTGCACGACGTTGTAGGTGAAGGAATCATAGTTATCGATCATCAGCAGCATTTTGCTATTAACCTTTTGAATTTACTGACTTCGTTTACGCCTTCAGATCGCGACTCGCTCAAGCATCCGCCTTTCAGCCACATCGAATGCGGTGACAGTGGCGGGAGAACATGACGAATTGAAGACATACAGGTGCGGATCCGGCAGGGCCGGCAAGGAAATAGTCAGGCGCGCCAACGCCAGCGGGCGTGAGCCTTGATAACGCGCATCAAGAGTTTGCTGACAATCGTCACGGGAAGGGGTCTCATCGGTACGTTTCGGGACATTAGCGTACCGATGAGAGCGGTGCAATATGAATGTATCGGGCGCAGCGCTCGATAACGTCGATGAGCGAGCCTTTAAAAGGCTGCAAAAAGGCCGCGCCTCCGTGCGGAGGCGGGAAGGAGACAGGTTGTTCAGAACGCGATCTCGCGCACATAGGCCTGGCAGGCCTTGAGCGCAATCAGTCCTTGGTCGCCGTCGTCGGTGACGGCGACAATTCGTTGAGCAGCCGTTGGGTCAAGTTCGGCTCGCGTGCCTCCATGAACCAGGCCGCCGGGGTGGGTGGAGGCTGACAATCCAGCACCACCGCTCGGGGTGGCAAGGAGGACTGACAGCCGCAGATCAGCAGTAGCCAGGCGATCACGCAGGCGGACCTGAGCAGTCTGTGCATCACTCAATTCCTTGTGAAGGGTTGTGTCATTGTTTTGCAGGCGGACTTCCAGCGCCCGTCGCCTGGCCTGTTCAGCGGTTTGCCAGTCGATGGCTGCCTTGGACGCCAGTTCGCGCTCTCGCAGACAGGACATCGCCTGCTCAGACAGTTGCCGCTCGTAACGCGTGGCCTGCCATTCCCAGGCAAGCCACGCACCCATCCCGGAGCCGACCACAACCGCCAACATCACCAGGCGCAGATCCAGAGTATTCACGGCAGCACCTCCAGAGCACGTTGATAAAGCGCCTGACGATCGGCCAAACCATTGGTGCCGCCATTGATACGCCGGGTGATCATCAAAAAATCGCCCTTGTCCGCGAGCGCGTTCAGGTTGGCGCGATCCCAGAACCATGCCGCTGACATCGCAGCATGGTCGGGCCTTTCGAGCAGCTCGGGCTGGCGCAACAGATCCAGCCCCAGCGCCTCCCCGCACGCCTCATAGTTGGCCCGACCCGTGACCTGAATCAGCCCGCGACCACGGTAAAGCTGGCCGTCGCCGTCGGCGTCTGGTGTGTTGCCCAGACGCAGCGCCAACTGCCCCGTGTCGTACTTCGCCAGGTAGCTGTCGTTGCCCAGTTCACGCACGTACCGCAACTGGCCGGACTCATGACCGATCTGCGCGATGAATGCAGCTATACGCAACCGTGTGTCGATGCAGTAGCGATTCATGGCGATATTCAGGGCAGGAACGAAAACGCCGGCTTTAAGGCCGGCGTTGGGGAGGATCTGGAGGAGTTGATGAGAATCGATAGGCATGTCTCCTCCTGTCAGATCTTGGGCAATTCGTCATCACTGACGCCTTGAACAGGCGCCAGCTCTTCGACTGGCTCATACACAAACGGCTTTGCCGGAGCCACAGGCCAATCGACCTTCGCTGGATAACCTGCCAACGTTTCAAGCTGGGCAAGCTGCACGCGATAAAGGCGGAATGCGTTTAGCTCAGCTTGAACTGCTGGCAAGGCGTTCACTTGCTTTTCGGTCTCCATATTCAACGCAGTGGCGTCTTGCAGAGTATCCAGTTCAGCCACCAGTTCATTGATTCTGGCGGTCGCTGTAGCTGAAAATGCATCACGCTTGAGCATCACCAGCGCCAAGGCCGTTTGCTCGGTTGGCTCAAGCACCTCGCCAAACTCGCCAGCTACAGCACGATTGAACAGGTCGATTCCATGAGGCTCGGAGTCTTTGGGAGACGCTGCGAAAGGCACCTCACCGTAGATATCTTTCAACTCCTCAAATAACACCGATATCTCAATGGACGTATGCCCTAGATCGGACCACCGGGGGTTGCGAGCGCTTAATACTGTGTACATATATAAATACCTCTTAACTGGTTCTTTGAAAGAGAGTGCGTTCGCCGCTGGAGAAAGCGCCATGCGCACGCCAAGTGCCGACACCAATGATTCCTGAGTTATTGGTGCCGCCATCACTGGCACTCGTGGAGCTGTAAATCAGATTGTTGCCAGCTACCAGCCCGCCTTGGTTGATCGGCCCTATCGAGTTGATGACACGTGCGAAGGCATAGGAGCCGATCTCGCCAAGCCCCAACCCTGCAATCCTGTTAGCCAGATTTTGCTCACTGACCAGATAAAAAATCTGACCGTCAGATGCGCGGCGCATGTAAGGGTAGAGTGGGTTGTTACTGGCGAACCCCAGAATTGTTATCGAATCCGCAAGAGGTCGCTGCAGGTCGCGAGTATCGGACTCCGCTTTGGTGTACGCATTGGTAATGCCATACGCCTCCAACGTGGTGCCCCGATTGGCTTTGTCGTCTGGGTTGAAGTTTCTGGAATACCAAAGATTGCCCAAGTCAGTGGAATCGACCATCGCTTTCAGGTTTGATCCAGACCATCCAATCTTGATCGGATTAGCCAGTTGCCCTGTACCGCCGCCCTGCTGAACCGGTGTAAAGCCCAACTGTGGCTGCAAGTAATACACGCCCCCATCCGACTCACGACGCATATAAGGTGCATCGGCCTGGTTATTCGCCATGCCCACATGAGTGATCGAATCCCGGATCGGTCGCACCGCGTCACGAAGGTCAACTTCTGACCTCGTATAAGCGTCCGCAACACCATAGCCAGCAAGCGTCGTAGGATTACTCCCCTCTTCCACCTGCCCATACCGATTGACCTTCACCCGGCTGTAGTTCCCCGCAGCGACGCCACTGCGTCCCAGTGCACGCTCGAAGACCAAACCTGTCGTGCCCAGAACCGGAGCCGTCGTGTTGGTCAACTGCCAGACCGTACCGCCATTCCTGGTACCCGCCTGCACCGGCACAAGGTGACTTGGGGTGCACTCAGTGCTTTCATTGGCATCCTGTGCGCGGGTCCAGGCGTCGGCCGCTGCCAGGTAAATCCAGTTCTGCGCCGGGCTGTCCTGGTTCTTGACCAGTACCCGGTCACCCGCCACCAGCGTGACGTCATCAATGGTTTGCAAACCGCTGAGGCCGATCGCCATCGTCGTCGCACAGCGCACGGACTTTTTGTAGTCCGAGGCGGCGAGGCCGAGAATGGCTCGGTGCAGTTGCGTGACATCCGCTTCGCTGGGCACCAGACCGGCCCCCAGAATCACGTTCAGAATCTCCTGCGTCACCGAGTTGCCCCATTGCGCGGGAATCAGCGAGCCGGGGGCGCCGGTCGCAGGGTTTTCATCTACAAACTTGCCGCTGACCAGGCCTACGCCGGGCACACTTTTGGGATAATCCATAGGTTGTTCCTCAGTTGAAATTAACGAATTCAATGCCGTGCGCCGGTGCTGCTCGACGAATCAGGCATTCGATTGCGGTTCCGGGATTGACCCCGAACCGTTCTCCCCAGTAACTGGCGCCAAAGCGCCGACCCAGCCGCTGACGTCCGCCGGTGTTCAGGGTCCACATGAATTGCGCGACCCAGGTGCCGAAATGCGCCTGCCCGAAACGAGAACGCCCCATACGGGGCGCTCGAAGTTCAGTGACAGAGGCGTCGGGGTAGCCCTGACTGACGGCAATGCCGACATAGAACGCTGCGTTCTGCCCTCCTACGGCCACCAGCCGCTGGCGTACCGACAGGCGTCGGTCTTCGAACAGCGGCTTGAGGCCGAGGCAGGGATCGGGCAGGTTCATGACCCGCTCCCAGTCCGGGACCAGCTCGCTGACGGTGGCCGGGTCCATCTCGTTGAGCAGGTCGAAGGCGCGACCGTCGATGCGAGCGAATTCGTGGGAGAGCCCCGTAATCAGTTGCTGCACCTCGGGCACGCGCTCCGGGTCCCAGGCAGGTCCCGGCGGCAGCAGGGCTTGCAGTTGTTCGGTGTAATGCTCGGCGGTTCTTATGACGACCATAAAATTCCCCCGAACGTGAGCAACTGATTGGCAGCTGCCGTGACGTTGGCCGTCGGTGAAATCAACACATGGTCGGTTTCTCCGGTCGCCCGGCTGATGGCCTCGGCGATGTGGGTCAGCAGCAGGGTTTCACCCAGGCCCGCCTCACGGTTATGCAGATCGACCAGTTGAGCTTGAACGGCGGCGCGCACCGCCGTGGTGTCCGGCGTCAGGCCGATGGTGTAGGTCACCGGCTTCTGCACCGGTGCCAGCACGTACAGTTCGGCCGTGACCGGGCGCAACGGCTCGATGTACGCTGCCACCTGCGCCAGCTGATCCGCATCCGGCGTCGGGGTGGCATCGTCGTCGCGCATGAAAAACACAGCGACGGTGCCCGGCCCCATGTACCGGCGCACGCACCAGGCACGCGTTACGCCCGGCACGTCCAGCGCCCAGGTGACGTAGTCATCCTGATTGCCGCCGTGCGGAATGACCCGATAGGAGCGCACGACACGGGCCCTTAGCGACTCGGTGCTTTCCCGGGCGATGCCGCCGGTCAGGCCGTCGGCGATCACGGTAAAGCTGCTGTCGATGCCTTCGACAGGCTGCACGACGGTCATGACCTGCCCGGCATCCGCATTACCCAGGGCTCCCGCGTCCACCGCCTCGACAGTGGTCGTGTTGTTGCCCGCCACCGTGGTAACGCCCTGAGTCACGCGATAGAAGCGCCCGTCGCTGAACTGCAGGATCGTATCGGCATCCAGCACAGCGCCCGCTGCCGCTACAAAACGTACCGAGCCGGTGGCGGGCTGCGCGGGTTTGCGCGGTTGCCTGAGACGCAGGATGGCCTGGCGTTCAAGGGTTTCCTCATCGGCGGTGTCGGGGAGAATCTGGTCCGCGATCCAGTCCTGATAGCCATACAGCCCATAGGCCGCGCCACTGTGGGCGCGTGACAGCACCCGGGCATCGGACTGACGAAGCGCGTCACCGGCCAAGTCAACCTGCGTCCGGTTGACGAGTGCCGGTAACGTGGGGGTTTCAAACGGCATAGATCACCTGCCACTGTTCTGAAGGGTTGAAGCGCACGACCTGACCGTCCGGGACGACCAGCTCGACGCCCAGGTTCAGGCGGTTGCTCTGAACCTGTTCGGTGAGGATGTTAATGCGCTGGACGTGACCGTCCTCGATCAGCCAGCTCAACGCTTCGCGGGCATAGAACTCGGCGTCGCGTTGCGTCTGAGCGGTGAGCTTGACCCTGCGCAGCAGCCAGAGCCTGGAGCCGATCCGGTCATTGGCAACGGCCGGGTAGGTGTCGCCCCACCAGCCGAAGCGCTCGGCATCGTCAAACGGATCGTCCGCTTCGGCGCGGCGCCAGGTGAACAGGCTGATGATCACCGAACGCAGCAGCGAAGCCTGCAAGGAGCCTTCGATGATCATCAGCCACCTCCAACGGGCGGCCCGCTCTGGTCGGGACCGGAGCGCACGCTGCCATGCAGGTGAGTGATCTGGCTGATGCCGCCGGCAATCTGGTCGCCCTGGGAAATGATCTTTCCCGTCTGGGTGATTTGCGGCGTATCGAAGTTCACCGCCGTCGCCGCCTTGATGTTCAAGGTATTGGTTTCGATATCGATAACCTTGCCGCGCTTGAAGTGAAGCTTGTCGCCTTCATCGGTGTAGATCGCTACCTCGCCCGACTCCAGTCCCTGAAGGCGATAACGGCGGTCGGCGACGACCAGCAGCAGACCGTGGGAGCGGTCGCCGCCGATGAAGGCAGCGATGCCTTCGGCGCCGGCCAGCGGGTTGCTGGTGAAGCCATAGGGTTCGAAATGCTCCATGTCCCCCCTGACCTCCCCTGCCGTCAGGCGCATTTGCAGCGCCTGCATTTTGCTGCTGGCCCTTGCGAGCACAACCGTGCCCCGCACCAGCATGCGATTGAGTAGACTCATGCGAGCGTTCCTTCATAATTGGGTTGCGCGTAGCTGTAGGCGTCCTTGTTGACCGGCACCTTGCTGCGCTTTTCAGGATCACCGGGCTCGGCTTCAAACCCCTCTATCGGCCCCACCACCAGCGTGGTGGTGGTGCCCTTATCGCTGAGCGAATAGGTAATGGCTGAAATCAGCATTTCCTGATTCAGATCGAGGATCGAGTCGACGACCCGGACCAGCGTGTTATGGCGCCAAAGTGCGCCGTTGGACTGCCGCCAACCCTGCACCTTGTAAGTCGTGAGCCGCGTCTTGCCCTGGCGATGACCGCGCTCCCATTTGGCACGGCTCAACGCCAGTGCCGGTGTGATCGGCGATTCCTCATGGATGACCAGCACACGCGCAGGCGTAACGCTGCTGTCAGTGACCGAGGCCGATACTTCGGACGCCGCCTTACCGAATGTCTTGTCATTGCCCGCCTGTTGACCGATGACCTGGTACTCGGAAAAGAGTCCGGAAAAATCCAGTGGCGCAACGGCTGACAGTACGTTTCTGCCCAACTCCAGCGCGTCCACTGCATTGCCCATGCTGCCGGGTCTGGCGAGCACGACATTGCCGTACTCGTCATCGGTGGAAAATATCCGGAACACGGTCAGCAGGCGGTCGATGGACTTGAACACGGTCTCACCGGGCTCGATGGTGTGTTTCGATTTCCTCGAGGTTTCCGGTATCTCGCTGAGCACCTTCACGTTGTAGGGCGCGGCCAGCTCCCTGACGATGGTCAGCGCCGATACGTCGTTCCACTCGCCAGGCTTGTTGATCGCGGAACAGTCGATCAGGTCGGCCGTCAGGGAGCGCCCGGATATTTTCAAGGTGATCTGGTTGCCGTCATAGCTCACAGGTGTGGCGAACACCCGACCCGTCAAGATCAATTCGCCACCGATACTGACCGCACACCGGGCACCTGCCCGAACCGGCCTGACCATGTCCGTTCCAGGCCATTGCCAGGTCAGACTGATGTCAAAGCTGCGCGCCTGACGCTCGATTCCTGCGGAGATTTCCACGGTTTTCCAGCCAGCGTAATCCTTGTCATCCACCGTCAAGGTGACAACATTGGGGTCGATCATGGGTTACTCCTGAGCGATCTTGAGCGTGCCGGGCGACACGAAACCTGGATGCGGGATACGGTTGCGCTGAACCACTTCGTGCGAGCGGCTTGCGTCACCAAAACGACGGTAAGCCAGCACCAGCGCAGGCAAGGGTTCGGAAACCTTCATGTCCTGCAGGCGCACACCGGAAGCCGCCACCGCGTTGAGGTGACTGATCAGTGCATGACGCAGCGTATTGAGCGCCAGGTAATGCTCCGGATCGGCTTTCAGGGCCGCGTCCCAGATTGCCGCGCTGAGCGTGTCGCGCAGTTCGATTACGTCGTCGGCTACCGGCACATCGGCACGTTGCAAGGGTTGAACCCGTTGCTGATCCAGCGATGGAACGACCAAAATCGGTTTCGTGCTGACCGCCACCGGCATGCCGGCCACGACCCTCGCCACTTTGACGAGCAACGCGTCCTGCACCAGGTCCGCCGTGGCCTGAGCCGTCACGCCGGTATCGAGGCCTCCACCCTGATTGATCTGGTTGATGCTGGAGACCGCCTGCGCCTGCTGGGTCGCGTCGGAGATGATCGAGCGATACGGCACGGACTCGACACCCGAGGCATTTCGGGAGCCCGAGGCGCTGGACGCAACGCGAGCAACGCTGCCTACGCCACTGGAACCGCTGGAGCTGGTGCTACCCGAGCTGCCGGAACCATTGCCGGAACTTCCACCGGCATTGCCGCTGCCAGAACTCCCCGAGCCACCGCCTGTGCTGCTACCGCCAGAACTTCCACCGCCAGATACAGCAATACCTCCGCCGACAATGGTAGCGCTGCTCTCTCTGCTGCTCCGACGACTGTCGCCCTGGAAGCTGGCAAAGAACGTGGAGAACATCGTGCTCAACGTGTAAGGCGCATTGACCAGCGAATGCACCAGTGCGGTGGCATCCGAATAAACCGTCATGAGCGAGGAGAACTGCCGCTGAATCGTGGCAAAGACGCCAGACAATGTGCTGCGCAGCGCCTGAATGTTGATGCGCACCGCATCCACCGTCGCCATGACGGCACGGTAGCGCCTGAGCGCCGAATCCAGCAGTCCCTCCGACGCCTGCACGAGCTGGCGTCCGGTGTTGAGCGTCGACGTCGGAAACTTCAGCGGCTGATCCGGATAGAACTTCAGGTTCAGATGCACGATGCCGCCTTCGGTCAGGCTGTGCGTCATGTCGCAATCGCCGACCTGCACCTGCATCCGCCCCAACCACGGATGCACCAACTCACCGGCGCCCGGCGTTTCAAGCGCCTGAAGCAGCTTGTCCCTTTGTTCAAAGCAGTCCGGTCCGACAATGAATGCGGTTACCGTATGGACTTGCGATTGCTTGCCCAGCGATTCGAAGTAAGGCTCGTCACGCTGCGGAAACTCATGCAGTTGTCCTTTGCGTCCTATCGGAACGACCGTACTGCTGATGAAAAAGCCGACGCCCCGAAAAGACGCGGGCAGCAGGCTGTCACGCCATGTACTCATGATGCGGCTCCTGCGCCGAGGGTTCGATAACCCACGCTTGGCGATATCGTCAAACCTGGTTGATTGGTCTGCATCTGTTCGGTGCGCATGCCCGGCGGCGCGTTTTCAAAGCGAATATTGAGCTCGCCTTCAAGCCGTGAACCCGTGCCTGCGCCCTGTTGCAGCAACAGGCTGCCGGGGGCCGGCAGGTTAGGCGCACTCAGCAACTGGCCGGTTGCCGGGATGCCCATTGCCTGATTGATCTGCTGCTGTTTCAACTGGCTGACCTGCACAGCGTCCGCCGTCAGAAAAGCCCCTTTGCCACCACCGGGACCGGCGTTATCCACACGCCGCTCTTCAGCGAACTCGTTGAGCTTTTGAGTGGCCTTTTGCAGCAGAGACTTGTCATCGGAGCCAATACCGAACCAGTTCAGGATCGGGTCTATAAACGGCTTGATGTCCGTGAACAGACCCGAGAAGAAGGTTTTGATCGGCGTCCACTTTTCACTGATCGAGTCCATCGGCGACCAATTGAACAGCTCCTTCAGCGTTTCCATGAGAGGCGCGGTCTCGGCTTTGATGCCCTCCCAGATACCCGTGAAGAAACCACTCACGGGCTGCCAGACAGACGAAATCATGTCCATTGGCGACCAGTCGAACAGCGATTGAAAATAACCAATCACCGGTGAAGCCAAGGCCTGTATAACGCCCCAAAGCGCGCTGAAAAACTCGGACAGCGGCTGCCAGTTCGAGATGATCAAGCCGATCGGCGACCAGTTGAACAACGTTTTCATCACGTCGAACGCCGACGCAGCCAGCGTCTTGATGCCGTCCCATAGCCCAACAAAAAACGCCGATAATGGTTGCCAGTTCGAGACGACCAGTTCAATTGCCCTCCAGCCGAAGACGGTCTTGAGCGCTTCCCACAGCGCCATGACCGGCTCACGGATGGCGGCCCATACCGCCTGGAAATACGGGGCGACGGTCGACCAGTTGGCGATCAGCAGACCGGCGGCCAGCGCCAGCGCTCGCACGACCATGCCCACCGGAGACATACCGAGGACCGAACTCAGCACCCTGCTGGCGTTAGTCGCCGCGATGACGGCCACTTGCAGCACGCCAAAGGCGATCGCAGCGCCCACCACACCTTTGATGACGCCAGGGTGTTCGGCGGCCAGTGCTGCGACCTGAGAAATCATTGGCCCGATCACGGCCATTGCTTCGTTCATCGCAGGCAGAAACATGCTGCCGATATTGATGCTCAGGCGATCAACCCGATTCTCCATCTCTTTCAAGGCAACGGCAGTGGTCTGCGAGTTGGCCTGAAATTCCTGCTCGATGGTGCCTGCCGACTGCACGCCTTCACCGACTTTCGCCAGGTTGGAGCGCAGCACATCCAGATTTTTCAGCAGCGGCTTGATGGCACCCAGCGACTCTTCGCCAAACAGTTGCGTGATAACCGCCGACTGTGTGCCCGGATCGACCGTCGAGATAGCCTTCAGTACCTTCTCGATGGTCCCGGACGGGTCCTGCTGCATGCCTTGGGTCAGTTGGGTGATGTCCAGTTGCAGGGCCTCGAAAGCCCCAGCCTTGGCTGCGCCGCCTTCGGTAATCGACTGCATGAAACTCTTGATGCCCTTGGCAGCCACATCCGTCGGTACATCCACCCCGGCCAGCGTGGCGCCCATCGCGGCGATCTCGCCCGACGCCCGACCCGCCACGGGCCCGAGCGGGCCCATCGCGGTGACCATGGTCGCAATCTGCTTCTCCAGATTGTTGCCACCCAGCACGTTGATCTTCTCGGACAGTGCAGCAACCTGCGGCTGCGTCATCTCGAACGAAGAGCGCCACTTGCCCATCATTTCGCCAGACTGAGCTGCGGTCTGATCGAACGCGATGCCCATTTTCACGGCATCGGTGGCAAACCCGGCCAGCTCGGCACGCGGCACACTGGCCTTGGCGCCTTCACTGACAATCGCCGCAAGACCAGTAGCGCTTTCCGGAAGCCGTTCACTCAAGTCAAGAATGTCACGGCTCATCGCCTGGAATTGCTGCGGGGTTTCAAACGTCACCGACCGTTTCACACCGGCCATGCTTGTCTCGAAACCCATCGCAGCCTTGACCGCATCGATCAGCGGCTGCGCCAGGGCGCTTTCGCTGATCATGTCTTTGAGCGGGACTTCTCCCAAGCCGGAATCCTCAAGCCCTTGCTGAAATCCTTTGACGTTCTTGTTGACCGTCGCGAGCGTTGGAGACAGTTGATCGACGCCGGTGATCAGCGTTTTTATAGTGTTTGCCATCACTCCCCCTGCAGGATCTGGTTGATGCGTTGCGCCTGCAAGATCGACTCGGTGATGACGTCCAGCTCCCTGGACATCATCAGTTCGGGGTCGGTCTTCCAGAAGTACGCGAGGTCGTAAACGACGGCTATCAGGCCTTCAAGGTCGCTGATGCCGCTGCCATGAAAAAACTCGCGACCTTCCAGCTCAACGTGTTGATGTCGCACAGGTCCATCTGGTTGACGGACGACGGCGGGATGCCGGCGCAGACGGCGATGTACTTCGCCGCCACGTCCAGATCGAGGGATACGTCCTCGTTCTTGTCGATCCGGTAAGGCAGGGCCTTGATGGCCCGCGCTTCCTGTGCGGTGGGACGGCGAAACGTCAGTTGCGAGACGGTTTCGCCATGAGCCTCGATAGGGCTCGCCAGCTCGATGATTTCACTCATTGCCAGCTCCCCTGGCTGCCATCGAACTTCAGTTCGATGGTGCCGTCGTCGGCCTTGCTGATCGGCTCGTCGACCAGATAGGCCCCGGACAGGACGTAGGTCTTGCCGTTGTTGAACTCGCAGGTGATGGTCATATCCACACCGGTGGTGAGCAACCTGAGCGGCAGATCCGGCGTATGCACAGCGGTGAGTTTCAGCCAGGCAGCCTTGTCCGTTTCCTTGTAGTAGCCCGGAACCACTGTATCGCGCTTCACATTCATCAACGGGGCCTCACCGCCACCGGTAATGGTCAATTGGGTGCCATCCACTTTGATGTAGCAGGTACCCGCAACTTTCTGAGCCATGTTCTTTTATCTCCAGAATGAAAAAACCCGCACGAGGCGGGTTTGAAAGTGATGTTGGTGGGAAAACTTACGCCGCTTCGTCGTACTGCAGGCGGAATTGGTTGAGCAGCGCGAACACGCGCAGGCCGTTGATGTAATCCGGCGGGAACATCACGTTCACGCGACTCGGATCGTTGCTGTCGCGCTCGACGATCAGGTGCTGGGCGAACACTTCAGCGTTCTCCACATGGCCTTCTTCCTCAAGACGGGCGTACTGCGCGATCAGCTCGCCGCGAATGGTGCTCGGCGTGATGATCGGCTGACCGGCGCCGAAACGCGTGCCATCGCTGGCCAGCTTGTGGCGGCCGTACTTGCTGGTGATCACACCCTGCAGGCGGCGAATGATGAACGCCGACTGGTGCATGGTTTCGCTGTCCAGGTACGAGTTGTCGGCCTGACCATAGGCGTTCTTCTGGTACGTGGTGATCGAACGCTGAATGCGCACATAACCGCCTTCGTAGTACGCCGTGGCAATGCCGTAACGCAGCAGCGACTCACGCTCGGTCAGGGTGAAACGCTGGCTGGCCGGTGCCGGATCCAGGCCGGGCATGGTGCCGCTCTGGGTCGGACGGCTGGCATCGGCGGAAATGAACACCGCGGTGCGTGCAGCCAGTGCAGCCGCTTGCAGCCAGACCGGTTGCGGTGCTGCCATCTCGACGGCCTGAATGGTGATGTGCTGATCGTTGCGCAGTTGACCTGCCGCGACCAGCGTACCGACTGTGCCACGCTTGGCGCTGTAGACATGACCGTACAGTTGACGCGCCCAGCTCCAGCGACCGGTACTGTCATCCATCGCCGCTTTCCACGCATCCAGCGTAGTGGTGTCGGTCCACGGCAGGCACAGGAACTCGAAAGGCTCATCGCCCAGTGCCGCCAGGGCCTGAACCTGATCAGGAGTGCCGACGCCGCCGGTCATGGCAGTGACTTCAGCGGTCAGACCTGCCGGAATCGCTTCGCCATTGGTCTTGCCCAGGCGGTTGAATTCCAGACGGATGTCGTTGCCGCTCACGCCGCTCCATTTGCAGGAAAGGGTCAGCACGCCCGCGTCTACAACCGAACGGACTGGCAGATCAGGCGTGGCGTTGATCTTCACCGACAGGGCATTGGCAGCCTGAGCCGCCGTTGCGCCGTTGACCACCGTGGCCTGCACACGCACGCCACCGACGTACAGGTTCAGCAGACCGGTTTCGGTCGCAGCACCCGCTACGGTGACGGTCGCACCGGCTTTGGCACCTTCGGTGTTGAGCAGCGGCAGGCACCAGACTTCACCGGTCGGGTCGGCCTTGCGCCAGGTTTCGTACATGGCGGCGAGCATGGAGCCCTGCCCGCCGAGGTTCTTCGCCAGCGCCACGCTCGGCACCAGCACCAGCGAACCGATTTCCGGGCCGGTGACATCGTCGTTGACTTGAGCAACGATCAGACGGCGCATGCCGGCCGACGCGCTGTTGGCGGCCGAGTTGTCCATCTCCGCATAGAACAGCGGCACACGGACATCGGATGGAATGTTGTTAAAACTGATAGCCATTGTTTGGCTTCCTCTTGGTTAAGCCGTTTCGGCGGATTGAGTGGGGGATTGCTCGGTTTGAATGGTGATATCGCCGTCGTTGCGACGGCGTTGCCACCAGGCGTTGAACGTCACTGTCCGCCCTTCGGCAGGCAACAGATCGCCTGCTTCCGGGTCGGGTACCGTGCGACCTTCGGCCGGTAGAACGGTGATGCGTTGGGTCATGGTTTTACATCTCCTGAGAATTTCACTTCGATACGCCCATCCGGGCCTGGGTGTTTCAGGTTGGGGTCCGCCGGGTCGATGCTGTCCATCTCGAACGTGGCACCGGTAAAGCCCGGCAAACCGTCCAGATACGCCTCATGCCAGGTTTCTGCGGGCTGGCTTTCGAGGTTGCGACCCAGCTGAAACTGGGCGGCAAAGCCGAAGCGATAGGTCACGCGGTCACCGCTGATCTGCACCAGCGCACCGCCTTGGTATTGCATCGGTTCGTACTCGCGCTCCGGGCTCCAGCCCACCAGCGCACGCCATAGTTCGGCGCGAATCCCATGCAATTGCTCACTGGCTTCCTGTCCGCGCTTGTCACCGCCATCAAGCACCACGACCACGTCGAGCCGGTCAGTGACGGTCTGGCGAACGACGTTCTGCAAATCGTTGGCCGTGGCCAGATCGCCAGTGGCAATCACATAAGCCGAGGGATGCGCGAGCTGATCGCCGAGGGCAACCGCCGCCCAGTCGATCCCGGCGCTGATTCGCCCGGCAAAGGTCGGGCAGGTCGCCTGCAGATGGGCAACAATCGGGGTTATCTTCATGAGTGAATCCGCGTGTAAGAAATGTCGATCCGGCACGCCAGCAATGGCTGCCAGTCTGGAAGGTGTACAGGGGTGAACGCCTTGAGCTACTGGGTCGCCTTGTCCAGCACCTTGTTGGCCTTGTCGGCAGCACGACTGGCCGTGTGCGCCGCCTCACTGGCGACCGTGGCGGCGCTTTCAACCTTGCCGACGGCCTCGGTTGTGCTCTCGGCCAGCCGGTCCAGACGAAGATCGCGCCTGCCCAGCGCCGCGTCATAGGCCTTGCGGACCTCGGTCAGTTGCTGGGTGTGTTCGGCATTGGCCGACCATTGCCCGGCCTGAAACCCGAGCATCAGGCAGCCCGCGATCATCAACGCGGCGATCACCCAGACCTCGATCTGGCGCCAGGCGCGACGGGCGATGAAATCAATTACGCATCTGTGCATCGTTGGCACCTCCGAGCTGGGAACGAAGCCGGGCTATCTCGGCGCTTTGGGTGGTCACCTTGTCGGTGAGCTGCACGATGTGGCTGGTCAGGGCTTCGATCTTGCCCTCCATACGGCCGACGGCTGCGGCCAGTTCGTTGCGCTCCCTGGCGAACTGATCAGCCCGCGCTTCAGCCTCCTTGCGAATCTGTCGCTCGGAGTCGAGCAGTTCATTGAGCCGCCGGACGGTGCCGATGTCGGCGTTATCCATTGCCCGGTCGGCGGCGTCTCTGGAAAGAAACTTGCGCAGCCATAAAAAGCCGCCAAGCAGAATGGTGCCAGTGCCGCCCAGCCAGGTAGCTGTGCCTGGTCCAAGGTCGGTTGGGTCCATCTTTGCTCCACGCATAAAAAAGGCCGCACAGTGGCGGCCGGGGAAATCCATGACGGTAGTCCGCCAGGGCGGGCTTCGAGGCGGGTCACGAATGACCCGTTTCAGCCGTTGCGCGGCCTGCCTTGAGCAGCAGTTCCGAGGCGCAAATCGCATATCGTGGGACCTTTTTACCCCCCTCCGGAAAGGCTGGGAAGGGGCAATTTCGGGGTGGGTCGAGTTTGACCGGACTTCAACCCGAGTTCGACCGCAGCTGTGCAATCAACCCGGATGAGCGGTGCGAAACACCGCGTGATCCGAGACGGAATCAGGCTCTGCGCGCGACCTCCTTCTTGTGGCTTCGGGAGGCGCTACGCGCAGAAAGCGCGGTCAGAACGCTTTGATGGAGCTTGTCGACCCAGTTGCGGTAGGTTCGATCGGCGCCTTCATTAATGCCCAGCAAACGCATCTGCTCGCGCATCGGCAGCGACTCCACGTAACGCAGGTTGGCGAGCTGCGCTAATTCAGGCCCTCGGCTCCTGACCGGACTGCGTGCCATCTCGGCAACAGCGGCTTCGACTTCGCTGCTTATATAGTCCATGCCGCTGCCATTGCCGATCAGCGATCGCGAGCCCGGCGTGCTGCGGGGAATATAAGCACCCCATTCCATGATCCCGGCCATCGGACTGCTCAACCCGCCACTCAGGCCAATACGATTGCGCTGCTCGCCCCAGTGCACCATCACCGCTTCTACTTCTTCGATCATCGTGTCGCTCCTGACTGTTCAGAGAACGTCACCTGACGTCCTCGAGAAAGCCAGACAATACAATCTGTATTTTTTATACACAACAAGGCATTACAATGTGTATATTGAAGAACACCCTACAGCCTGTATGATTCGACGCATGAATAAATGGTATGAAGTCGCAAGACAGGTCATGGATACCCAGCAGATCAGCCAGGAAGAAATGGCCGAACGCATGGGGGTTACGCCCGGCGCGGTCGGGCACTGGCTGAACGGCAAACGCGAGCCCAAGATCGAGGTGATCAATCGATTGCTCGGCGAGCTGGGCCTGCCAATCCTCACCACCTCGATCCCGTGGAACGAGCCAGGACAACAGAACGTTGCGCCAACAGAGCAGCCATCGCGTTTCTATCGCTACCCGGTGATCAGTTGGGTCGAAGCCGGAGGCTGGAATGAGGCCGTCGAGCCTTATCCGGTCGGTTACTCCGACACCTTCGAACTGAGCGACTACAAAGCCAAGGGCCGAGCCTTCTGGCTGGTCGTGCGCGGCGATTCGATGACAGCACCCGCAGGCCAGAGCATTCCGGAAGGCATGTTGATTCTGGTGGACACCGGCATTGAGCCGACCCCTGGAAAGCTGGTGATTGCCAAGCTCCCGGAGAGCAACGAGGCGACCTTCAAGAAACTGGTCGAAGACGCGGGGCGCTATTTCCTGAAACCGCTCAACCCCGCCTACCCCACCATCGCGATCACCGAAGAATGCAAACTGATCGGTGTTATCCGGCAGATGACCATGCGCCTTTGATCACCGTGATGATCCCCAAGCCTCGCCCAGCGAGGCTTTTTTATGCCCGGCATTCAGGGTCCTGACTTTCACATAGGAAAGGTTTGCCGCTTGCGTGGGAAATATTACTCAACTACTGTACGCACATACAGTAAAAAGGAGTTCACGCATGCAAACCCTGACACCTGAAGCCTCGCAACATGACGCCTACCTGGCGCTCGCCCAGCGTATCCAGGACTTGATCACCAGCCCCAAAGCGCAGATCGAGCACCAGGTGCTGTTAAGCAGGGAACCCGGCGAATCCCCTGTCCACTGGGAACAAATCGTCGAGCAGATCAGCGAGGCAGAAGGTATCAACGTGACGCGCAACTTCGAAAATGGCACGGTCAATGTGTCGTGGTACGTCGAATCGGCAGACCTGTACTAATACAGAACGTATTTAAATATACAAACTGTATTGCAGCTTTCCACTACATATCGTATTGTCTGTTCGCACCTCGTCATGGAGTACGAACATGCAGACCACACGACCAAAAGCACGCTGCCCGGTGTATCTGCACCCGGCAGCCTGCGACAGACATCTCATCGAGATGATCCAGCGGCAGACCGGGCAGTTCCTGGTTCTGACCAACCCCAGCAACAAGGCCACGCCTGACATCGATACGCTTCCTGCCCCGCCAAGTGGAGACGCGGCATGACGCTGCACCTTTCATTTGCACAGACACAACCACAAGGAGTCACGGAATGAACGACATACTCGACCAGCTTCGCAAGGAATTCGCCACGCCGTGCCCATCGCTGAGTGCCGTGCGCGAGCGCTACTTCTCGCACCTGTCCAACGACCGCAATCTGTTGCGCAAGATCAACGCAGGGCGCATCGCCCTCAAGGTCAGTCGTACTGGCGGCACGCGCCAAGGGCATCCCTTCGTTTATCTGCATGACCTGGCGAATTACCTCAACGGTATCGTCACGGACAGGGCCGCATGATTTACGCCAGTGATAGGCCAACCACTGGGCGGTAACTTTCGATAGCGCTGGCGGTCATGAAGAGGCTTGCTACGTTTCCTAGACATAATAAAAAACAGGAAAGGGTCTTTTCTCATGATCACGATATCAAGGCGATGGCCTTTTGCGGCCTGTCTACTTTCGCTGGCCTGTAGCTCGGCCGTCGCCGCGCCCTACTCGACCATGGTGGTGTTCGGTGACAGTCTGGCCGATGCCGGACAGTTCCCCGACACGGACGGACCTGCCGGGTCGACGCTGCGCTTCACCAACCGGGTCGGGCCGACCTATCAGGACGGCAGCGGCGAGGTTTACAACCTCAACTCGTCCACGCTCATCGGCAGGATGCTCAACGTGCCTGCCGGCGATCTGGCCGCGTCGACTTCACCGGTCAACGCTGCGCTGGGTCTGCCGGATGGCAACAATTGGGCAGTGGGTGGCTATCGGACCGACCAGGTACTGGACTCGATAACCACGCGGTCCGACGCAGTGACGCCCATCACCAACGGATCGCAAACCGTCCTGCGCAGCCGTCCCGGTTATCTGCCGGCCAATGGGTTGCGCGCCGATCCGAACGCTCTCTATTACCTGACCGGGGGCGGCAACGATTTTCTGCAAGGACGCGTACTGAGTTCCGGGGATGCCGAAGACGCTGCAGACCGGCTCGCCGACAGCGCGCAAGTGCTGCAGCAGGCGGGCGCACGTCACATCATGGTCTGGCTGCTGCCGGACATCGGCCAGACGCCCGCCCTGAGCGGCACGGTGCTGGAGTCTTTGACGTCCAGACTCAGCGCCCGATTCAACGAACAACTGGTCAGTCGGCTGTCGCAGATCAACGCACAAATCATCCCACTCAACGTGCCTCTGCTGATCAGCGAAACCCTGGCACAACCCGCGCGATTCGGCTTCGACCCCAATGAAGACCTGGTCGGCACCTGTTTCAGCGGCGACAACTGCGACGAAAGCGCCACCTTCGGACGCTCAGGCACAACGCCCGACCCCACCAAGCTGTTTTTCAATGACCGCGTCCACCCGACCGAAGCCGGTCAGCGCCTGCTGGCCGACTATGCGTATTCGTTGTTGTCGGCGCCTTGGGAAATTACCCTGCTGCCCGAAATGGCCAACAGCACCCTGCGTGCCCATCAGGACGAACTTCATGCCCAGTGGCTCACTGACTTTGGCAACTGGCAGGCGGTCGGCCAGTGGCAAGGTATCCTCTCGGCGGGCGGTCAGAAACTGGACATCGATGCCCAGGACACCTCGGCCGATGCTCACGGAAAGGGCTACAACCTGACGATCGGCACCAGCTACCGCTTCGCTGAAAACTGGCGCACTGGAGTCGTTGCGGGCGCTTATCGACAGAACCTTGAAGCGGGTCCGCGCGATTCGGATTACAAACTCAACAGCTACATTGCCACCGCGTTTCTGCAGTATCAGGCCAATCACTGGTGGGGCGATCTGGCAGCCTCTGGCGGCAAGCTGGATTACGAAAGTGCCGAGCGCAAGTTCGCGCTGGGCGTGAGCGAGGGTCAGGAGAAAGGCGATACCGATGGCGAAATGTGGGCCGTAAGTGCTCGGGTCGGCTTCGACATCGCGGGCACGGCCAGCCGCTGGCACCTGTCGCCGTTCATCAGCGCCGATTATGCGCACATCGATGTGGACGGCTACTCCGAAGAAGGCGCTCGTTCGACCGCTCTGACCTTCAGCGATCAGACTCGCAAATCCAAACGGGCAGGCGTGGGCTTGCAGGGCAAGTTCCAGGTCACGCCATCGACACAGATCTGGGGAGAAGTGGCGCGTGAGCGGGAGTTTGAAACCGATCAGCAGGACGTAACCCTGTCGCTCAACAGCGTATCGTCCATCGACTTCACGCTGGACGGCTACACCCCGCAGCGCAACCTGAACCGCGCCACGCTGGGCGTCAGTCAGAAACTCACTCAGGACCTTACGCTGCGCGCCAACTACAACTGGCGCAAGAATGATGACGTTACCCAGCAAGGAGCGAACGTGGCGCTGAGCCTGAATTTCTGATCGGATGCCGGTTGCTGACCGTTCCTGCACAGAGCGGCGGAACGATCAGCAGCTCAGGTCTCAGGCGAAGCGAGCTGGAGCGCTCACTCCGCCGCGGTCTGCTCCGCCAGCGCCACCGCCCGGAACATTGCGCGACGTTTGTTGAGCGTCTCTTCCCACTCCAGCGCAGGCACCGAGTCCGCCACAATCCCCCCGCCCGCCTGCACGTGCAACTCGCCGTTCTTGATCACTGCGGTACGAATCGCGATGGCGGTGTCCATGTTGCCGTTCCAGGCAAAGTAGCCCACTGCCCCGCCGTACACGCCGCGCTTGACCGGTTCCAGCTCGTCGATGATTTCCATGGCGCGAATCTTCGGTGCGCCGGACAGGGTGCCCGCCGGCAGAATCGCTCGCAATGCATCCATCGCCGTCAGACCTTCCTTCAACTGGCCGGTGACGTTGGAGACGATGTGCATCACGTTGGAGTAACGCTCGATGACCATCTTCTCGGTCAGCTTGACTGTGCCAATTTCCGAAACACGACCGGTGTCGTTACGACCCAGGTCGATCAGCATCAGGTGCTCGGCGATTTCCTTGTCATCAGACAGCAGGTCTTTTTCCAACGCCAGATCGGCTTCCTCGTTGGCACCGCGTGGGCGTGTGCCTGCAATAGGGCGCACAGTTATCAGGTTGTCCTCGACCCGCACCAGCACTTCCGGCGAACTGCCGACGACATGGAAGTCGCCGAAGTTGAAAAAGTACATGTAAGGCGTCGGGTTGAAGCAGCGCAAAGCCCGGTACAGATCGATGGGCGCAGCCTTGAAGTCGATGGACATGCGTTGTGACGGGACGACCTGCATCACGTCGCCCGCCAGAATGTACTGCTTGATCGTGTCGACAGCGGCTTCGTAATCACCCTGGCTGAAACTGGAGCGGAACACCGGGTCGGGCGCAGGCGGTCGATCCAGGTCCAGGCCACGACGCGGCGTAATGGGCTGGCGCAGTTTGTCCATCAATTCATCAAGCTGCTTGCGGCCGTGCTCGTAGGCATCCTGCTGCGCCGGATCGACCAACACGATGGCGTGCATCTTGCCGGCCAGGTTGTCGAACACCACAACGGCATCGGACACCATCAGCAGGATGTCAGGTACGCCCAGCGGATCCGGGTTCGGGCAGTTCGCCAGACGCTTCTCGACATACCGCACGCAGTCATAACCGAAGTACCCGACCAGCCCGCCGTTGAAACGCGGCAGACCGGCAATGGTCGGCACGTTGTAGCGCGCCTTGAACGTTTCGACGAACGCCAGCGGGTCTTCGGACTCGTGAGTTTCGATCTCGACGCCGTCTTGGGTAATGCTGACGCGGTGACCGTGGACGCGCATCACGGTGCGGCATGGCAAACCGATGATCGAATAACGACCCCACTTCTCGCCGCCCTGCACAGACTCCAGCAAATAGGAGTTCGGCTGATCGGCAAGCTTCAGGTAGATCGACAACGGCGTGTCGAAGTCAGCCAGGGTTTCGCGGGCAAGCGGGATGCGGTTGTAGCCGTCAGCGGCCAAACGCAGGAATTCTTCACGGTTCATGAGCAACCTCGTGGTTTGAGGATAAATCGGTCAGTAAGGCAACGTACCGGCAGGCCGGCCAGGAACAAGTCAGGCGCGCCAACGCCAGCGGGCCAGGGCCTTCATGACTTTCATCCAGAGTTTGCGAGTGACCACCACGATGGAATCTCTAAAGGAGGGACGTTCGATGTCGGGCAACAGTATCTCAGCGTCCTGATCCAGGCAACCGGGAATCAGCTTGCGCAGATCATCGATCACCATCGCCGGACACTCCTCGGCAATCGGGCGACCGTGGTTGTAGCCATAGCTCAACGCAACGCAGGCTACACCGGCAGCCTTGGCAGCCTGTACGTCGGTCCGCGAGTCGCCTACAAACAGGGACTGTGAGGCGGGAACACCCGCCATCTTCATGACGAAAAACAACGCCGCAGGATCAGGTTTTTTCTGGGGCATGGTGTCGCCACCGACGATCCAGCGAAAGAACCGGCCCAGCTTCATTTCATCGAGCAAGGGCGCGACGAAGCGCTCCGGCTTGTTGGTGATGAGCGCCATCTGCACGCCCATTTTCTGCAACCATTTCAGGGTTTCACGAACGCCTGGATAGACCATAGTGAACTCGTGTTTCTCCGCGTAGGCTTCCATGAAAATGTCGAGACCGCGCTCGGCCAGGGCATCATCGACATCGCTGTGATCGATGTCGTTGGCCAGCGCGCGGCGCACCAGCACCGGCGCGCCGTTGCCGACCCAGGCACGCACCGACTCGAGACCCGCCGCCGGGCGCCCGAGTTCAAGCAGCATTTTGTCCACGGCAACGGCCAGGTCCGGGACGGAGTCCACGAGGGTTCCGTCCAGATCGAACATGATCAGCCTGGGCAGTTGACCTGCGAACAGCTGCTCGAAGCCGCTCATGCGCGGGCTGACGCCAGTTCGGCACGCATTTTTTCGATCACTTCGCGGTAATCCGGAGCGTTGAAAATGGCAGAGCCGGCCACGAAGGTGTCAGCACCGGCGGCAGCGATTTCGCGGATGTTGTTGACGTTGACGCCGCCGTCGATTTCCAGACGGATATCACGACCCGACGCATCGATCAGCGCCCGTGCTTCACGCAGCTTGTTCAGCGTGCCGGGAATGAACTTCTGGCCACCGAAACCCGGGTTGACGCTCATGAGCAGGATCATGTCGACCTTGTCCATGACGTATTCCAGCAGGTTCAACGGCGTCGCCGGATTGAACACCAGACCCGACTTGCAGCCGCCCTCGCGGATCAATTGCAGTGAGCGGTCAATGTGCTGCGTGGCTTCAGGGTGGAACGTGATGTATGTGGCACCGGCCTCGACGAAATCGCCGATGATGCGGTCGACCGGGCTGACCATCAGGTGCACATCGATGGGCGCTGTAACGCCATACTTACGCAGCGCGCTGCACACCATCGGACCAATGGTCAGGTTCGGCACGTAGTGGTTGTCCATGACATCGAAATGCACGAAGTCCGCACCTGCGGCCATTACATTGTCGACTTCCTCACCCAGGCGGGCGAAGTCAGCGGAAAGAATCGATGGGGCAATAACGAAGGGCTGCATGACGCACCTGTTTGAGCAGAATCACGGTGGCGCGCATTGTACTCCAACGTTTCTGGATATGTCGCAGATGCACTCTGGATGTTTTTGTGAGGCATTCAGCGGCTAAATATCAGAAACCGCTTCATGCCTGACACAGGTCCTCCCACAATCTGGTGTCTGCTGCGCAACGGCCTCAAGCCGCCTGTGTCCTCAACTTCTCGCTACGGCCACGCAGCCACTCCAGCACCAGCAGCAACAGAACAGAAAAACCGATCAGCAAGGTTGCGGCAGCGGCAATGGTCGGGCTGAGGTTTTCGCGAATGCCGCTGAACATCTGACGCGGCAGTGTCGCTTGCTCGGGACCCGCCAGAAACAGCGTCACCACCACTTCATCAAACGAGGTCGCGAAGGCGAACAGCGCACCGGAAATCACGCCCGGCGCGATCAAGGGCAAGGTCACCCGGCGGAAGGTCGTCAGTGGCGATGCGCCCAGGCTGGCGGCCGCACGCACCAGATTGTGGTTGAACCCCTGCAGGGTCGCCGACACCGTGATAATCACGAACGGCACACCCAGCACCGCATGCACCAGAATCAGCGAGGTGTAGCTGTTACCCAGTCCAAGCGGCGCGAAAAACAGGTAGCTGGCAACCCCGACGATGACTACCGGCACGACCATCGGTGAGATGACCAGCGCCATGACCAGCGCTTTGCCGGGGAAATCGCCCCGAGTCAGGCCAATCGCCGCCAGCGTGCCGAATACCATGGCCAGAAGGGTCGCGGCCGGGGCGACAATCATGCTGTTCTTCAGCGCACGCATCCATTCGGCGGAATTGAAGAAGTCCTGATACCACTGCAAGGAAAAACCCTGCAGCGGATAGACCAGAAAGCTGCCGGAGTTGAACGACAGCGGAATGATGACCAGCACCGGCAGCACGAGGAACAGCAGCACCAGCGCGCAGATGATGCGCAGCGCGTAATACCAGATGCGCTCGATCGGCGATGTATAGGAATTCAGCATGGTGACGCTCCTCAGCTCAGACGCAGGCGGCTGGCGCCGACCAGCCAGCTATAAATCAGATACAGCACGATGGTCGCCAACAGCAGCAGACCGCCCAGCGCCGTGGCCATGCCCCAGTTGATGCTGGTGTTGGTGTAGAACGCGACAAAGTAGCTGACCATCTGATCGTTCGGGCTGCCCAGCAGGGCCGGGGTGATGTAGTAGCCAATCGACAGAATGAACACCAGCAGGCACCCGGCGCCGATCCCGGCGTAGGTCTGCGGGAAGTACACGCGCCAGAAGCTGGCGAACGGATGACAGCCCAGCGAAATCGCGGCGCGCATGTAGGTCGGCGAGATGTTCTTCATCACGCTGTAGATCGGCAGGATCATGAACGGCAGCATGATGTGCACCATCGAGATGTACACGCCGACCCGGTTGAAGACCAGCTCCAGCGGCTTGTCGATGATGCCCATCGCCAGCAGCGCGCTGTTGATCAGGCCACTCGATTGCAACAGCACGATCCACGCGGCCACACGCACCAGAATTGAAGTCCAGAACGGCAGCAGCACCAGAATCATCAGCAGGTTGCTTTGGCGTGACGGCAGGCTGGCAAGCAGATAGGCCAGCGGATACGCCAGCACCAGGCAGATGACGGTAATGACCAGCCCCATCCAGAAGGTGCGGGCAAAAATGTCCAGATAGATCGCTTGATCCGGGGTCGCGGGGGCCACTTCACCGAGGTCGTCGATGCGATGATCCAGCGCGGCCAGTACGTAATAAGGCGTGATACTGCTGGTGTTGCGGCGCACGGCCTGCCAGTACGCAGGATCGCCCCAGCGCTCATCCAGCGCTTCAAGTGCTTCTTTATAAGAGGCAGGCTCAGTCTTGAACGGCAACGCACGAGCGGTCTTGCTCAGCAGGCTGCGATAGCCGGCCAGCTCGGTGTTCAGACGCCGGGACAGATCGCCCAAGGTCGAATTCTTGCGGGTTTCAGCCAGGTCCAGGCTCATTGACTTGTAGACCGACTCGGGCGGCAGCCCTTTTCCATCCCATTTCTGGACTTCGATCACGGTGCTCGGCAAGGCAGTAACGACTTCCGGGTTACCCACGCTCTTGTAGAGCAGCGCACCGATGGGCACCAGAAACACCAGCAGCAGAAAGATCACTAGCGGAGCGATCAGTGCCTGGGCCTTCCAGCGATTGACTCGTTCTGCACGCGCGAGACGTTGCTTCAAGTTGGGGCTGGCGCCTTCAGTCAGGGGCACGGCGGTGGCCATAGCGAACTCCGGAATCTTTCAACGAAGAGGGTGTTCCCTGGATAGGGAACACCCGGATCTAACACAACGTAACGCGATTACTTGGCGGCCCAGGCGGTGAAACGCTGCTCCAGGGATTCACCGTTATCTGTCCAGAAGTCGACGTTCATCTGCACCTGATCCTTGATGTTCTCAGGGGTCGTCGGCATGTTCTGCAGGGTTTCCTTGTCCAGCAACGGAACCGCCTGAGTATTGGCCGGGCCGTAGGCAATGTTCTGCGAGTAGACCTTCTGCTGTTCCGGGCTCAGGCTGTAAGCGATGAATTTTTTCGCCGCTTCAGCATTTTTCGATCCCTTCGGAATGGCCCATGCGTCGAAGTCGTAGACGCCACCGGTCCATACCACTTTCAGGTTGCTTTCTTTCTGCACGGCGGCGATACGACCGTTATAGGCCGAGCTCATCACCACGTCACCGGAGGCAAGGTACTGTGGCGGCTGTGCGCCAGCTTCCCACCATTGAATGTTCGGCTTGAGCTCGTCGAGCTTCTTGAAGGCGCGGTTCTGACCGTCCTTGCTGGCGAGCACTGTGTAGACGTCTTTCGGCGCAACACCGTCGGCCATCAGAGCAAACTCCAAAGTGTACTTGGCACCCTTGCGCAGGCCACGCTTGCCCGGAAACTTCTTGGTGTCCCAGAAATCCGCCCAGCCGCTCGGTGCGCTGGCAACCTTATCAGCGTTGTAGGCAAGCACCGTGGACCAGACGAAGAACCCGGCACCGCAGGTCGTGATGGCGCCCGGTACATAGTTTGCGGCGTTACCCAGATCCGAGGGTTCAAGTATTTCGAACATGTCTTCGCTGCAACCGCGCGCCAGCTCCGGCGATTCGACTTCTACCAGGTCCCAGGACACGCTCTTGGTGTCGACCATGGTTTTGATCTTGGCCATTTCACCGTTGTACTCACCGGCAATGATCTTGCCATTACCCGCCTTTTCCCATGGCGCGTAAAAAGCTTTTTCCTGGGCGGCCTTGTTGGCACCGCCGAAGGAAATGACCGTCAGGTCTGTGGCTGCCATGGTCTGCGCTGCGCACATCATGCCCAGGGTGATGGCGGTGAACTTCAATGATTTCAGCATTAATTCGTTTCTCCACGAGCAGTGTTGGTAAGCGATTGGAATGGGCGATTGATTCGCCTCTGTTATTGCTTTTATCGATAGATCAATGCACTTGCTGCAAGGGGTCGAGCGCGCGAACGTGCTCGACTTGCCATCCGATGGGCACCACGTCGCCAACGCTCAGCGCCGGGTCCAGCTCGGCAATGGGCTGCTTGACGAAGAAGTCGGTCTTGCCTGCCACCTCCAGACGCACACGCACATGGTCGCCAAGGTAGATGAACTCGGCCACGCGACCCGAGAAACGATTGGTGCAGCTTTCGCTGCGGCCATTGAGGTGAATGCGTTCGGGACGAATGGACAGCGTGACCGGACCGCCCGGCTGACCCACATTGATTGCCAGCGCATGGACTTTCTCGCCGCGCTCCAGCTCGACGACACAACGGTCGCCGTCCTGACTGACCAGACGGCCGTTGAGGCGGTTGTTCTCGCCGATGAAGTTGGCCACAAACGTGTTTTTCGGCTCTTCATACAGGCTGCGCGGCGGGGCGATCTGCTGGATTTCGCCCTGGTGGAACACCGCTACACGGTCAGACATGGTCAGCGCTTCGCCCTGATCGTGGGTCACGTAAACCACGGTCACGCCGAGGCGTTGGTGCAGGTGCTTGATCTCCATCTGCATGTGTTCGCGCAACTGCTTGTCGAGCGCCCCCAAGGGCTCGTCCATCAACACCAACTGAGGTTCGAAGACCAGCGCACGCGCCAGGGCCACGCGCTGTTGCTGACCACCGGACAACTGGGCCGGGTAGCGGTGAGCGAAGCTGTGCAACTGGACCATTTCCAGCGCGCGCTTTACTTTCTCGCCAACGTCGGTCTTGCTCATGCCCCGCACCGACAGCGGGAACGCCAGGTTCTCGACAACCGTCATGTGCGGAAACAGCGCGTAGTTCTGGAACACCATGCCGATGTCGCGCTTGTGCGGCGGCACGTTGTTGATGGCACGACCGCCGAGAAGAATCTCACCGGCGGTGGGGGTTTCGAAACCGGCCAGCATCATCAGGCTGGTGGTCTTGCCGGAACCGGAAGGTCCGAGCAGGGTGAGAAACTCGCCTTTGCGAATATCCAGGTTGAGGTCTTTGACGATCAGTGCTTCGCCGTCGTAGCTCTTCTGCACACCACGAAAGCTGACCAGAACATCACCTGCTCCAGCGCTTGTATCGACGTCGCTCATTACCCACACCTTTGTTTTGTCTGCGTGGCATCAAGACTAGAACAGCCTCGAGGCCCCGGAAATCGGGGGTAAGGAGAGATTAGCCTAGGCGGGCTGGAAGGCTTGGGGTAGGGATTGCCCTACAGGGATGGCGGGGATGGATATGTCTTTGAAACTGCGCAGAACCCAGTGGAAGCGGACCGGCCGACGCTGCGCTTGTCCGCAAAGGATAGCCAACCCTGCACATCTGCGTCACTTGACCCATTTTTCGCGGACAAGTCCGCTCCCAAGGGTCGGTGTCCAGAACGCTGATGCATGTCGTTTTCAGACTCAGAGCAGCTTGTGTTCCATCGCGTATTTCACAAGATCAGCCAGCGAGTTGAGCTTCATTTTTTGCATCAGGCGCGCCTTGTGGGTACTGATGGTCTTGCTGCTCAGTGCCAGTTGCTGAGCGATGTCGTTGACGTTCGCGCCCTGGGCCAGTCGTTCGAATACCGAAAATTCGCGCTCGGACAGCAGCGAGTGCAACGGGCGGTTATCGGTGAGGCCCACTTCGAACACCATCCGGTCGGCCAACTCGGGGTCGATGTAACGCCCGCCTGCCGCCACGCGACGAATCGCCGTCAGCAGCAGCGCCGGATCGCTGTCCTTGGTGGCGTAACCTGCGGCACCGACTTTCAGGGCACGGGCTGCCATCTGCGCCTCGTCGTGCATCGACAGCACCAGAATGGCCGGCGGATTGTTCAGGGCACGAATTCTCGGGATCGCTTCCAGTCCGTTGACGCCCGGCATGGAGATATCCAGCAGCACCACTTCGCACGCCACGTGGCGTAGCGTCTCCAGCAGTTGCTCGCCATTGCTCGCCTCGCCCACCACCTGCAGGTCCTTGGCCAGACCGATCAACTGCTTGATGCCCTCACGCACGATGGTGTGGTCTTCGGCTACCAGTACACGGATCACTTTGCTCGCTCCTGTCCAGCGGGGTCCAACGGAATGTAGGCGCGCAAGGTTGTGCCCTCACCCAGCTCGCTGTCCAGCTCCAATCGGCCGCCCAGCATCAATACGCGCTCGCGCATCCCGACCACGCCGAACGACGCCGACCTGCCAGGCTCGATGACGAAGCCTTTCCCATCGTCGGCGACGGTCATGCACAGCATGTCGCGCTGAAGTGTCAGGCTGATCTCGACCGTGTGCGCCTGTGCATGACGCATTACATTGGTCAGCGCTTCCTGAAGAATCCTGAACATCCCCGTCGCCTTGGCATCGCTGAGCGCTGGCAGATTGTCCGGGACCTGAACCAGGCAAGGGATCTGCGTGCGCGCCTCGAAGCGCCGGGCCTGCCACTCGATCGCCGACGCAATGCCCGCATCGAGAATCGGCGGCCTCAGCGCGGTCGCCACATCGCGCACCAGTTGGAACAACTGCGCGATCAGCTTCTTCATGCTGCCCAGCCTTTCGCTCAGACCTGGGTCCAGATCAGCGTAAGCCAGTTCGCACATTGAGGTTTCCAGTTTGAGCACGGTGAGCATTTGCCCCAGCTCGTCGTGAACCTCGCGGGCAATTCTGGCTTTCTCTTCTTCACGCACGCTTTCCAGGTGAGCCGACAGTTCACGCAACTGATCATGGGCACGACGTCGCTCGCTGACATCGCTGAGGAAAACCACCAGATATTCCGCCTCACGAAAGCGCAGAAAGCTCAGCGACACATCGACCGGCAATACGCTGCCGTCGGCGCAGACACAATTGGTCTCGAACAGCTGCGGGCTTTCTTCCGTCGAGCGAGCGTTTTTCCACAGGTTGAGCCAGCGATCCATGTGCAGACTGGGGTCGAAATCGATCAAGGGGCGTTCAACCACCTTTCCGGACGCATAGCCGAGCATGTTCTCCGCCGCCCGGTTGGCGTAACGCACGCGGCTGTCCCAATTGACCCAGAGAATGCCGACGGTGCTCTGGTCGATGGAAAACTGCGCCAGCCGCAGCGATTCCTCCCCTTGCACCCGGCGGGCGATGTCATCGCGGGCCGTGAGCAATTCCTGCTCAAGTGCCTGCTGCTGGCGCCGCTGCCAGACCACGATGGCGAAACAGGCCAGCAGCATCACCAGCAGCAGGATGCAGAGGTTCTGCCAGAGGCCCGGTGATTCACTGAACTGCGAAGGCGTCAGCGGCATCCAGCGAGTGTGCAACTGATCCAGTTCTCTGGCCGGTATGGCACGCAATGCTTCACCAATGATATCCGCCAGTTCAGGGGCATCCCGGCGTGATGCCACCCTCAGCAACAGCGGCAAGCCGATGTCGCCCACGACCGCAAGACCCGCAAACTCGGGTTCGCGCAGCAGACGACTGAGCTGGGCTTCGTCAGCCACGGCGTAGCGCGCCTGCTGGCTTAGCAACAACTGCAGCGCCTGACGCTCCAGCGGTACGCCTTGCAGATTCAGGTGCGGGTAGTTGGTGCGCAGGTAATCGGCCGTGACACTGGGCATACGCACCGCAACCCGCGAAAGGCTGTCGAGCTTGTCCAGATCCACAGCAGTGCTGCCGTCCCGTTCGCCGATCAGCAACTGGGACACACGCAAATAGGGATCGGAAAACAGCCAGAGCTTCAATCCAGCAGGCGTCTGGGTCAGACCGGGTGCAACGTCCACCTCACCATCGGCCAGCGCTTTCTCGAGCGCAGCCTGATCAGGGAAGTTTCGCCACAGCAGCTCCACAGGCAGCGTGGCCGCCAGGGCGTTCATGAACTCGACGTTGGCACCCGACAACTGCTGCAGGCGCTGATCGAACTGCGCGTAGGGCGCACGCAGTACAAGGCCGACGCGCAGCGGGACATGCTGTCTCAGCCACTCGCGCTGCACCGTGTTCAATTGAGCACGCGCAGCAATGTCAGGCGCATCGAGCTGTGCATTTGCCGTCTGCGCCATCAAGAGCACAGACAGGCAGCCGATAAAACCGATGCGCCGAAGACGAGTTAGCAACGTGTCGTTCTCATGTAGAGGTCATGCGCCCAGGCTCACGCCTGACAAAAGCCGATCAACCCATTAGGCTGCCGGTATAGTTTCTGGCTTGGAATATCCGATGTCCCACACCATTCGCGCAATGTTTCCTGCATTGTTTTTGTCATTGATCGTCCCTTGTGCCCTGCCCGTCCTGGCAGCCGACGCGCCAAAGGACGCTGCCAAAGATGCGCCCGTAGAACGTGCACCACTGCCCAGTCGAGCGCAGGAAGATGCCATCGCGCTTGAGCGTCAGTTGCCCAAAGAGGATCAGCAGCAGTTACAGGCGGGCGACGAAAGCTTTCTGGCGCTCTGGAAACCGGCCAACACCGATGAGCCCAAAGGTGCCGTCATTATTCTGCCTGGCGCAGGCGAATCGCCGGACTGGCCCGACGTGGTCGGCCCGCTGCGACGCAAGTTCCCCAACGTTGGCTGGTCCAGTCTGAGCGTTACCTTGCCGGACGCACAGGATAATGCGCTCATGCCCCGCGAGACTGACGCAGCGACCGGCGACGCCAGTGCTGAAAAACCCAAGGAAGCGCCAAAGGACGCGCCCGCTAAAGATGCGGCCGCCGAGGCAGAGGCCCAGGCCAGTGCCGACACGGCCAAGGCAGCGGCTGATGAAGAACGCAACAAGGCTCAGGCCGAACGCGTGTTTGCCCGTATTGATAGTGCAATTGCCTTCGCGCAGCAGAACAAGGCGCACAGCATCGTATTGCTCGGCCACAGTAGCGGCGCTTATTGGGCGATGCGCTACATGAGCGAACGCCCATCGCCTCTGGTGCAGAAACTGGTGATGGTGGCCGCACGCGAACCACTCGACACCCCACCGTCACTGCTGGACATGGTGCCCACACTGAAGGTCAACACAGCCGATTTCATCTACAAGAACCCGCCTCAACAGGCCGCAACCGCCCGCCTGCAAGCCAGTAAACGCGAGAAGGGACCGGGGTTTACGCAAATCGGGCTGATCAACATTGCAGGCAATGCAGAGACCGAGCAGGAACAGCTGTTCCGCCGGGTTCGCGGCTGGGTAGAAGCCAAATAAGGCCCGTGATGCTGCTTACTGTCTTGAGACGCGTTGCCCTGTAGCAATCACCAGACCGTGGGCGCGGCTTGCGGGCGATGCGTTTTTTCAGGCGTTGTGTCAGTGACTGACACGACGCCTTCGCCGGCAGGCCGCCTCCCACGAACAGTGCTATTCAGCACACCGCCCATCACTGAAACCCGCGACGCGCCTTGATGACTCGATAGGCGTTGTGCAGTTCGCTGGTTTTCTCGGTGGCCACACGAACCTGCAACGAGCTGGCGCCCGAGCCTGCAATCTTGTCCGGGTGATGACGGCTGAGCAGCCGCCGATAGGCACGCTTGATGGTCGCAGGATCCGTGTCGGCCTGCACGCCCAGTAACAGCATTGCCCCCTTGTAAGCGTCAGTACTGCCAATCGGCGGCCGCTTCATCGGATCATGTTCAGTTGCCAGTGCTTCGATCTGCGGTTCGGTCCAGCCCAGCCACATTCCCCACACACCAATCAGCTCACGCTCAGCACGTGACGCCTTGCCGTCGGCCCACGCCATTCGCCAACAGGCACGTAACAATCCTTCGGCCTTGTCCGGTTGATCGCGCAAACCCCGCAGATAACTGCGCAGCCCGTCGGAGCCGTCCTTGCCACGCTTGAAGGCATTGATTGCAAGAAGCTGACCCGCCTTGTCCATGCTCAGGCGTTGCATCTCGACCCGCGCCTGATGGATATGACTGGCAACCACACGCCCGTCACATTTGGCCAGGCGTCCCAGTAACACAAACAGCAGTTCATCGTCATGAACGGCCGGGCGACCACCCAGACGCTCACGCAGATGCGCCCAGCTGTACAACTTCAGTCGACGGTCCAGCGCCTGCCCCAGCAAGGCACCCAGCATCGCACCGGGTATGTCGGCAATCGCGTAACCGATGCCGGCACCGGCCAGCGTGCCCGGCCAGATCATTCAGTACGTCCCGCCAGCAACTGCTCCACTTCAGCCAGCCGTTCATGAGTACCGACATCCACCCAGCGCCCGCTGAAATGCTCGCCGCTCACCTGCCCTTCACGCATGGCGTCACGCAGCAACGGCGCCAACTTGAACGCGCCTGCCTCGCACCCGGCGAACAGTTGAGGATGCAGAATCGCGATGCCGCTGTAGGTGAGGCGCTGCCCGGTCGAGTCGTCATCGCGAACCTGACCGTCGACCAGAGAGAAATCCCCCGTCGGGTGATGCGCCGGATTATCGATCAGCACCAGATGCGCAAGCCCCGCCAGCGGCCGACGAAGCGAAACGAAATCGTAATCGGTCCAGATGTCGCCATTGACCACCACAAACGGCTCTTCACCCAGCAAAGGCAGGGCGCGAAAAATACCGCCACCTGTCTCAAGCGGCTCGCCTTCTGGGGAGTAACGGATGTTCAGGCCGAAGCGCTGGCCGTCGCCGAGCCAGTCTTCGATCTGCTGTCCCAGCCACGCATGGTTGATCACCAGATCATGAAACCCGGCCTCGCGCAGGGCATTGAGGTGATATTCAATCAAGGGCACACCGCCTGCACGCACCAGAGGTTTTGGCGTATGCAGGGTCAGCGGGCGCAAGCGCTCGCCTTTCCCGGCAGCGAGAATCATCGCTTTCATGCAGTCCTCTTCAACACAATCGGTACCTTTTTCAGAATGAGTCAGACGGATGTTTCGGCAGGTTGCTGAAGACTGGTGAGCAACTGGCCCAGTTGCGCCAGCTCCGGACGTCGCGAAAGAACGGCTTCTATATAGGCGAAAAAGCGTGGAACGTCGCCCAGATAACGAGGCTTGCCATCGCGGTGGCAGATGCGCGCGAAAATCCCGATGACTTTCAGGTGACGCTGTACACCCATCAGATCGCTGGCACGCTCGAACGCGGCGAAGTCTTCATGGACCGGAATGCCCAACGCCCGTGCCTTGTTCCAATAGGTGTGCAACCAATCACTGACACGCTCCTGCGGCCAGCTCAGGAACGCATCCTTGAACAGGCAAGTGATGTCGTAAGTGACCGGACCGTACACGGCATCCTGAAAATCCAGCACACCCGGATTGGGCTCACTGATCATCAGATTACGGGGCATGTAATCGCGGTGCACCAGAACCTTGGGCTGAATCAGCGCACTTTCGATCAACAGGTCACTGGCCTGCTGCCAGTCAGCCAGTTGAGCCTCGTCCATGTCGATACCCAGATGGCGCTTCACGTACCACTCGGGAAACAGCTCCAGTTCGCGACGCAACAAGGCCACGTCATAGCTGGGCAACGGCGCGTCCATCGGCAACTGCTGATAAGCCAGCAACGACTCGATGGCATCGGCAAATAACGCATCTGCGTTATCGGCATCGATGACGTCCAGATACGTCTGGCGACCCAGGTCATTGAGCAGCAAAAAGCCCTGCGCGAGATCTTCCGCATAAATTTTCGGAACATTTATGTCGGACTTTTCCAGTAAATGCGCGATATCCACAAACGGTTTGCAGTTTTCCTGAGGTGGCGGCGCGTCCATCACAATAAAAGTTCGCCCTTCGCCCTCCCAACGAAAATAACGACGGAAACTGGCATCGCTACTGGCCGCAGTCAACGTGGCCGGGGGTACGGCGCCCCAATTCTGCGCAGCGAACAGCGCTGGCAACTGCTCATCGAGCCAAACTTTGAGGGATTGCAGGCGTATATCTTGATCTGGCATTACAAGGGTCTCCGACGGCGCTAGCCGTCAAGCGGGTCATGCTTTATTATCCGGAATCTTTTTCAGCCCATCGAGAGGCGTGCGGCCCCCCCGCGGGCAGATGGCGCGCAGGAAGCCCGGACTAATAAGATGGCATTGAAATCCCCCGCGTTTCGTAAAAAATTTCCGTTGCTCGTAACCGGCAGTCTGCTGGCGATGCAACCTCTGGCCACTCAATTCGTGGTTGCCGCGGAACAGTATGACTGCTCAGTCTCTGCTTCGGGTGCCTGGAATTGTGCGCCTAAATCCGGCACCGCTGCCGTTGACCTGCCTCCGCGCCCCGTGCACAGCACGACGTCGGTCAGTTCCAACGGTACTGTGACCTCGGAAAGTACTTCCGCCGGCGAACCGGTTGCGACCACGCAACTGGTGACCGAAGCCAAGGGCAAAGGCCTGAGGTCGCGTAGTGCTGACTACAGTCACCTCGATTGGGTTCCTCGTGAAAAACTCACCGCAGCACAACTGGCCGAAACCGGTCCGTATTGCTCGGGCGCTTACGTAGAACCGATTCGCCCGGGCATGGACGACAAGACGCCGATGAGCGAAGCGCCGATGTTTGTCGGTGCCAAGGCCTCGCGTTACGAGCAGGAAGCACAGGTTGCGACCCTTGCTGGTGACGTCGTCCTGCGTCAGGGCAGCATGCAGGTACAGGCTCAGGAAGCCGCCCTGCATCAGGCCGAGAACCGTGGCGAGCTGAACGGTGACGTGCGTCTGCGTGACAATGGCGCGCTGATCGTCGGCGACAAGGCCGAACTGCAACTCGATACCGGTGAAGCCCGTGTCGACAACGCCGAATACGTCCTGCACAAGTCGAACATTCGCGGTAATGCTCTGTACGCCAAGCGTGCCGAGAACGCGATCATTCGTCTCAAGGACGGCACGTACACCACGTGCGAGCCGAACAGCAACGCCTGGACGCTCAAAGGCAACAACATCACGCTGAACCCGGCCACCGGTTTCGGCACCGCGACCAACGTGACGCTGCGGGTCAAGGACATACCGGTACTCTACACGCCGTATATCTACTTCCCGATCGACGACCGTCGCCAGTCAGGCTTCCTGCCGCCGAGCTTCTCTACCAGTACCGACACCGGCTTCATGCTGGTCACGCCGTACTACTTCAACCTGGCACCTAACTACGACGCCACGTTGTACCCGCGTTACATGGCCAAGCGCGGTCTCTTGATGGAAGGCGAGTTCCGCTACCTGACCAAGAGCAGCGAAGGCCAGTTCGGCGGCGCGTACCTGAACGACGAAAATGATGATCGCAAGCTGCAGTCGGATTACGACAAAACGCGCTGGATGATCAACTGGCAGCACAAGGGCGGGCTGGATTCGCGCTTGATGACAAAGGTCGACTACACCGATATCAGCGACCCTTATTATTTCCAGGATCTGGAAACCGATCAGATTGGTGTGGAAAGAACCGACTTCCTCAACCAGCAAGGCTCCTTGATCTATCGTGGCCCAAGCTACACTGCAACGCTCAATGCTCAGGCTTACAAGCTGGCAACCGTTTCCAAAATTACGCCTTACAACCGTCTGCCTCAGATTTCCCTGAACGGTGTACTGCCATACAGCCCTGGCGGCCTCAAGTTCGAGTATCAGACAGAAGCCGTTCGTTTCGACCGGGATCTGCGTGACGGCACCTTCATCAATGAAGACGGTATTGCCGAGCGACGCCTGGACTCAAACATTTCCGGTATCGCGCGAGCCAACGGCGACCGACTGAATCTGGCTCCGGCAGTCAGCCTGCCGATGAACTGGAACTACGGCTTCCTGACGCCGAAGCTCAAGTATGTCTATACGCAGTACGCGCTGGATCTGGACAGCCAGGGCAAAAACTCGCTGTTGACGGACGAGGAGTACAGCAGCAGCCAAAGCCGCAGCGTACCAATCTTCAGCGTCGACAGCGGCCTGTACTTTGATCGTGATACCCAATGGTTCGGCAAGAATTATCGCCAGACCCTTGAGCCTCGACTGTTCTACCTCTATGTACCGGAGAAGGATCAGACCGACATTCCAGTATTCGACTCTGGCGAAAGCACGTTCAACTATGCATCGCTGTTTCGTGACAACCGGTTCTCCGGCTCCGACCGCATCGGTGACGAGAACAAGTTGTCTCTGGGCGTGACCAATCGCTGGATCGAAGAAAACGGCTTCGAACGTCAGCGCTTCAGCATCGGCCAAGCGGTGTATTTCGCAGATCGCAAGGTTCAACTGCCGGGAGTGGTCTTTGAAGACCGCGACGACGCGCAGGCCAAAGTATCTCCTTACGCTCTGGAATATGAATACCGCTTCAACCGCGACTGGCGCTTCAACTCCGACTTCAACTGGGATCCGGACAGCAAGAGCACCCGTTCGGGCAGTGCGTTTTTCCACTACCAGCCTGAAGACACCCCGAACAAGGTCGTCAACCTCGGCTACCGCTATCGCAATGACCAGATTCGTTACGACGAAAGCACTGGCCGCTGGATCGTGGGCGGTGGCGACTACGGTCGTCCGGGTGATCCGAACTACGTGAAGGATTACTACAAGATCCAGCAGCACGACTTCTCGGTCATTTGGCCGATTGTGCCGCAATGGAGTGTTATCAGCCGCTGGCAGTTTGACTACAACCGTAATCGTACACTCGAGGCGTTCGGCGGCTTCGAATACGATAACTGCTGCTGGAAAATGCGCCTGATCAACCGCTATTGGATTGACTACGACGAATCCAGCCAGGCCGAGCCTCAGAACGAAAAAGGCGACCGCGGCATATTCCTACAAATCGTGTTGAAGGGACTCGGCGGCGTGACCGGCGCCAAGGTAGAGAGCTTCCTCGACAAAGGCATCCAAGGTTATCGTGAACGTGAAGACCAAGCTTTCTGATTGTCTGCGCCCGCTGATGCTGGGCGCGTTACTCCTGAGCGGTGCTGTGCATGCAGCGGTTCAACCTCTGGACAGTGTCGTGGCCATCGTCGACAACGACGTGATCATGAAAAGCCAGATGGACCAGCGTGTTCGTGAAGTTCAGCAAACCATTGCCAAACGCGGGTCGGGCGTACCGCCTGCCGAAGCACTGCAGCAGCAGGTTCTGGATCGTCTGATCCTGGAAAACCTGCAGCTGCAGATCGGCGAGCGTTCCGGCATTCGTGTCACTGACGAAGAACTGAACCAGGCCATCGGCACCATCGCTCAGCGCAACAACATGAGCGTTGACCAGTTCCGTGCAGCATTGGCCCATGACGGTCTGTCTTACAACGATGCACGCGAGCAGGTTCGTCGCGAGATGATCATCAGCCGTGTGCGTCAGCGTCGTGTCGCCGAGCGTATCCAGGTCTCCGAGCAGGAAGTGAAGAACTTCCTGGCTTCCGACTTGGGCAAAGCTCAGTTGTCCGAAGAGTTTCACCTGGCCAACATCCTGATCGCCACGCCTGACAGTGCATCATCCGATGCCATTCAGGCTGCTGCGCGCAGGGCCAAGGACGTTTACGACCAGTTGAAGAAAGGTGCCGACTTCGCTCAGATGGCGATTGCCAAATCGTCGAGCGAAAGCGCGCTGGAAGGCGGCGACATGGGCTGGCGCAAGGCGGCCCAATTGCCACCCCCATTCGGCGACATGCTCAGCTCGATGCCGATTGGTGACGTGACGCCTCCGGCGCGCACACCCGGTGGTTTCATCATCCTCAAACTGCTGGAAAAGCGCGGTGGACAAGGCCAGGCACAGATGCGCGATGAAGTGCATGTGCGCCACATCCTGATCAAACCAAGCGAAATCCGCAGCGAAGAAGAAACCAAGCGTCTGGCTGCCAAGATCTATGACCGCATCGAAAACGGCGAAGACTTCGGCGAACTGGCGAAAAGCTTCTCCGAAGATCCCGGCTCGGCACTCAACGGCGGCGACCTGAACTGGGTCGATCCCAATTCGCTGGTTCCGGAGTTCCGCGAAGTGATGACCGAGACGCCTCAGGGTGTGGTCTCCAAACCGTTCAAGACCGCTTACGGCTGGCACGTTCTGGAAGTCCTGGGCCGTCGCGCCACGGATGCCACCAGCCAGGCTCGTGATCAGCAAGCGTTGAACGTGCTGCGTAACCGCAAGTACGACGAAGAGCTGCAAACCTGGTTGCGTCAGATCCGTGACGAAGCCTACGTTGAAATCAAGCTTCCTGGCGCAGCCCAGGCTGCTCGGTGAAACCCAAGCGCTTCGCTCTGACACCCGGCGAGCCGGCCGGCATAGGCCCTGACCTTTGCCTGCTGCTCGCCACGCAGCCTCAGCCACACCCCCTGATCGCCATTACCAGCCGCGACCTGCTCAATGAGCGGGCCGCGCAACTGGGCGTGGCCGTCAACCTGCTCGACGTTACGTCAGACGCCCTCCCCGATTTGCCAGCACCTGCAGGCAGCCTGTATGTCTGGGACACGCCACTGGCAGCGCCGGTGGTCACAGGTGAACTGAACACGGCAAACGCCGGGTTCGTGCTGCAAACCCTGACACGCGCCGGGCAAGGCTGCCTCGACGGCCTGTTCAGCGGCATGGTCACCGCCCCGGTGCACAAGGGCGTGATCAACGAAGGTGGTTTCGCCTTTTCCGGACACACCGAATTCCTCGCAGAACTGACCCACACCGAACAGGTAGTGATGATGTTGGCCACTGGCGACTTGCGTGTCGCACTGGTCACCACCCACCTGCCGTTGCGCGACGTGGCCGACGCAATCACCTCGGACCGGCTGGAACGCGTCACGCGCATCCTGCATGCCGATCTGGTGAACAAATTCGGCATTCCTCACCCGCGCATTCTGGTGTGTGGCCTGAACCCGCATGCTGGCGAAAGCGGGCATCTGGGACGCGAGGAAATCGACATCATCGAACCGACTCTGGAGCGTCTGCGCAGCGACGGCCTGGACCTGCGTGGTCCGCTGCCTGCCGACACTCTGTTTACCCCCAAATATCTGGAGCACTGCGATGCGGTGCTGGCGATGTACCACGATCAAGGCCTGCCCGTACTCAAGTACAAAGGCTTCGGCGCAGCCGTCAATGTGACACTGGGCCTGCCGATCATCCGTACGTCCGTCGACCACGGCACCGCGCTGGACCTGGCGGGCAGTGGCAAGATCGACACCGGCAGCCTGCACGTCGCACTGCAAACCGCCTACCAGATGGCCGAGACCCATTCATGACCGAGCTATACCAACACCGGGCGCGCAAGCGTTTCGGGCAGAACTTCCTGCACGACGCAGGCGTCATCGACAAGATCCTGCGTGCGATTCGTGCCAAACCCGAAGACCGTCTGCTGGAAATCGGTCCGGGCCAGGGCGCACTGACGGAAGGCCTGCTCAACAGCGGAGCCCGTCTGGACGTCGTGGAACTGGACAAGGACCTGATCCCGATCCTCAACAGCCAGTTCGCCGGCAAGCCGAACTTCAATCTGCATCAGGGTGATGCGCTGAAGTTCGACTTCAACAGCCTGGGTGCCGAGCCGCGCAGCCTGAGAGTCGTCGGCAACCTGCCTTACAACATTTCGACGCCGCTGATTTTCCACCTCTTGCAAAACGCCGGTCTGATCCGCGACATGCATTTCATGCTGCAGAAGGAAGTGGTCGAGCGTCTTGCCGCAGGCCCTGGCGGCGGCGACTGGGGTCGCCTGTCGATCATGGTTCAGTATCACTGCCGCGTGGAACACCTGTTCAACGTCGGCCCCGGCGCGTTCAACCCGCCGCCCAAAGTGGACTCGGCCATCGTGCGCCTGGTGCCTCACGAAACCCTGCCCCACCCGGCCAAGGATCATCGTCTGCTGGAGCGCGTCGTACGCGAAGCCTTCAACCAGCGCCGCAAGACCCTGCGCAACACCCTGAAACTGCTGTTGAGCAGCGACGACATCACCGCTGCCG
Source organism: Pseudomonas sp. CDFA 610 (assembly GCF_021147865.1). NCBI lineage: Bacteria > Pseudomonadati > Pseudomonadota > Gammaproteobacteria > Pseudomonadales > Pseudomonadaceae > Pseudomonas > Pseudomonas sp. CDFA 610. The sequence continues at coordinate 54,520 of NZ_JAGTPM010000016.1, forward strand.
GCGTAGACGGCAGTCTGCGTCCGGAGCAACTGGACCTGGCCGCTTTCGTTCGTCTGGCCGACAAGCTGGGCGAGAAAGCCGTCGCGGAGTAAGTATGGGTAACAGGTAAACGGCGGGCGGCCATTGGTCATTTTCCGTTTACTTGTCCTAGACTGATGCTGCTGTTGAGTGCTCCGTTTTTTTCGTTATGGATTTCAAGGCCTACTGAATGTCCGATTCCCGTTATCAGGTCGACGTCAGCGTCGTCACGCGCTTCCTCGCAGAACAGTCCCAACCCGAGCAGAATCGCTTCGCGTTCGCCTACACCATCACGGTCCAGAACAATGGCCAGCTACCCGCCAAGCTGCTGTCCCGGCATTGGGTCATCACCGATGGCGACGGTCACGTCGAAGAAGTCCGTGGCGAAGGCGTGGTGGGTCAGCAACCGCTGATCAAGGCCGGGCAGAGCCATACGTACAGCAGCGGTACCGTGATGACGACCAAGGTCGGCAACATGCAGGGCTCGTATCAGATGCTGGCCGAAGACGGCAAACGCTTCGACGCCGTCATCGCCCCGTTCCGCCTTGCCGTACCCGGTGCCCTTCACTGATGGCGGTATATGCCGTCGGTGACCTGCAAGGTTGCCTTGATCCGCTGAAGTGCCTGCTTGACGATGTGCGGTTCGACCCTGAGAACGATCAACTCTGGCTGGTGGGCGATCTGGTCAACCGCGGCCCACAGTCGCTGGAGACACTTCGGTTCCTGTACAGCATCCGGCAATCGGTGGTCTGCGTACTGGGCAATCATGACCTGCACCTGCTGGCCGCCGCACGCAGCATCGAGCGCCTGAAAAAAGGCGACACACTGCGCGAAATCCTTGAAGCACCGGATTGTGACGAACTGCTGGGCTGGGTACGCCAACAGAAACTGATGCATTACGACGAGTCGCGTAACGTGGCCATGGTCCACGCCGGGATCGCACCGCAGTGGTCGCTGAAGAAAGCGCTCAAGCATGCGGCCGAAGTCGAGCAGGCTCTGCAGGACGACAATCTGTACGAACCGTTTCTGGATGGCATGTACGGCAACGAGCCAGCCAAGTGGGACAATGACCTGAACGGTGTCACACGGCTGCGAGTCATCACCAACTACTTCACGCGCATGCGTTTCTGCACCAGCGATGGCAAGCTCGACCTCAAGGGCAAGGAGGGCGTCGAGACCGCGAAACCTGGCTACGCGCCCTGGTTCAGCCACAAGAACCGCAAGACCCGCTCGGTAAAAATCATCTTTGGCCATTGGGCGGCACTTGAAGGTCGCTGTGACGAGCCGGACGTCTTTGCCCTCGACAGCGGCTGTGTGTGGGGCGGCGCCATGACACTGCTGAACGTCGACACCCTTGAACGTCATCAATGCAATTGCGATGCTGTCGGCCATGTTGCGACACCGACCATTACCCGAATACCGGCGCACGCCAGCCGTCATCAGCCGCCACAGGCTCAGGAGCCCACGCAATGACCGATTTCAAACGCATCCCCCCCGAACAGGCTCAGGCACTGCGCGAGCAAGGCGCGGTCGTGGTCGATGTTCGTGACGCCCAGACCTTCGAGAGCAGCCACATTCCCCAATCGCTGCACCTGGACAATCACTCGATCGCCGACTTCATCGCCAAGGCCGATCTGGACAAACCCCTTGTGGTGATCTGCTATCACGGTAATTCCAGCCAGAGCGCCGCAGCCTACCTCGTGGGTCAGGGATTCTCGGACGTGTACAGCGTGGACGGCGGCTTCGAGCTCTGGCGCTCGACTTTTCCAGCGGAAACCGTGCAAGGCAACTGAAAAAAATTTTTATGACAGTCGATCCCGCGTTCTACGCGGGCTCGCGCCCTAACTGACGAACGGTCAGCCCGTCTTCTCGCTCATCCCTTCTTTATCTTTCCGAATCCGAACTATCCTTAGCCTAGGCCATCCGAAATCAGGGGAGAGCCGGTACACCGGCGCGTGGGTCATCGGTAGTTACTTTTATGGTGTTCTGGGGGGTAAACGGCATCTGGATACTCAGCTGCTGCCAGCATCGACTGACGATCCGCCGCCGGCTCAACGTATCGAGCGAGGTGACGTCATGAGTATTTTTAGCCACTTCCAACAACGCTTTGAAACCACACGTCAGGAAGAGCTCTCGCTGCAGGAGTATCTTGAGCTCTGCAAACAGGATCGCAGCGCATACGCCTCGGCGGCAGAACGTCTGCTGCTGGCCATAGGCGAACCTGAGCTGGTGGATACCTCCGCCAACTCGCGGCTGTCGCGGATTTTCTCCAACAAGGTGATACGTCGCTATCCGGCGTTTGCAGACTTCCATGGGATGGAAGAATGCATCGACCAGATCGTTTCGTATTTCCGCCATGCCGCCCAAGGCCTGGAAGAAAAGAAGCAGATTCTCTATCTGCTCGGCCCGGTTGGCGGCGGTAAATCGTCTCTGGCTGAAAAACTCAAACAACTGATCGAAAAAGTCCCCTTCTATGCCATCAAGGGCTCGCCGGTGTTCGAGTCGCCATTGGGCCTGTTCAATGCCAATGAAGACGGTGCCATTCTCGAAGAAGACTTCGGCATCCCGCGGCGCTACCTGAGCACCATCATGTCGCCTTGGGCGACCAAGCGTCTGGCTGAGTTCGGGGGCGACATCAGTCAGTTCAAGGTCGTGAAACTCTATCCGTCGATTCTCAACCAGATTGCTGTAGCCAAGACCGAACCGGGTGACGAGAACAACCAGGACATCTCGGCGCTGGTCGGCAAGGTCGATATCCGCAAGCTGGAAGAATTTCCGCAGAACGATGCCGACGCCTACAGCTACTCGGGCGCACTCTGCCGGGCCAACCAGGGCCTGATGGAATTCGTCGAGATGTTCAAGGCGCCGATCAAGGTCCTGCACCCGCTGCTGACCGCCACTCAGGAAGGCAACTACAACAGCACCGAAGGGCTGGGCGCGATTCCGTTCACCGGCATTCTGCTGGCGCACTCCAACGAATCGGAATGGCACAGCTTTCGTAACAACAAGAATAACGAAGCGTTCATCGACCGTATTTACATCGTGAAGGTGCCTTACTGCCTGCGGGTCAGCGACGAGATCAAGATCTACGACAAGCTGCTGTTCAACAGCTCACTGTCCAAGGCCCATTGCGCACCGGACACGCTGAAGATGCTGGCGCAGTTCACCACCCTGTCGCGCCTCAAAGAGCCGGACAACTCCAACATCTACTCCAAGATGCGCGTGTACGACGGCGAGAACCTCAAGGACACCGACCCGAAAGCCAAGTCGATCCAGGAGTACCGCGACAGCGCGGGCGTCGACGAAGGCATGAACGGTCTGTCGACCCGATTCGCGTTCAAGATCCTGTCCAAGGTGTTCAACTTCGACCCGCATGAAATCGCGGCCAACCCCGTGCACCTGCTTTACGTGCTGGAACAGCAGATCGAACAGGAGCAATTCCCCGCCGAGACCCGCGAGCGTTATCTGCGCTTCATCAAGGAATACCTGGCACCGCGCTACATCGAGTTCATCGGCAAGGAGATTCAGACCGCTTACCTGGAATCCTACAGCGAGTACGGGCAGAACATTTTCGACCGTTACGTGCTGTACGCAGACTTCTGGATTCAGGATCAGGAATACCGCGATCCGGAAACCGGCGAGATTCTCAACCGTGTGGCACTGAACGAGGAACTGGAAAAGATCGAGAAACCGGCCGGCATCAGCAACCCGAAGGATTTCCGCAACGAGATCGTCAACTTCGTGCTGCGCGCCCGTGCCAACAACAACGGCAAGAACCCGACCTGGCTCAGCTACGAGAAGCTGCGCGTCGTGATCGAGAAGAAAATGTTCTCCAACACCGAGGACCTCCTGCCGGTCATCAGCTTCAACGCCAAGGCCAGCAAGGAAGACCAGCAGAAGCACAACGACTTTGTCACTCGAATGGTTGAACGGGGCTACACCGATAAACAGGTACGTCTACTCTCCGAATGGTATCTGCGCGTACGCAAGTCGCAGTAATGGCAGCGGCAAGCGGCAGGCTGTAAGCCTCAGGCGGGCGTAGGCTCGTCTGAGGTGCTGTTTTGTGCCAGCGCTTGCTTTTAAGCTTCAGGCCCACGGCTTGAAGCTTGTAACTTGAAGCTGCCCGGAGGGCCTATGAGCTATGTGATTGACCGACGTCTCAACGGCAAGAACAAAAGCACGGTAAACCGGCAACGGTTTCTGCGGCGTTACCGTGACCATATCAAGAAGGCGGTGGAGGAAGCCGTCAGCCGCCGCTCCATTACCGACATGGAGCATGGCGAGCAGATCAGCATCCCCGGCCGAGACATCGACGAACCTGTGTTGCACCACGGACGTGGTGGCAAACAGACCGTCGTTCACCCTGGCAACAAGGAATTCACCACCGGCGAGCACATTGCACGGCCGCAGGGCGGTGGTGGCGGCAAAGGGCCTGGCAAGGCGAGCAATTCCGGCGAAGGCATGGATGAGTTCGTGTTCCAGATCACCCAGGAAGAGTTTCTCGAATTCATGTTCGAGGACCTGGAGTTGCCCAATCTGGTCAAACGCAACCTGACCGGCACGGACACCTTCAAGACAGTACGCGCGGGGATCAGCAACGAAGGCAATCCCTCACGCATCAATATCATCCGCACGCTGCGTTCCGCCCATGCGCGACGCATCGCACTGTCGGGCAGCAGCCGGGCAAAACTCAAGGAAGCGACCAGCGAACTTGAGCGCATGAAGCGCGAAGAACCCGACAACTTCGGAGACATTCAGGCGCTTGAGGTGGAAATCGAACGTCTCAAGTCGCGCATTCGTCGCGTGCCATATCTGGACACCTTCGACCTCAAATACAACCTGCTGGTCAAACAGCCCAATCCCAGCTCCAAGGCCGTGATGTTCTGTCTGATGGACGTTTCCGGCTCCATGACCCAGGCGACCAAGGACATCGCCAAGCGCTTCTTCATCCTGCTGTATCTGTTCCTGAAGCGTAACTACGACAAGATCGAAGTTGTGTTTATTCGCCACCACACCAGTGCCCGCGAAGTGGACGAGGAAGAGTTTTTCTATTCACGGGAAACCGGCGGCACCATCGTGTCCAGCGCCCTGAAACTGATGCAGGAGATCATGGCCGCGCGTTATCCGAGCAGTGAATGGAATATCTACGCGGCCCAGGCTTCCGACGGCGACAACTGGAACGACGACTCGCCGATCTGTCGCGACATCCTGACCAGGCAGATCATGCCGTTCGTGCAGTACTACACCTACGTGGAGATCACACCGCGCGAACATCAGGCACTTTGGTATGAATACGAACGCATCGGCGAAGAATACGCTGACACGTTCGCCCAGCAGCAGCTTGTCTCTGCCGGTGATATCTATCCGGTATTCCGCGAACTCTTCCAGCGAAGGTTAGTGTCATGACCGCCAGAGAGCAGAAACGCCAACCCATTTCCACGGGGTCAGAGTGGACGTTCGAACTGATCCAGACCTACGATCGCGAAATCAGCCGTATCGCTGATCGTTACGCACTGGACACCTATCCCAACCAGATCGAAGTGATCACCGCCGAGCAGATGATGGACGCCTATGCCTCGGTCGGCATGCCGCTGGGCTACCACCACTGGTCCTACGGCAAACACTTCCTGAGTACCGAGAAATCCTATACGCGCGGTCAAATGGGGCTGGCGTACGAAATCGTGATCAACTCGGATCCGTGCATCGCTTACCTGATGGAAGAAAACACCATCTGCATGCAGGCCCTGGTGGTCGCTCATGCCTGTTATGGGCACAACAGCTTCTTCAAGGGCAACTACCTGTTTCGTACCTGGACCGATGCCAGTTCGATCATCGATTACCTTGTGTTTGCCAAGCAGTACATCATGCAGTGCGAGGAGCGCCATGGCATCGACGCGGTGGAAGACCTGCTCGACTCCTGCCATGCGCTGATGAATTACGGCGTGGACCGCTACAAGCGTCCGTATCCGATTTCTGCCGAAGAAGAGCGGCGTCGGCAGAAGGATCGCGAAGAACACCTGCAACGCCAGATCAACGACCTGTGGCGCACCATTCCGAAAAGTGCGAAGGAAGGTGGCAAGGAAGACAATGCGCGCTTCCCTGCAGAACCGCAGGAAAACATTCTCTACTTCATCGAGAAGCACGCGCCGCTGCTGGAGCCTTGGCAGCGTGAAGTGGTGCGCATCGTGCGCAAGATCGCGCAGTACTTCTATCCTCAGCGCCAGACCCAGGTGATGAACGAAGGCTGGGCCACGTTCTGGCACTACACGCTGATGAACGACCTCTATGACGAAGGCCTGGTCACCGACGGCTTCATGCTGGAGTTCCTGCAATCGCACACCAGCGTTATCTACCAGCCAGGCTTCGACAGCCCTTATTACAGTGGCATCAACCCCTACACACTGGGCTTTGCCATGTATCAGGACATCCGCCGGATGTGCGAACACCCGACAGACGAAGACCGTCAGTGGTTTCCGGAGATTGCCGGCACCGACTGGCTGACCGCGATCAAATTCGCCATGAGCAGCTTCAAGGACGAGAGCTTCATCCTTCAGTACCTGTCGCCCAAGGTCATACGCGACCTCAAGCTGTTCAGCATCATGGACGACGACCTGAAAGATGATCTGCTGGTCCCCGCCATCCATGACGAGAACGGCTACCGCACCATTCGCGAAATACTGGCCGCACAGTACAACCTGGGCAACCGCGAGCCCAACATCCAGATCTACAGCATCGACCGGCGTGGGGATCGCTCCCTGACCCTGCGTCATCAACAACACAACCGCAAACCACTGGGCGACTCCACCGACGAAGTGCTCAAGCACCTGCATCGGCTCTGGGGTTTCGATATCCATCTGGAAACCCTGCAGGGCGATCAGATCGTGAAAACCCACCATGTACCACCGAGAGGCGAGCACGCCGACAGTGAATATCCCCGGCTCGATTTGGCGGTTGTACACCTCTAGACCTTGAAGACGTGAAGCCTTAAACGGGTCATCGTTCGGTTTTAGCCTCCGCAAGCACGACGCAAGGTTTATCCTGTCGCGCTTACGGAGGTTTTTTATGCAGATTTATAAAGTTGGTGGCGCCGTACGCGACCGCCTGCTGGGTCAACCCGTCACCGACATCGACTGGGTGGTCGTCGGTGCTTCGGCCGAAGAAATGCTGGTCAAGGGCTATCGCCCGGTCGGCACAGACTTCCCGGTTTTTCTCCACCCGCTGACGGGCGAGGAATATGCGCTGGCACGTACCGAGCGTAAAAGCGGTGTGGGCTATGGCGGCTTCGTCTTTCATGCCAGCCCCGACGTTACGCTTGAACAGGACCTGATCCGTCGCGACCTGACCATCAATGCGATGGCCGAAGACAAGGACGGCAATCTGACCGATCCCTTTCATGGCCAACAGGATCTTGAAGCGCGCATTCTGCGTCACGTTTCCCCCGCGTTCGCCGAAGATCCCCTACGCGTACTGCGCGTCGCCCGTTTCGCCGCTCGTTATGCACCCCATGGCTTCACCATCGCTCCAGAGACGCTGGACCTGATGCGTCAGCTCAGCGAATCCGGCGAGCTCAAGGCGCTCACGCCCGAACGAAGCTGGAAGGAAATCTCTCGTGCGCTGATGGAAAAACAGCCGCAGGTATTCATTCGCGTGCTGCATGAGTGCGGTGCGCTCAGTGAGCTGCTACCCGAGGTCGAAGCCCTGTTCGGCGTGCCCCAGCCAGCCGCGCATCACCCGGAAATCGACACCGGCGTGCATGTGCTCAGCGTGCTGGAGCAGGCCGCCATTCATGAGCATCCGTTGAGCGTGCGCTGGGCCTGCCTGCTGCATGATCTGGGCAAAGGGCTGACGCCGGAATCGGAATGGCCGAGGCACATCGCCCATGAGCACACCGGTTTGCGCCTGATCAAAGCCGTCAATGAACGTTTTCGGGTGCCGAGAGAATGTCAGGAATTGGCCTTGCTGGTCGGCCAGTACCATACCCACGGACACCGGGCGCTGGAACTCAAGCCCTCGACCGTGCTGGAACTGCTGCACAGCTTCGACGTGTACCGCAGGCCGCAGCGCTTCGAGGAGTTCATCGCCGCGTGCGAAATGGATGCGCGGGGCCGTCATGGTTTCGAGCAGCGCAGTTATCCACAGGCAGAGTACCTGCGCGGCGCGGCAGAGGCGGCACGGGCAGTGTCGGTACAGCCGCTGCTTGAAAAGGGCCTGAAGGGCCAGGATCTGGGCAACGCCCTGAAAAACGCCCGGCTGGATGCGTTGAAGGTGTACAAGGCGGAGTATGGCGGATAAATGATGCGATCCTTCCCGACGCCGCACGCAGGCGAAGCGAAAGTGCCTGACTGGATACGTAACCGCGGGAGGCGGCTTGCCGGCGATGGCGTCCGTTCAGTCACTGACGTGTCGCGCAAGAAAGAGCATCGCCGGCGAGCCGCCCTCCACCCTTCGCTGGCCGTGGGCACGATCATTATGAAATCAGCCCTTGAGCAACTCCGCAGGCGTCAAAGCCTGGCCTTTCCATTCGAACGCCACAGGCCACAGTTGCTGGTCGATCTGCGCATCGGCCCACAACGCACTGAACGGCTCGCCGACACCTGGATGCAGACGATCCGGGGCGATCAGCGACAACGGCCACAAGACGAAGGCGTTCTTGAGGATCTCGGCACGGGGCAGGATCAGCCCGTCGAAGTTGCCGACCTGCTCTCCATAGAGCAGCACGTCGATGTCCAGCGGCAGTCCCTTGCGATCCGGGGCGTAGCGGCCATTGTCAGCCTCGATGAATTTCAGACGGCGGTCCAGCTCCATCAACGGCAGGTCGGTCAGAGCCGATACCACCAGATTGAAAAACGGGCCGCTCTTGATGCCCACCGCATGGCTCTCGAACACGGGCGAACAGCTCAACTCGCTGAGAAAACTGTCCAGCGCATCGAGCCCGGCATGCAGGTGCCTTTCGCGCTCGATGTTGCTGCCGAGCCCGAGAAAAATCCGCGTCAGCGACATCCGCGCTCGATCTCCACGCCCACACCGGCAGCGGCAGCGACCGCACCGGGCTTGGTCAGCCTCAGGTGCAACCAGGGAATAGTGAACTCTGCCATCAGCACCTCGGCCAGGCGCTCGGCGAACGTCTCGACCAATTGGAACTGCGCCTGCTCGGCAAAGGCCTGGATACGGGTCGAAACACTGGCGTAGTCGAGTGCCTTGCTCAGGTCATCGCCCGCGGCGGCGGGTCGGTTGTCCCAGGCAAAACTCAGGTCAAGACGCAGGCACTGACGAATGCCGCGCTCCCAGTCGTACGCGCCGATCACGGTATCGACCTCAAGACCCTTAATGAAAACTCTGTCCAAGCACTACTCTCCACTGCACGACAAGGGCGCGATGCGCCGTTAGAATCAGGGCATCCTCGCCCGGAATGGTTAGCATGTTTTGGTTACTGGCGACCTTCGCCTACCTGCTCGGCTCACTGTCCTTCGCCATCCTGCTCAGCCGCCTCAGCGGTGGTCCCGACCCGCGTGACAGCGGCTCAGGCAACGCGGGCGCGACCAACATGCTGCGTCTGGCCGGCAAAAAAATGGCCATCCTCACGCTGATCGGCGATCTGTGCAAAGGTCTGGTTCCGGTGCTGATCGCCAGCACCCTGGGCCTTGATCCTTCACAACAGGGCTGGATCGGCGTATGCGCCGTATTGGGCCATCTGTTCCCACTGTACTTCCGCTTTCGCGGTGGCAAGGGTGTCGCCACGGCTGCCGGCGTGCTGCTCGGTCTTTATCTTCCTGCGGCCATACTGGCCATCGCCGCCTGGGTGCTGACGTTCCGTCTGACCCGCACCAGTTCGCTGGCTGCCCTGATCGCCACGCCCCTCACACTGCCATTGCTGGCCTGGCAGGAGCCCCGTGCATTACTGCCCATGAGCGTCCTGACCCTGCTGATCGTCTGGCGACATCGCGGCAATCTACGCGACCTGCTCGCCGGGCGCGAACGGCATTTCTGACCGGCGCTTCACAGCCCCGACAGTTGCTCCATCGGCCAGCGCGCCTGCACGCTGATGCTCAAATCTTCTTTCTGGCCCGCCTGCAAACGCTGGCAGCCCGCATAGGCGATCATCGCGCCGTTATCGGTGCAGAACTCGGGACGTGCGTAAAACACTTGCCCTCGCAGATCGCCCAGCATGCTCTCCAGCGATAGACGAAGCGCCTTGTTGGCACTCACCCCGCCCGCGATGACCAGGCTCTTGAGCCCGGTCTGCTTCAGCGCACGCTTGCACTTGATGGTCAAAGTCTCCACTACCGCCTGCTGGAAGGCCAGAGCGATGTCGCAACGGGTTTGCTCACTGTCGTCCCCGGCACTCTGGCACTGCTGCCAGGTGTTGAGTGCTGAGGTTTTCAGACCGCTGAAGCTGAACATCAGGCCCGGACGATCCGTCATGGGCCGCGGAAAGACGAAGCGCCCCCCCACACCCTGAGTCGCCAGCCTGGAGATTTCCGGACCGCCAGGGTATTGCAGCCCCATCATCTTGGCCGTCTTGTCGAACGCTTCGCCTGCCGCGTCATCCAGCGTCTCACCCAGTAACTCGTACTGGCCGATGCCATCGACCCGAACCAGTTGCGTATGGCCGCCGGACACCAACAAAGCGACGAACGGAAACTCGGGTGGATTTTCTTCCAGCATCGGCGCCAGCAAATGGCCTTCCATGTGATGCACACCCAGCGCCGGAATGTCCCAGGCGAACGCCAGGGCCTGAGCGCAGGACGCACCGACCAGCAAGGCACCCACAAGGCCCGGCCCGGCGGTGTAGGCAATGGCGTCGATATCGGTCGCGACGCAGTCGGCCTCGGCCAGGGTCTGGCGAATCAGGGGCAGCATGCGCTTGACGTGATCACGCGAAGCCAGCTCCGGCACCACACCACCGTAGGCGCGGTGCAGGTCGATCTGACTGAATAATGCGTCGGCCAGCAAACCGCGCTCACTGTCGTAAAGCGCGACGCCGGTTTCATCGCAGGACGTTTCCAATCCCAGTACTAGCATGGGTTTGCGCCTTGTAGGGGGTAGATTCGAAGGCGCGCATAATAGTCGCCGACCGAGGTGCCGACCAGCGGTTTTCGATCAGAGGCTTTGCATTCCTCTCAATGAGGGGTTAACATCCGCAACCCTTAAAAACCGACGTACTTTTGTGCAGTGTTTGCACGAAGCGTTGACCCCGGTAATGAATGAAGGTAGCTCTGGATGCCAGCCGTCAAAGTTAAAGAGAACGAACCCTTCGACGTAGCTCTGCGTCGTTTCAAGCGCTCCTGCGAAAAAGCCGGTGTTCTGGCTGAAGTTCGTAGCCGCGAATTTTACGAGAAGCCGACTTCCGAGCGTAAGCGTAAGGCAGCTGCTGCTGTCAAACGTCACGCCAAGAAAGTTCAGCGCGAGCAGCGCCGCGCCGTTCGTCTGTACTAATACAGACTTACGTCGAAAGCTTCTGCCTTGCCCGGCCTTACAGTCGGGCTGTCGGCAGTTGCAGTGACAGCATCACGCTAGATTGACCGAACAGTCCAGGTAGCACATGCGACCCAGGATTCAGTCAAGCACGTCCCGCCTGCTTACAGGCAACATTGGTCATGCCCACTCGGGCAGCACGTCGATCAATGGACAAGACGAGTATGCCTTGATGACTTCGCAAGAAGCTCAGCCAAGGCAGCGTCTCGTGCACATGAAAATCCCTTTTCAGGCCCAAGCACCGACCTTCGGATGCCAAGACGTGCCCGCTTGTTGCAGTGCCTTTCAAAAAGGCGGCTGACAGGCCGACGGAACGCTCGTAGAGTCACCACGATAATTTCGCGACACGCTTGATATGAGAATGCCATGGCCGGGCTGATTCCCCAGAGCTTCATCGACGACCTTCTGAACCGTACCGACATCGTCGACGTGGTCAGCTCACGCGTGCAGCTCAAGAAAACCGGGAAGAATTACAGCGCCTGCTGCCCGTTCCACAAAGAGAAAACACCCTCTTTCAGTGTCAGCCCGGACAAACAGTTCTATTACTGCTTCGGCTGCGGCGCAGGCGGTAACGCCCTTGGCTTCATCATGGACCACGACAACCTGGACTTTCCCCAGGCCGTCGAGGACCTTGCCAAAGCCGCCGGCATGGAAGTGCCCCGCGAGCAGGGCGTCAAAGGCCAGAAACCCCGTCAGCCCACCGACTCACCGCTCTACCCGCTGCTGACCGCCGCCGCAGAGTTTTACCGTCAGGCCCTGAAGAACCATCCAACGCGCAGAGCCGCAGTGGACTACCTCAAGGGTCGCGGCCTGTCAGGCGAGATCGCAAGGGACTTCGGACTGGGCTTTGCGCCACCGGGCTGGGACAACCTCTACAAACACCTGAGCAGCGATTCGTTGCAGCAAAAGGTGATGATCGACGCCGGCCTGCTGATCGAAAACGCAGAAACCGGCAAACGCTACGACCGCTTCCGCGATCGGGTCATGTTTCCGATTCGCGACTCACGCGGCCGGGTTATCGCCTTTGGCGGGCGAGTACTGGGCGATGACAAACCCAAATACCTGAACTCGCCGGAAACGCCGGTCTTCCATAAAGGCCAGGAGCTTTACGGCCTGTTTGAGGCGCGCAAGTACAACCGCAACCTCGATGAAATCATCGTCGTCGAAGGTTACATGGACGTCATCGCGCTGGCCCAGCAAGGCCTGCGCAACGCCGTGGCCACGTTGGGCACGGCTACCAGCGAAGAACATTTGAAGCGCCTGTTCAGGGTCGTGCCCAACGTGCTGTTCTGCTTCGACGGCGACCAGGCAGGCCGTAACGCAGCCTGGCGAGCGCTTGAAGCGACACTGTCGAGCCTGCAGGACGGAAGACGGGCACGCTTTCTGTTTCTTCCCGAAGGCGAGGACCCGGACACCCTGGTGCGCTCGGAAGGTACCGACGCATTCAGGGCGCGCATCAACCAGCATGCGCAGCCGCTGGCCGATTACTTTTTCGAGCAACTGACCAAGGAAGCCGACCCGCGCTCGCTCGAGGGCAAGGCCCATATGGCCACCCTCGCCGCTCCGCTGATCGACAAGGTGCCCGGCGCGAACCTCAAGACCCTGATGCGTCAGCGCCTGACCGAAATCACCGGCCTGACTGGCGAGGCCGTCAGCCAGCTGGTGCAGAGCGCGCCATCGGAAGCGCCGCCCAGCTACGACCCGTATGTCGATTATGACGCCATGCCTGATTTCGCCGACTATCAGCCGCAAGGCGGTTATGAGGCGCAGCAGGAATGGACGCCGAAGAAAACCGGCGGTCCGAATCAGAAAAAATGGGAAAAGAAGCCTTGGGACAAGAAAGGCAAGCGCGGGGACTTCGAACCGCGCGCGCCACGCGTGCCGACTGCGGTTGAACCGCCGATGCAGGCTGCACTCAGAACCTTGTTGCATCACCCCGAACTGGCCGAGAAAGTCGAAAATGCCAGCCATTTCGCGGCAGAAGACCAGTCTCAGGCCCAATTATTGGTTTCTCTTATTGAAGCCCGGCAAAAGAATCCCAATCTTCGGTCGTTACAGTTGATAGCGCGGTGGCATGGAACCGAACAGGGCCGTTTGCTGCGCGCACTGGCCGAAAAGGAATGGTTGATCGAGGCCGACAACCTTGAACAACAGTTTTTCGACACTATAACTAGCTTATCCGCTCGCCAACGCGAGCGTAGCCTGGAACATCTGATCAGCAAGGCACGTCAAACCGAACTGAGTGCAGAAGAGAAAATTCAGCTTCGGGACCTGCTAAATCGCAATGTTCCTGCACAAACCCCGACCTCAACTGGCGCGTGAGGTCATAGCTCGGGTATAATCCTCGGCTTGTTTTTTGCCCGCCAAGACCTTCAGTGGATAGGGTGTTATGTCCGGAAAAGCGCAACAGCAGTCTCGTATCAAAGAGTTGATCACCCTGGGTCGTGAGCAGAAGTATCTGACTTACGCAGAGGTCAACGACCACTTGCCCGAGGATATTTCAGATCCCGAGCAGGTGGAAGACATCATCCGCATGATCAACGACATGGGGATCCCGGTACACGAGAGTGCTCCGGATGCGGACGCCTTGATGCTGGCCGACGCCGATACCGATGAGGCAGCCGCAGAAGAAGCGGCCGCAGCATTGGCAGCGGTTGAAACCGACATCGGTCGTACCACCGATCCCGTTCGCATGTACATGCGTGAAATGGGTACCGTTGAACTCCTGACCCGTGAAGGCGAAATCGAAATCGCCAAACGTATCGAAGAAGGCATCCGTGAAGTGATGGGCGCAATCGCGCACTTCCCTGGCACGGTTGACCATATTCTTTCCGAATACACACGTGTCACGAGTGAAGGCGGTCGCCTGTCCGACGTTCTCAGCGGTTACATCGATCCTGATGACGGCATCGCGCCGCCTGCCGAAGTGCCTCCGCCTGTCGACCCCAAAGCCGTCAAGGCCGAAGGCACCGATGACGATGAGGAAGAATCGGCAGACGCTTCCGATGAAGAAGACGAAGTCGAAAGCGGTCCGGATCCGGTCATCGCTGCACAGCGCTTCGGCGCTGTCTCCGATCAGATGGAAATCACCCGCAAGGCCCTGAAGAAATTCGGTCGCGAAGACAAGCACGCCATTGCCGAAATGGTTGCCCTCGCCGAACTGTTCATGCCGATCAAGCTGGTGCCAAAACAGTTTGAAGGTCTGGTAGAGCGTGTACGCGGTGCGCTTGACCGCCTGCGTGCCCAGGAACGCGCCATCATGCAGCTGTGCGTACGTGATGCACGTATGCCGCGCGCCGACTTCCTTCGCCAGTTCCCTGGCAACGAAGTGGACGAGAGCTGGACCGATGCGCTGGCCAAGGGCAAGAGCAAGTACGCCGAAGCCATCGGTCGCCTGCAGCCTGACATCCAGCGTTGCCAGCAGAAGCTGTCCGCGCTCGAAGAAGAAACCGGCCTGAAGATTGCCGAGATCAAGGACATCAACCGTCGCATGTCGATCGGTGAGGCCAAGGCCCGCCGCGCGAAGAAAGAGATGGTTGAAGCGAACCTGCGTCTGGTGATCTCCATTGCCAAGAAGTACACCAACCGCGGCCTGCAATTCCTCGATCTGATTCAGGAAGGCAACATCGGCCTGATGAAGGCGGTGGACAAGTTCGAATACCGTCGTGGTTACAAGTTCTCGACGTATGCCACCTGGTGGATCCGTCAGGCGATCACTCGCTCGATTGCCGACCAGGCACGCACCATTCGTATTCCGGTGCACATGATCGAGACGATCAACAAGCTCAACCGTATTTCCCGCCAGATGCTGCAGGAAATGGGTCGCGAACCGACCCCGGAAGAGCTGGGCGAACGCATGGAAATGCCTGAGGACAAGATCCGCAAGGTGCTGAAGATCGCCAAAGAGCCGATCTCCATGGAAACCCCGATCGGTGACGACGAAGATTCGCATTTGGGTGACTTCATCGAAGACTCGACCATGCAGTCGCCAATCGATGTCGCCACCGTCGAAAGCCTGAAAGAAGCGACACGCGAAGTGCTGTCGGGCCTCACGGCTCGTGAAGCCAAGGTTCTGCGCATGCGTTTCGGCATCGACATGAACACCGACCACACGCTGGAAGAGGTCGGCAAACAGTTCGACGTGACCCGCGAGCGGATCCGTCAGATCGAAGCCAAGGCACTGCGTAAACTGCGTCACCCGACCCGTAGCGAACACCTGCGTTCGTTCCTCGACGAGTAATACGCGCAGCACGCAACGCGTTAAAACAGAACCCCCGGCCTGCCGGGGGTTTTGCGTTTCTGGCCCGTCGTAATGTTCGCAGCGCTTTATTTCGCATGTCTTGTTGAAAACCTCTCCGAAACACGCCTGTCAGCCGTCGCCCGGCAGGAAAAATTCCAAAACCTGGCCTACAACTATGTGTCACCGCAGGCAAAAAGCCTGCTCGTGATCCTTCGGCCTATCGGTTGTTGCCAGGATTTTTACCGCAGCATCGTGCGCAGACTTGCCGCGATGTTGAGACCTTCTGCTAGCAATGAATCAGCAGCGGTAATGACCACAACCCTGGCCCGCTCGTGCGCAACGATACGGAGCAAGTGCTGTGGCCCCCGCGATATCGGCAGCCAGACCAAGCACGGACGTGAGCACTTATGCGTGGATTAATGACCGACATCAGTGACAGCAAGAAAACCGAAGAAGCGTTGCGTGTGTCCGAAGACCGATTCGCCTCAGTCTTCGCCCATTGCCCGGACATCATGGTGATCGCCAGCCTCATCGATGGCCAGATTCTGGAAGCCAACAAGGCTTTCATAGAGGAATCAGGCCTTACTGCCGAAGAAGCGATTGGCAAGACCCCCACCCAGATCAACATCTGGGGCGTTCCCGGTATCGGCCCCGGCCTTCTTGAGCGACTCCAGAAAGGCAACATTCGCAATCTGGAAATACCGTTTCGGCGCAAGGACGGGCGCATCTTCTCCGGGCTCATGTCCGCCCAGCCGTTTGAGCTGGGCTCGACGCCCGCCGTGCTGGTAGTCGTCCGGGACATCACTCCGCTCAAACAGGCACAGCAACAATTGCAGCGCTCGGAGGAGAAGTTCGCCAAAGCCTTCCACGCCTCTCCAGACGGCTTGACCATCAGCCGTGTGCACGACGGGGTCATTCTGGAGATCAACAAGGGCTTTTCCCGGATCACCGGCTACACCGAGACGCAGTGCCTTGAACGCTCCACATTCGACCTGGGCATCTGGGCCGACCTGAATGAGCGCGACGCCCTGCTGAACCACCTTCAGCAGAACGGTTCAGTACACGACTTCCGCGCCCGGATTCGCTGCGCTGACGGCAGCATCCTGCTGTGCGAACTCTCGTCACACCCGGTGCTGATCGAGGGGGAAGATTGCCTGTTGACGATTTCGCGTGACATCACCGAGCGTCAACAGATGCAGGAGAAACTGCACCTGGCCGCCACCGTGTTCGAAAGCACGGCCGAAGGTGTACTGATCACCGACACCCGCCAGCGCATCACTGCCGTCAACCGCGCATTCAGCGAGATCACCGGCTACAGCGAGGCCGAAGCCATCGGCCACACCCCTCGCCTGCTCGCCTCAGGTCGGCACGACAGCGCGTTCTACGCAGCGATGTGGCATCAACTGACAGCAGAAGGCCACTGGCAAGGCGAGATCTACAACTGCCGAAAGAGCGGCGACGTATACCCCAACTGGCTGACCATCAGCGCCGTACGCAACAAGGACCACCTCATCACCCACTTCGTCGCCGTCTTCGCCGACATCTCCAGCCTCAAGCACGCTCAGGCACGCCTGGACTACCAGGCGCACCACGACCCCCTCACCGGCCTGCCCAACCGCACCCTGTTCGAGAACCGCCTGCAGACCGCGCTGCTGCACAGTGAAGAGTCCGGCAGCCTCGGCGCGGTGTTGTTTCTGGACCTGGACCGCTTCAAACACATCAACGACAGCCTCGGGCACCCGGTCGGCGACCTGCTGCTCAAAGGCATCGCTCAGCGACTCAAAGAGCACCTGCGCGACATCGACACCGTCGCCCGGCTCGGCGGCGACGAATTCATCGTTCTACTGCCCGGCCTGCTGCAACCCAGCGACGCCGTCAGCATCGCCAACAAGCTGCTCGCCTGCTTCAGCGCGCCCTTTCAGGCGGGCGAACACGAATTCTTCATCAGTTCCAGCATCGGTTGCAGTCTGTTTCCTACCGACGGTACAGACGTCGCCACGCTCGTCAAAAATGCCGACGCCGCGATGTACCGCTCAAAAGCCAAGGGGCGCAACCGCGTCGAAAGCTACACCCGCGACCTGACAGTGCAGGCCAGCGAGCGCATCGCCCTTGAGCAGGAACTCAGGCGCGCACTGGACCGCAACGAGCTGAGCCTCTCGTTCCAGCCCAAAACCAGCCTGCTGACCAAAACCCTGGTCGGCGCCGAAGCCTTGATTCGCTGGAACCACCCGACCTTCGGCGAAGTACCGCCCGAACACTTCATCCCGCTGGCCGAAGAAAACGGCATGATCCTGCAGATTGGTGAGTGGGTCATCGAACACGCGTGCCGTCAGATGCACCAATGGCGCAAAACCCACAAACCGTTCGGCCCGCTGTCCGTCAACCTCGCCGGCGCACAACAGCGCCAACCGGGCCTCGTCGAACGCATCGAACACCTGCTGAGCGACCACGGCCTGGAGCCGGGCAGCCTGCAACTGGAAATCACCGAAAACTTCATCATGAGCCAGACCCAGGAAGCCCTGGCCGTGCTGCACAAACTCAAGAAACTCGGCGTGCAACTGGCCATCGACGACTTCGGCACCGGCTACTCATCACTGAGTTACCTCAAACGCCTGCCGCTCGACATTCTCAAGATCGACCAATCCTTCGTCCGCGGCCTGCCCGAAGACACCCACGACGCCGCCATCGTCCGCGCCATCATCGCCCTGGGCCGCAGCATGCAACTGACCGTCATCGCCGAAGGCGTGGAGAACAGCGACCAACAACAATTCCTCGCAGCAGAAGGCTGCGAACAGATCCAGGGCTACATCGTCAGCCTGCCCCTGCCGCCCGAGGAATTCTGCGCCAGGTTCCTTCTTATGAACGTTTCGGACTTTTCGGATAGCACAGCCGCGAAACCGCCGTTATAATCCGCGTCCTGCTGAGGGCCCATAGCTCAGTTGGTTAGAGCAGAGGACTCATAATCCTTTGGTCCACGGTTCGAGTCCGTGTGGGCCCACCACCTTTGAAAGCCGCGCATTGCGCGGCTTTTTTGCGGAAATCCACTAGACACGCCCCTATGGTACAAAATTGGCGCAGCGCTTTGGCTGACTGCTTACCTTCGGAATCATATAAATAGCCAAAATTGCCAAATGCTCATCTCAGACGTCGAACCTGAAGGCCTTAAGATTGAAAATCTGAATGCACTAAAAGCTCGATTTTTCCTTAATGAGAAGACTTTTTTCGGGTTTGGTATCGTAGTAGAACGAATATAATCCTGATGAACAGGACAACTATTTCGGATCA
Source organism: Pseudomonas sp. CDFA 610 (assembly GCF_021147865.1). NCBI lineage: Bacteria > Pseudomonadati > Pseudomonadota > Gammaproteobacteria > Pseudomonadales > Pseudomonadaceae > Pseudomonas > Pseudomonas sp. CDFA 610. The sequence continues at coordinate 73,538 of NZ_JAGTPM010000016.1, forward strand.
GAGAAAGACTTTGAATGCTGGCGCGCTTAGCCAGGCGATGCGGGTAAGCAGTTCCACGGAAGCAAGGCTTCGCAATCTTCAACCGATGTCGCCGTTGGCAGGTGCTCCTATGCGTGGCGCAGCCACGCATAGGGCTGTTGGCTTTGGCGGTCTCAACCAAGCTGTACAGTTGAGCACTGGCCGTCGCGCCCTTGAGTGTGTCGCTAAACAGCCTATTCTTTCTTCCAATCACGAAGGGGCGGATCGCTCGTTCGGCGGCGTTGTCGACCGGCTGGTAGCCTTCCTTGACTTATCACTCCAGCTTGCTCCAGCTACTTGCGAGGTAACTGATGGGTTTACCAAGGGCGTTCTGAGCGATGACCTGGGTCTGCATCTTTTCAATCCAGCTTTTCAACTGAACCAGTTTCGGCAGGCTTTGTTCATGACGACCGATCTTGCATTCAGCGTCACCGCCAACCTTCAAATCGCGTTCAATGCCGTAAAGCTTTTTGATCAGACTCAACGCGATATCTGCGAGATCCGCTTTACCTTTGGGATTCATTTTCTGCGCGTCAAGGAATTTTCGACGCGCATGGACCCAGCATCCTAAACGCTCAACTCCAGCTAGAGCGCCCAGTGCGTTGTAACCGGCAAAATCATCGGTCATAACGTAACCACGATGGCCTTCGAGCAGGCACGTCGCTACCTCCTGCGCTCGGCTGGTCGAGTAGTCAAAAGGATGACCGGCTTATCCGGTGGGCCGCCGGTTTGCACCCACATCCATGACTGGCTGCTCGGCTCGCGGTGAGGCTCTTCAACACCTCCACCTGGCTTTCAGCGCAGTGGATGAACCGGCTGGCCAATAGGCTTTCGCGCATTAAATTCAACAGAGGCTGGAAGTACTCGCCGCACTCGATAATCTAGCGAGCCAAGATTTGGCGCGGGACATCAATGCCGTTGCAACCCAGCACTTTTTCAAAGCGGTGTAGCGGTAAACCGCCCACATATTTAGTGGTTAACAACATTGCAAGAACGCTGGGGCTGGCCATGCTCTTTTCAATCAACTGAGCTGGCTTGTCTGCTGTGACGGTTGCCGTTTCGCAGTCACGGCAACCGTAGACTTTACGGACGTGTATGATCACCGGTATCTGCATCGGCACGATTTCAAGCTGCTCGCTGATTTTCTGGCCAATGGCGTATCTGCGGCAGTCGCAGATACAGGTCAGTTCATGTTCGGTCAGTTCGTGGATGACTTCGATGCGCGGCAGATCCGCAGGCATTGGCTTGCGCTTGCCACGGCGCTTGGCGGGTGCGACGACGTCTTCTTCCGTGTCTTCGTCGGCAACGTCGGCTATGCTTTCCGCTTCATTGAAAAGGGCTGGCTGAGGCGTAGTAGGATCAGCTATCTGCTCGGACGAACGTCCGAACAAGCGCTGACACAGCAGCGCGTTTTCTTCTTCAAGAAGACCGACCCACGACTGCATATTCGCAAGAATCTGCTTGAGTAGTTGAAGATCGTTAGGGAGGTTTTCGGGCACAAAATTCATGCCTTGGATTACACCGAATCAGGCCACGAGCCGCGGTGTCAAAACCTGATGAGGACGGTTACGCCAGAGGTCAAAACCGTCAAGCATCCAGTTAAGTTCTTGGACCGTCGGGACAATCGCTTCGTCCATCACATCGGCGACGCTTTAAAACGCTCGGACTCCAGCCGCTTGAGCCAGAGGCATAAGCAGTTTCACTCCCAGTACAAAATCTTCACTAGGTTACGCGGCTTGTCGAGGAAAAAGAAAAGTACGGAGTCGAAGAGGCGACCCTTATGTCCAACTCGACCAAGACAGCAAAACCGTCAATGGATTTTCGAAATTCAATAGGCTTTTGGTAAGAGATAGCATTTTTCGACTTTGCATCGGATCGCATTATGGCGAACGGGCTCCTGAGAGAATCGGGAGCATCGCATCCGGCACCAGCTAAGCGCTTTGAATGTAGGTTTTGTACGAAAAGTCGGTGCGAGTAGAATTCCGGCCATGATTGGCTGGAGGCCCGCATGGCAAAGCGTTACGAACTCTCCGACGTATCGTGGGAATTGATCAAGGATCTGGTTTCTCCTGAGCAGAAAATAGGTCGCCCACGCAGTGATGATCGCCAAGTACTGCATGGGATCTTGTGGATCCTATGCTCAGGCGCTGCTTGGCGTGACCTGCCAGAGCGCTTTGGGCCTTGGTCGACGGTGTATCAACGTTTTCGTGACTGGCGCGACGACGGTACGTTTGATCGAATACTGGAGCGCTTGCACATTCGCCTGAACCGGGAAGGACTGATCGATCTGGACACCTGGATGATCGACTCTACAGCGGTACGTGCAACCCGAGCCTCTTCAGGCGCCGGGAAAAAGGGGGGCCTGAAGAACCGCTAGATCATGCATTGGGACGCAGTCGAGGTGGCCTTACAACCAAGATCCACATGGTCTGCGACGCCAATGGCGTTCCCTTGCGCTTCATCCTTTCGCCGGGGCAAGCCAGCGATATTGCCCATGCCCAGCCGCTGCTGAATCAAGTGCGAATTCCCGGTAAGCCCGGGCGACCGCGCAAGCGTAGTGCTGGTTACTGGCTGACAAAGGCTATGACGCAGAACACCTGCGTCAGTACTGCGACCGTTACCGGATGCAGCCGGTAATCCCGCTGCGCGCCATGCCACGCAAACCCCGGCCTGGCTTGCCCCGACTCTTTGATCGTCCGTAAGCGCTCCATTAACACCACATTCAAAGCGGCCAGATGATCCTGGATGCTGTGCTCCCGATTCCCTCCGGAGCCAGCACCTCATGATGCGACCCGAC
>NZ_JAGTPM010000017.1:0-58288 GCF_021147865.1 Pseudomonas sp. CDFA 610
CGGGTCGCATCATGAGGTGCTGGCTCCGGAGGGAATCGGGAGCACAGCATCCAGGATCATCTGGCCGCTTTGAATGTGGTGTTAATGGAGCGCTTACGGTCGTCGCGTTCCATGTCGCTGATCAACTGGCCGTCGAGGTTCAGTTGATGCAGGTGGCCGCTGCCGTAGTACAGGTGGTTCAGGTGCTGGCCGGTGGGCAGGGTCAACGTGGTCAGGTTGCTGAGCGGGTCGTACGCGTAGGCCAGGGTGCCTTGTGGCGTGGTTTCTTCGACAAGGCGGCCTAACAGGTCGTAGGCAAAATCGAGTTTTTCGGCAGTGATGCCCAGTTGACGGCCGATGGCGCTTGGCTGTCGCTCGATGGACAGCAGGCGATCCGCGTCGTCGTAGGTGTAGTCCTGACGGGCATCGCGGTTGACCTTGGCGAGCAGGCGGCCAATGGGGTCACGTTCGAATTCGGTATGCCGTTGTGGGCGCTCTGCGCGCTGAATAAAAGAAATCGGTGCCTAAGAACTTATAATCGACATAAAAACCCAGAACTTCCCCGCTGGCGGGAACCCTTGTATCCGAATAATCGTTTGAATTACAATCGTACCCGTTAAGCTTTCCAAAAACGCCACCGTCTGGACAACCTTCACCATCTGATTTGTATTTTGTGAAATACACTACGCCTCCTTAGCACAATATTCCAACTTTATTGATCGGCACATTTTTATTAAAAATATTAGCTCGCCATTTATTTTGTGTAGATTTAAGTCCAAGCGCTAGATCCATACCTGAAAGCCTTCCAACTCTAAATGCAGTGTTCAGCTTAGCAACATCACTTCCACCAAGGTAGAATATTTGACGTGATTACTCCAATACCCAAGAACATCTAATGACGTCGTCGGTGTGGCTGAAACGGCGCACCGAATCGCCATTGCGGTTGCATACTTCGCTGAGCTGGTCGTGCTTTATATTTTCACACGGAAAACTCTTTAACATTCAAAAAAGTCAAGCTTTTAGAGATTGACCTTCGCAAACTGATACCACACATCCACTACTTAAAACTCTTAAGCTGTTTTGCGTATGCTTTAAATTTCGGTATACGCGACAACTTCAAGTAGTTTTCCAGCATCCCCTCATTAGACTCGGCCAATAAAAACTCTACAGCGTTTACCAACAAAAACCCTGGAGCATAACCCTTACTCACAACGTTCGAGTCCTTGTCATCATCGCTGGGTTCTTCACCTGGCGGATACTCTTGCTCATCGGGAATATTATTTAAAGCTTTAAACTTATTTATAGAGAATTTTTTTAATTCATCATAGCGGCCGGCAAATAGTTCTTTCAACTTTAAAATATCAACTCCGGATCGATTTACCATTGCGCAATCTAGACGAGCGAAAACATCTTGATACTCGCTTACGACACTCAAGCCAGTCTCCATCTTCAAATCGGCCACCAATTTTTTATAATTTTCAGAAGCAATTATTTCTTTTACAGTCTCAATATCAACACTCACCATACGTCTACCCCTTTAATAACTCGAATGAGATCTGAGCCTACATGTCTAAACGAATCAACTGCCTCATGCTCCCACGGCGTAAGTGACAGCAAATTTGAACTATCATGCACTCCGTCGCCGCCAATTCTTTGAGGAATATCGTTGTGATGAAGCTCCATGGATACATCTTTTTCAACTATCGCTAAAGTTTTACGATCCATAACCTCCACTCTCATTCGAGGCGCTTTCCCCTCCGCCATGCGGGCCAGATTAGCCGGCGAGTATGATTGGGTTGGCGATTTCGCTTCAGCCTTCCAATAATTTTTTCGGGCAGTTCCCCAACACGTCCAGCCCCATGGATCAATCCACATCGTGGGATTCGGAGCATACCGGTATAGATTAAGCCCCCCATCTAACCCAATCGGATCCTGCGTAATAAACCGCCCCACCTCCGGATCGTAATACCGGAACGTGTTGTAGTGAAGCCCCGTCTCCTCATCAAAATACTGCCCCTGAAACCGCAGGTTCTGCTCCACCTCGTTCACGGTCAGCGCTTCGAGGCTTCCCCACGCCTTGTATGTCGCCTGCCAGACGATCTGGCCGTCGGTGTCGGTCATCTCCAGCGGCGTGCCGATCTGGTCGGTGTGGAAGTAGTAAAGCGTGTTTTCGGGTTTGTCTTCGCGCTGGTCGACACGGGCCAGCGGCGCATAGCTGCCGGGCTCGTAAACGTACAGGCTGCTCTGTTCCGGCTGTTCTTCACGCAGCATCCGCAGGCCTTGCCAGAGGAAGCGTTTGTGTTCGGTTTTGCCGTTTACTTCGGACTGTTTGGCAACCCGTCTCCCCAGGCTGTCGTACTGGTACGTGCCGGTGCTATGAAGCTGGCTGTTCACCAGCGTTTCGGCTTTGACGAGACGGTTTTCGCAGTCGTAGGTAAACGTCTGCCATTTCGCCAGACCACTGCGCTTTTCAACCAGATTGCCCCAGGCGTCGTAGCTGTACTCCTGATCACGCCACTGTTTGAGGCGGTTGTCCTTCACGTGGTCGAAGCGGCTGGTGTTGAAGTTCAGCCGGTTGGCCGCTGCGTCGTAGCGAAATTCCTCGCTGTCGACGAGCTTGCCGGTGTTGCGGCTGTGCAACTGGCCGTTGGCTTCATATTCATACTTAATCTCGCCACGCAGTTTGTCGAGGGTGCGGATCAGTTCGCCGGCCGGGTCGTATTGGTAGCGCCGGTGGATCGGGTTGTAGGCATGTTCCACCAGCAGTTGCGGGCTTTCGCTGCCCAGCACGCCGGAGAGTTTGTCGGCGGGTAATGTGGACGCGAACTGCCAGGACTTTCGGCCCATGGGGTCATAGCCGAAGCAGCTGGTGAGCTTGCCCTGGGTGCGGTAGACCTCGCGGTGCAGGTCGTCGCGTTCCATGTCGCTGATCAACTGGCCGTCGAGGTTCAGTTGATGCAGGTGGCCGCTGCCGTAGTACAGGTGGTTCAGGTGCTGGCCGGTGGGCAGGGTCAACGTGGTCAGGTTGCTGAGCGGGTCGTACTCGTAGGCCAGGGTGCCTTGTGGCGTGGTCTCTTCGACAAGGCGGCCTAACAGGTCGTAGGCAAAATCGAGTTTCTCGGCAGTGATGCCCAGTTGGTGGCCGATGGCGCTTGGCTGTCGCTCGATGGACAGCAGGCGATCCGCGTCGTCGTAGGTGTAGTCCTGACGGGCGTCGCGGTTGACCTTGGCGAGCAGGCGGCCAATGGGGTCACGTTCGAATTCGGTATGCCGTTGTGGGCGCTCTGCGCGCTCGCCGTAGCCGGTTTCCTCAACCTGAGTGAGGTATCCGCCGAGGTTGTACTGGAAACGGCGGGTGAGGTTGTCGATGCGCTGCTCTTCGATCAACCGGTCCGAGGCGTCGTAGGCAAAGCGGTAGCTGGCGTTGTTCTCGTTGACCAGTGCGGTCAGGCGAATGGCCTTGTCGTATTCGTAGGCAATCGACTGGCCCTTGGCGTCCTGACGTCGGGTCGGCAGGCCACGGGCGTTGCGCATCAGCCGCGTGGTCTGGCCCTTGCCGTCGGTGTGGGTGAGGATCTGGCCGAGGGCGTTGTAGGTGAAACTTTCGGCGGTGCCGTCCGGGTGATTGATGCGCAGCACTTCGCCATCGGGTTTGCGTTCCAGCCGGGTGGTCTGGTTGAGGGCGTCGGTGACGGCGACCAGGTGGTGGCGGTCGTCGTACTGGTAATAGGTGTTCTTGCCGGAACAGTCCTGAAAGCGTTCGACCTGGGCCAGTGTGTTCCACCACAGGTATTTGGACTTCAGCGTCGGGTCGACGATGGTGTGCGGCAGGCCGTCATCGCCGTTGAGGTATTCGGTCTTATGGCCGAGTGCATCGAGTTCAGCGACGAGGTTGCCCTTGTCGTCGTAGCGGGCGCGCCAGGTGCTGCCGTCGGGGTAATCGACCTGGGTGACCAGTGTGGTCAGGTGATGGTAGCGGTAGGTGATGCTGCGGCCCAGCGGGTCGGTCTCCTTGAGCAGCCGGGCGTACTCGTCGTACTCAAAGGTCAGCTGGTTGCCATCGGGCAGCGTCAGACCGGTCATGTTGCCGGTGTCATCCAGGTCGATGGTGAAGCGCTCGCCACCATAATCCCGGCTCGAGGTCACGCGGTGATCGGCGTTGTAGTGGATTTCCAGCTCGCGCCCCAGCACATCGGTCACCCAGGTGGTGCGGGCCTGACGGTCATAGCGGAACCGGAAATGCTCGCCATCGCTGGTGGTGTGTTCGACCACCCGAGGCTGGCCATCGATGGTTTCCCAACGGTATTCACAGCTCAGGCCCAGTGCGTTGCTGTGCCGGGTCATGACGCCATCGGTGTAGCTGAAGCGGCGCACTGAATCGCCATTACGGTTGAACACTTCGCTGAGCTGGCCGTGCTCGTCGTAATGGTACTGGACGAGTGTTTCAACGGCCTGGTTGTCGACGATGCGCTTGACGGCGTTCAGACGCGTCGAGCCTTCTTCGTAATGCAGGTGCACGCGCACGCCACCCGTGGCGCTGATGTCGGTCAGTGTGCCGTCATCGGTGCGGGTGAAATGCAGGAAGTGGCCCAATCCGTTCTCGATGCGCTGCAGCGGGACGGTGGTATTGGTATTCGGGACTTCACCGAAGTAGAAAAAGATGTTGTCCAGTGTCTGCAGCAGGTAATGGCCGCCCTGCGTGCAGACCAGATAGACCTGCTCGTGCGGGTTGTAGATACGCTCACCGGGCTGTACGTCCACAAAGGGAACGCTGCGGCCCTGATTGTCGGTGAGGTAGACGAAGCGGCCATGCCTGCGCAGGCTCTGTTCCCACGGCAGGACCCAGCCTTTGCCAAGCACGCTGTCGACGGTCAGGTCGCTGGCATAGAACCGCGACCACTCGATAGGCATCAGGCCCGGCAGGCTGAAGTCGATTTCGTCGGGGATGAGCTTGCGGCCGGTGGTGGTGTCGACCGGATTACCGGCCAATCCACCGATTGCGCTGCGTGCCACCGGCTCGACCACGTAACGACTGGCCACTTCACCTGCCACGAAGCCTGCGGTGAATTTCAGGGCGCAGGGCATGATGGCTTTCATGCCGGCCTGAGTGCCGGCCTTGATCAATTGGGCGATTCCGCCTGCGGCTCCGGCCACGGCCATCAGGATGTCAACGGTGGTGCGCAGCCAGCCCGGAATCTCGTCGTCCACCGGCAGGTAACGGTAGGTGCCGCCGCCGATGAATACGTTGTTCGAACCGCTGGTGATCTTGCCGCCGCAGGTGATCTTGTCTTCCTTGCGCGCCGCCGCCACCCCGTTGATGAAGACGTTGGTCGAGCCTTCGGCGATCTTGACCGGACCCGGGTGTTTTTCGCAGGCCGCGATGCTTTTCTCGACGTGTGCCGCTTTGCGGTTGTTGATGTACACGTCGGGCGAGCCGGTGGTTATCGTGCCGGAGGGGGAGGAAAACATACTTCCTATCGCCTCCCCTGCGGCGGTGAGCAGGCTACCTCCGACGCCTGCTGCAAGCCCCGCCAGGAGCGCCACACCGAATCCGCACGTGAATGTGGCGATGGCCACGGTCGCAATCAACGCAATGCCGAGCGCAGCCCCGATCAGGAATCCTCCCAGGGCGCTGGTGTGTGATATTTCGTCACCGAACCGGGCGGCCTCGTACATGGGCGTTACTCCTGTTCGCCAGCGTCAGTCGGGATGCTCTCCGAGCGTCGCGGCTGAAAGCTCGCCAACAGATCTGACCAGCTTTGCGTCTGGTCGAGGCTGAAATCGGTCTGAGAAGTGGTCGAAAAAATGATCGCGCGCTCAGGTTCGATCAGAAATGCGGCCTGACGCTGATAGAAGGGACGGCCGTCCGTCATGTAGTACGCGTCGATCTGGATACCTTCCAGAGGCGCCACAGTCGATAGCGAAACGGCTTTCTTGCTCAGGAGTGTGTAGCCGCGCAGCTTGGAGGCCAGCATTTTGACCTGACGATCTACATAAGTCTTAAGCAGCTCGGAGGGCAGCAAGGTGTCCCGCGACACAGTGATGCTCAACGGCGCCGGAATGGTAGCGCCCAGCACAAACATGTTCACCGTACGATCTTCAAAACCTTCTGGCAGTGCGATACTGCCCTCGTGCAACTCGTAATCCATGTGAAAAGAATTCCTGTAATCAGTCAAAGAGTTATCAGTGGGCAGCAAGGCCGTCGAGCATGCGATCGAAATCGGTTAGCCACAAGCTGAGTTGCGGGTTCACAGGATCGACGAGGCAGGATACTTCCAGCCATTGTTCAACGCCCTGCTCTGCAACAGGAACAACGGCGCCTACAAGACGAGCATGATGTTCTGCGGTGCCCACTTTGAAGAAGAAATCCAGCGTTTTGGCCGGGCTGCCAGCAAGACTGCTGTCTTGGCGACGAATAACCCGTAGCTCCGGATCGCGCTCGCGAAACGCTTGAAGCGAAGCGCCGAAAAGCGACTCCAGCGTCTGCCCGTCCATAACGTCTCGGCGCTTGATGGACAGCATGACCTGTGAGCCTTCGTGTTCGACAGTGGTCTGAATGTCTCGAAACCGGAACCCCTCCGGAAAGGCCAGATTGAAACCGCCGAAACTGAAGCTGCTCGGCGACTCCCGCAAAGGAACAACGGGCTCGGGCTCAGGCTCTGGGACAACCTCAACAACTGGAGCTTCCTGCTCTGCCTTGCGAGCCGCTTCCTCCAGCGCAATACGCTTCGCGGAGATACGGTCGTAAATACTCGTTCTGACCATGAACTACGTTCTCACTTGTTGATATCGACGCGTTTGCCTTGAACGAAAGTGTTTTCTCCAAGCACATTGATCGCCTTGCCCTGGATCGTGATTCCGTCTTTGGTCAGCGTAATACTGCTGTCGCCTACCTTGAGAACAATGTGCTGCAGCGCCTCGACCTGAATGAACTGGTTGTCGACCTTGATCGTCAACGACCCTTGTTGCACGTTCATCACAGTGTCTTTCTGAATGACCTCTGTCTGTGTACCACCGACTGTAACGACGCGGTTGTTACCCACATCGTGCTTTTCATCAAGCTCGATCTCGGTGTCCATGTTGCGCTCGGCGTGCACGATCACCTGCTCGGCGCCCGCCTTGTCTTCAAAGCGGAAGAAGTTGGCCGTACCGCCATCCCCTTTCATCGAGCGCGTCAGGAAACCACTCTGAGTCTTGTTGGCCGGCAACGACCAAGGTGGCGTGTTCTGGCTGTTGTACAGGCTGCCCATGATGAGTGGACGGTCCGGGTTACCGTCGAGGAAAACGACAACGACCTCGTCGCCTACGCGAGGGATCTGCATGCTGCCGAAACCGCCGCTGGCACCGGTTTGGGCGACGCGGACCCAGCAGGAGCTTTTATCATCGAACTGGCCGTAGCGGTCCCAGTGAAACTGCACTTTTACGCGGCCCATCTCGTCGGTGTAGATCTCCTCGCCGGGTGGGCCGACGATGATGGCGGTTTGGGGGCCGGTAATTTCGGGCTTCAGTGTATCCAGCTGAGGTCGAAACTTTATTTTCTTGCGAACGCAGTAAAACTTGTTAGCGTAACCCGCTTGACTACCTGTTGTGTAATTATTACTTCCACGGTGTTCAACGGTCATTATGAGAAATTGCCGGTCTTCAGCAGTACCTGCATCATGTTCATAATGCTGTGTCAGCTCAAACGTGTAGCCCGGCCGCAGTGCACGACAGTTACTTGAGCCAAAGAATGTCTTACCTTTAAGCTCTAACGCTTCAATGCGATTGCGCACCAGTATCTCACCATCAGCAGGGCTGCCATGTGTGTACTGCCCCATATAATCATAGAGTTCATACGATGGTGCATCGCCTTGTTGATTGAGACTGTTCATCGTAACCGGAATCCGGTTATTTGGTTGCCTATAATCAAAGGTTTGAACAGAAATTTTTGCGGGCTGAAACTCTCGAGCAGATGTCCAGTGTGTAATTGAATCCGAGTTTTCCGTAACCGATGCTGTGTGAAAGCGTATCTGAGGCTGCTCGGGCAGCGGCGTCAGGACGGTCGAGTCGTCCATGACAATAAGCGTATGGGAATCAGCCGTATGCTCAAAGTAAAAAAACAATCCCTCGTGCTCAAGCAGCCTTTTAACAAAATGGCTATCACTTTCGCGATATTGGGTAATGTAGCTATGTGGTTTCAGTGTACGATTAACCCGGAACTCATACTTGGCAATTCCGTCATAGCGACTAAAAACTTTACTGACGACCTGTTCGACGGTTAAATCCTGATAGATTTGCGAGTCATATCGTTGCTCAAGCAAACTAAGCCAAGACCCAACATAAGCAGAATATCGCGACATCCCTCCGTCACTGCCATTGCTCCCAAAGCTGAGGACGTGGCCATTAATGTAGCGGCTCCCCCCGGTGGCAAGTTCGATTTCGATGGTTGCAGGCTGACCAATAGCAGATTTCAGCTTTACGCTTGGATCTTCCGATATCAACTCAAGCTGAAAGCCAAAATCCGTTGATAAGCCTTCCTGCCCCACAAAAGACTCCAGCAATAACTCCTGGCCTCCTGAAAGGGCCATCGTGAGCTTGAATAGGCGTCTATTCTGCGGGGTTAACAGAGATGAAAGATCCATCGCCTCAACTACTCCTTGAACCGGTGAACGAGTCGTGAGTCATGCGGCCAACCGCATAACTACCAAAGGTCTGCTGAATGAAGGCGTCTGCTGCAAAGCTGGTCATTTAAATAATCTACCCAATAACCAACGGCTTCGAGCTTCACGAATTTGGTCAATGCCGTTGAACGTAAAGGGCTCGCTCATTTTACGCTCCTTGACGCGCAAAGTGCGTAAGCCCCTGATTGAATCGCGGTCATATATCAGCAATGCAATGCAAGCAAAAAAAAGCCCCACTGCAGCGACAATCCCGCTGGTCAAAGGGGTTGTGGCGTTGATAAACGCCGCCGACACCAGGGTCCCGACGCCTGAAATAAGACCAGCGCTTATATTTGTGGACCTCACTTTCACAGGGGAAACTTTGCTGCCAGAAATCAAAAATGGAAATGCCTTGGATTTTGTAAAATAAACCAATGCATAAAACCCTGCGACGGCCAACAACATAAGAAACCCAAGTGCTGCGGCCTCCCCCCTTGACCTTTTTAAATCATCAAAAGCAACTATATAAGCAAGTCCAGCAGCTGCAAATGCGAGTGAAGATATACCGACAATCGACATACTCAAGGTATATACCGTAAAGCGCTCACACTTGTAAACCAAGTACACCATAAGCATTAGCAAAGCTATTGAAAAAACACCATAAACCCACCACACACCCGAAAAATTTATAGGGCCTAAAAGCCCCGAAAAAAGGGCGAACGCAACAACTGCCAGGGGCCCTTTTTTTATAGCGACAGGATCGGGATTATACATATTAGCCATTTAATCTATAAACTCGTCGATTTTTTTATTTAGCCATCCTTCAGCGTCTTTGTCATACCCTTTGCTCGCCATAACCTTCTGAACACCCAGTCCAGCCAACCATCCCACCCCTAAAACCACTATGAAGGGAGTCGATGCGCCAGCAATAGCAACCACTAAGGCACCCGCTAGTAAACCTCCGGCAAACGACGCGACGTTAGTAGGCTGGCTGGCAGCAGTTTTCCTCCAGAAATCTTCAGTTGTGGTAGCACTGTTCCAGTCCAAATATGCCTGAGGCCCTACCGCCAAGACTGCACCCACGACATTGCCTGTCGCGAAGCGTAACGGTCCACGTGCCCCTTCACTGTGTAAATGCGCACGCTGATTCAGGACGCTCTTAGTATTAGCAAGAGGTATGTGTGCAACCGGGCTACCGACCTGACCCAACACTCTATAGTACTGTGCAGATGCCGTGACCGGGACTTCAAAATAACGCTGACCCGCGACGCTTATAATCTTTATGGCGCCTTTAAATGTTTTGCTGGCTGACTTTGCACCAGGTGTACCCCTGCTGTTTGCCCACTTATGAAGTTTCGCCTTCTGCGCTGGAGTCATATCAAGAAGGTCAGAAACTTTCTTAGCCTTCGATACCGCGAGAACACTACCGGCCATGCTCGCCACTGTCCCAGGCAAGTTCCCCATGGAGAACATGAGCGGCCCTATTTCTGGAATTTTTTCAGCAGACTCTTGCAAAGACTTTAACGCATCCGCTGTAACATTAACGCCGACCTTCAGATTTTGCAGCAACTCACGTAACAAAAGGGCTGCGGCCTTGGACTCTTCAGGAGTAAGGCCCGAGTCTGGGGAGGAGAGTTGGTTAACGAGAAAAACGGCAGCAGTATAATCATCAGTTGCATATTGACCTGCAAAATGCATCGGATTCATATAACGCTGGGTAGCGGTTTCGCTGGGAAACGCTGATTTCCCAGGAGCCATCATGCCCAACTGCGGCCCACCTCGACGGGGGCTGGCACACGTTAAAGGTATACGTCTCTCGTCCATGTGTACCTCTCCACTCTAGCCGTGATGCGCCCGAAAGCGTTCATCCTTTCCATCAAGCTCTGGCCAGACCTCGGCAGAGAGCGATGAATTTATCTTCTTCAATATCGCTAGCCACCCACACGCCAGGCAGTCACAGAAAAACCTTTGTCCTCTGGTTCAAGACAAACTGCATCATGACCGCATACCTAGCGACGATGGCTTCGCAAGAGCTCGTAATCCATGCGGCAATTTCCGAAAAACTTGTAGGATCAAGGCCACATATGGCTTTGTAAGCATTCGGCTAAATCCGACCGCTGAAGCAAGACCTGTGACATCAGCCCGAGTCAAAAGTGCCACTACCTCTGCAAACGATTTATGTGCAGCATCGGTTTCGAAGGATGGCGGTAGGAGACACCGGTGAGTAGCGACCTGTCAACCTAGTGAATCAACCTCTGCGCGTAGTAACAAAGAGCCATCATCTCTCAATGCGGACGAGCAGCGCTTCGCATTAGCGTCGAAGGTCTTTCTTGGTGGCTTGCAGCCTCAAATTAGATATCTCGACAATCGTATACGTTTATCCATAGATCAAGAGATTAAGCGCTTCGTCAGCGCACAAAATATCGCTTCTGAGCCCCGACGAGCATACTCAGCGAACGATGTGCATTGCTCCTAAAGAGGAGAGACAGGGACACGAAAGTGGTTGGATACCAAGAATCTTGTTTGAAAGCACAAGGGAGATGAGGCATGTCGATCCCTAGGGAGGGTCTGAAGTAAGCCGCTATATTTGCACTGCTGAGCCATAGCCGCTTCCAAAAACGGTAGCCGTTCAAAATCGATCAAGCCTGCCGGCTATTTCATCCATTTTTGCCACTGCACGCGCCCAGGCAGCCGCTACTTACCTCATCACGGATGCACTTCCCCTGCGGTAGAGAGCAAATATCGACGCACCATCCAAAGGTTCGACAGGGCGAACAGCGTCATCATCTGAGCAGTGTTTTCACCAGGCCTCGGAAGCGCACTTTCGTATAATCAAACTGACGCCTGATCACCCGAAATGGATGCTCAACCTTGGCGCAAACCTGGGCTTGGCTTTCTCGATCTTGCGCATCGCTTTGTACAGCGCGCTGCGTTTACCGTGTTTTCTGTAGGTACTGCGCCGGCTGAAACCTACCAGATGACTTGGCGTCCTGCATGATCTTCGCGCTTCTCGACACCGGTATAGCCTGCATCGGCGCAGACAACGTCCTCAGCACCGCGTAGCGGTTTGTCGACTTGGGCTATCCGCGACGTTGGCCGCAGTGACCACCACGCTGTGCACCAGCCCCGATTCATCGTCGACCCCAATGTGCGCTTTGGCCAAAGTAATACTGGTTGCCCTTCTTTGTCTGGTGCATTTCGGGGTCGCGCTTGTCTTCCTTGCTCATGGTCGAACCGGGCGCATGAGTCAGCGTGGCATCGACGATGGTGCCTTGTGCAGCGACAAGCCAAGATCGCCCAGATAGCCATTGGTCACGCGGAGAATATCAGTGGCCAACTGGCTTTTTTACCAGCAGACGACGGAAGCTAAGGATGGTGGTTTCATCCGGAATCCGCTCAAAACTCAGGCCTGAAAACGCATGAAATTAACCCGCAGCATCACCATCAACGGATAGGCAGGACGGCCGCCTTAGCTGTTCGGGTAATGGGGTTCGATCACGGTAATCAAACCCTTCCAGGGTACCACTCGATCAGGAACAGCTTTTTGCGGGTCTGCTTGCGCTTACCGGCGTACTCGACATCTGTGAAGGTCACTTGCTTCATCATCGAAAAGCTCGGCGATTAGTGTTATAGGATTTTGTCAATCAGGAAGTCTTTTTTAGGATTTCCCCTCAAGCTCGAGGAAGCTCCAAAAGATACGCTGCGAGAACAACCGGTAGCGCAAGAATGGGCACAGCCTGCCGAAAAACAGGCACCCGAAATACAATTGCGCCGTGACTAATTGAATCAAAAATTTGGTCAAACCGGTAACATCATAAAAGATATCGACAATAACGCCGGACACACCATGAAACTAAAATCCCCGCTTGATTACGTTATCAAAGCCATTGAGCTGACAAAAACTCGACGCGACGCATGTCCCCATTTTCCTGTTTACGACATGCTTCTCACTCAACTTGACTACGTAAGAACTGTTTTTGAGGGGGTAGAGAAAGACAAATCCAAGCTTCATCAACTTAGCATAGGCGCTATTGCTTCGAAGGAGCTTGAAGAAAATGATCCTGAGCTGGCACGAGCTCTGAAGGATGCGTACTACGTTGCCATACAGTCAGCACGCGGATTAAATATTCAGCTTACAGAATAGCATCTAGACAAACCCTTATTGGCACTGAAAAACAGGGGCTTTTCACTTCAGTGATCGGGTCTTTCCAGACGTGAATTATGATCATCAGTGCCGGTGAGCATAATCAGAAAACTTGTAACCACATACGCTCATCGGGCTATGTTACCGATGCTGTTGAAGCCGCTTGTGGGCGGCTTGGCGCACCGGCAACTTCAAAGATGCCATCTTTTTAGCTGCCAATCTAGCCGATGACTCGGATAGTGTAGCAGCCAAAGCCAGTCAGTTTGCAGGCGCACTTTCCCGCCTCTCAGGCATATCAAGGGAATGGGTAAAAAAGTGGAATGGCCAAAACATACTCCGGAGTTAGCTCAGCAGCTTTTTGAGTGACCACCACTGAATGAGCACCACTGGAAGTAGTTGACGATGTGACATGTCGCCCCGTCGCAGAGTCTATCAAGCATAAAAGACCCTTTATCTACCTTGCGCCTCGCAAGATAAAAAAATTACTAGAACATTAAAAAACAACTGCAACTTCTGCAATCGTCAAGCCCTCGTCGATTTACTCCGGGATGCTACCCATTTAAAAATTCGGACCAGCCACCAACGGCTACGCGCTTCGCGAATTTCATCAATCTGCATGAATGTATAAGGGACAGACATATTTTTCTCCTGAATGCGGAGTATTCGCAAGCCTCGGATGACATGACGCCCAAAGAATATTATAAAGAGGCTTGCACCTGCCATGATAAACATACTGACGAATCCTCCGGTTAATAGCCCGGCCCACGCTAGGAAAAGGCTAGCAGCCAGAGTGGTGATACCACCTATCAGGGGAGTGTTATAATTCATCCCGGGCTTGACCTTAACATACTGACGCGTTTGGACCCTATTGCCTTCAAACTCAAAAGGCTGAAATACTGGCTTCGTGTTAACCACCCAAACATAGGACAGAATAACCACGACAGCGGGAACCCCCCCCACCAGAATGTTGTATACGTCCACCTCAAACCCGACATCTGTGACCAGGCCGTACGCAACCACACACGCAGGCAATGTGAAACCTACGATGCATAAAATTACAAATGACCGCATATATAAAACAAACCGTTCGCATACATAGACCGTATACAACGTCCATATAAAGAGCAAAGCTAAAATAAAAAAATAAGCATACCAGCTATCACCCAGCATGAACGTACCGAAAGCCATGAACAAGCCAATCATAAAGAAGATTGACCAACCACCTGTCTTAATTGCCTCAGAGGCCATCATTTTTTATCATCACTGTTTATGAACATTTTTTTAGCCGGTCTCCTATAGCCTTGTCAGCTCCAGACTTTCCCATCGCCCACTGGGATGCCATACCGGCGGCCCAGTCAATGAGGATAACCGCTACAAACGGCGCAGCTTCGGCGGCCGCAGCGCCAGCTGATACAACATTATTTGACAGCTGGCTGGCTGTAGAAACTTTTAGCCTAGCACTCGGTGCGTTTTGTTGAACTTGTATAATCAAGAGCCAACTGCGGGCCCGTCGCGATGATGAGTCCTACTGTATTATCAACAGCGAGCTTACGTGTGCGGCTCCCGTGGTTGAAGGCATTGTCAATGCTCTCCAAAAAGTGAACACCCAGCATGAGCGGAGACCGCGGGATGGTGCACTGGAACAGGCCGCAATACAAAACTCCAGAGGCGACTGCAGGACTGCACGCAGCTCCAGCCGTGCAGGCTGTCGGCGCATAGGTTGCGTTACACCTTGATACAAACGTGCACATAGCAGAGCACAGGGCCTTGACTAAAGCAAACCGCATAAATATGCAGCAGAACCGCCGCGATCCAAGCGTGAACCCCGAAAATGCCATCATTTACTCGCTCAAAAATAATGGGCCTCTAGTTGGCGCGGCACGATTTACGTTGCTCTAAAACATCACAACCGGATGAATCGGTTCACCTTTTTAAGCTTTATTTAGAGCGCAAAAAAGGATCCAACAAAAGGCTAAAAACCCTTGAAATTCAAGGCTTTCAGGCTATATTACGAACGACATCATAAGCTATGGTGGCATTGAAGCATCATTGCTTACTGTAACAAAAGCGAGAAAATATCCACCGTCTGTAGGAACTTTCTCACTGAAAGTACTGCCATAGACCACATTGCTGGCCTTACGATTCCTATATGCCAGTACTGAATCCTCCCCTACCGTGGTAGTGCGTTTTGCAATGAGGCACATGGCGAAACCACTTCGTGAGCAGGTGTGCAGTCGAGAAACTCGTAGCTTTTCCACGTACCCGGTCCGAGCCGGGGAACGGTCGTGAAGAGTTCAAGGACGATGTACCGATGACTCAGACGTTCGATATTGAAGCATTGATCAAGCTGCGCAAGCAGACGCGGGCCATTTCCGACGCGCTCAAGGCGCAGGCGTCCGACTATCTGTCGACCCTGGCCCTGTTGATTCGCCCGCAGACATTCTTCGGTGAATACCTGCAAGGCGCGCAGCGCAGCAGTGGCCGTGAGACTCAGCATCACTTCAAGGAGCTTAAAGAGCTCTACGACCGTATTGGCTCGTCGGAACCGTTCAAGCTCGTCAACGAACTGGAAGTACCGCTGAACCTCATCAGCACGACGCCCGAGCTCTTTCCGCTCGAGTACGACATGGTTCTGTCACAGAGCGGGCAGACCATCCGTATCACCAGTCCTGTTCGCTGGGTGGTGGGCTTCAACTCGTTCGATCTGGCGCAATTTCGCAAAGTGATCAAGGACCCCAACCGCAGCAGCGCAGAGCTGTATCGCTATGTGGTGCATTACCTGGTCCTGTTCTACTGCCTCAGCAAGTCGCCGGGCATGAGCCGGCTGTTCGAAGGTCTGCGCTTCCCCGTCAGCTTCGAACGCCTGAAAGACTTCGGCGATTTGCCATTTTGCGTGATCAGTTCACCCGTCCGCTCTGAATTACCCGACGAATCGGTGATCCGTAGCAGTACCCAGATTGCAGGCAACTCCAGTTTTGAAGAGCTGGTGGGGCAGGAAAACATTCTGGAAATGAACGATGAAATCCGTCAGCGCCTGTTGCTGACGATTGAAGGACTCTAATCGCGCCTGGCCTGTTCCAGGCCCGGTACGCAAACGACTTGCAGCGAGTTGCTCGCACAGGAGATGACGATGGCGAAGAAGGAAAGTACCCAGCACAAACTTGACCGCGTTCGCGCGCCTCGGGTCCATATCACCTATGACGTGGATATCGGTGATGCTCAGGAAAAGAAAGAGCTGCCCTTCGTTGTAGGCGTTCTGGGCGACTTTTCCGGCAACCCTCTGGAGCCGCTACCCAAGCTCAAGGATCGCAAATTCATCTTCATCGACCGTGACAATTTCAATGGCGTGCTCAAGGGCATCAAGCCGCGTCTGGCTTATCGCGTCGACAACACGCTGGCCAAAAACGGTACCCAACTGGGCGTCGAGCTCAATTTCAACACCCTCGAAGACTTTGAGCCACAGAATGTGGTGCGTCAGGTCGAGCCACTGCGCAAGTTATTGGAAGTGCGCAACAAGCTGGCTGATCTGCGTAACAAAATGGGTGGCAACGACAAACTGGAAGAGCTGCTGATGGACGTGTTGCAGAACACCGAGAAGCTCAAGACCCTGGGCAAGGAGTTCGGCCGCGAAGCCGCCGTTCCGGCCACTGACGCTAAAGAGTAAGGAGGAGCCTGACAATGAGTGACAAGCAAACAGCAACTCAGCAGGACAGTGCTCTGGTCGAAGTTGAAAACCTCGCGCCGCAATCCTCCCTGCTCGACAGCATCATTTCCGAAAGCCGTGTGGCCCGCTCCGAAACCGAGCGCACTCGTACACGTGACCTGATCGGTGAACTGGTTGCCCAGGTACTCGAAGGCGAGATGACGCCGAGCAAGGACCTGATCGCGGTGCTTGACGCACGTATCGCTGAAATCGATTCGATGCTTTCCGAGCAGATGAACGAAATCATGCATGCCAGCGAGTTCCAGGCGCTTGAAGCCTCCTGGCGTGGCCTGAAGTATCAGGTCGATCAGACCGAGACCAGCACCACGCTGAAGATTCAACTGCTCAACGCGTCGAAGAAAGACTTGGTCCGCGACCTGAAGTCATCTTCCGAATTCGACCAGAGCGCGTTGTTCAAGAAGATTTACGAAGAAGAGTACGGCACCTTCGGTGGTGCACCGTTCGGCATGTTGCTGGGTGACTACGAGTTCAACCGCAACCCGGAAGATATGTACCTGCTCGAAGAGATCTCCCACGTCGCAGCCGCAGCCCACGCCCCGTTCATTTCGGCGGCATCGCCTGAACTGTTCGGCTGGGACTCGTTCACTGACATGGCTGGCCCTCGCGACCTGGCCAAGATCTTCGACACCGTTGAATACGCCAAGTGGAAGTCGTTCCGTGCGTCCGAAGACTCGCGCTATGTCGGCCTGACGCTGCCTCACGTGCTGGGGCGTCTGCCTTATGGCCCGGATACCACGCCGGTTGAAGAATTCAACTTCGTGGAAAGCGTTGATGGTCGCGACCACAACAAATACCTGTGGATGAACGCTGCCTACGCGCTGGGCACCCGCGTCACCGACGCGTTCTCTCGTTACGGGTGGTGCGTGGCCATTCGTGGTGTTGAAGGTGGCGGTCTGGTGGAAGGCCTGCCGACTCACACCTTCAAGACTGATGACGGTGAAATCGCGCTCAAATGCCCGACTGAAATCGCCATCACCGACCGTCGCGAAAAAGAACTTTCGGATCTGGGTTTCATTCCGTTGGTTCATTGTAAAGGCACCGACTACGCCGCGTTCTTCGGCACCCAGTCGACACAGAAGCAGAAGCAATACAACACCGATATTGCCAACGCCAACGCCCGTCTTTCTGCACAGTTGCAGTACATCTTTGCGACCTCGCGTATCGCCCACTACATGAAAGCGATCATGCGCGACAAGATCGGCAGCTTCGCGTCCCGCAAGGATGTTGAGCTGTTCCTCAACAAGTGGCTGTCGAGCTACGTGTTGCTGGACGACACCGCCAGCCAGGAAGCCAAAGCCAAGTTCCCGTTGCGCGAAGCACGTGCCGAGGTGTTCGAAGTGCCAGGCAAACCGGGTGTCTATAAGGCGGTGACGTATCTGCGTCCGCACTACCAACTGGATGAACTGACGGCGTCGCTGCGTCTGGTCGCCGAACTGCCGCAATCGACTCGCGGCTGATCCACCACATAGCCAGGGAGGCAACATGAGTAGTCAACACAAGCTGTTGCCTTCTTTGCTGGATCGATTGCTGGACGATCGACCGCATCAGTCCATGGAAGCGTCATCGCAACGTCTTTGCTCGCTGGCCGATTACAAGGCCAGCATCGTCCGCGACCTGGAGATTCTGGTGAACACTCGCCAGTCTCTGGTCGCCGGCGAGTTGGAAGGTTTTGCCAATCTGGGCGGCACCATCCTGGACTATGGCATGCCCGACTTCACCAGCAGAAGCGTTCTCGACCCTCAGGACCGTCTCTTGATTCAGCGTCAGCTGGAGAAGGCGATTACCGTCGGAGACCGTCGCTTTCGCAGTGTGAAAGTACAGTTGCTTGCACAACAGACCGGCCAACGCATGCTGACATTTCGCGTCGACGCAGTACTGCGTCTGCAGGACATTTCGCGTCAGGTTTCCTTCGACGCGGTGCTGCAGGTCAACACTCAGGAATACAAAGTGCAGAATCTCAACTGATGCTCGACGATCTGCTGCCCTATTACGAAAAGGAACTCTCGCACCTGCGCTTTCTGGGCCAGGAGTTTGCCACTCAGTATCCGAAGATTGCTTCGCGACTGCTGATTGAAGGTGACAATTGCGAGGACCCGCACACCGAACGACTGATCGAGGCGTTCTCGTTCCTGTCTGCGCGTGTGCACAAGAAACTCGACGACGAGTTTCCGGAAATCGTCGAATCGTTTCTTGAAGTGCTTTACCCCCATTACCTGCGCCCTACCCCATCAATGTCGATTGTCGAGTTCAACCTCGGCAAACAGGAAAAGGTGACTGAAGCCTATCGTGTCGCTCGACATACCGAGCTGCATGCGACCCCCATTGATGGCGTGGTGTGCAAATTTCGTACGTGTTACCCGGTCGAGTTGTGGCCCGTGGCAGTGCAAAGCGCGTCCTTCGTAGAGATGGAGCGCTCCGCGTTCAATGGCCACAGTGCTGACTTGATTGCGCGTCTGCGTATTGGTCTTGGCGCCACGTCAGACGTCATGTTCGGCAAGATGGAACTGAACACCCTGCGCTTTTTCCTTGATGGCGAAAGCACGCTGATGCATCAGTTGTACGAACTGCTGTTCAACAATCTGGCCAAGGCGACCTTATCGTTCGAAGACGAAGGCAGGGTTCGCGAGGTCGTGCTGCCGGCAGGGTCCCTGAAGTCAGTAGGCTATGGGCTGGACGAAGGCCTGGTGGACTACTCGGAACGCTCGTTTCTGGGCTATCGCCTGCTGCATGAGTACTTCACGTTCCCCGACAAGTTCATGTTCTTCGACCTGTCGGGTTTCGAACGCATTCTGGCGGGCAAGGAAGTCGCCAAGGTGGAGGTCAACTTTTACTTTTCCGATTACGACCTGACGGACCGCCTCGTGCGTCTGACTCAAAATATCGGGCGCAACAACTTCAAGCTCAACTGCACGCCGATCATCAACCTGTTCCGCCAGCAGGCCGAGCCGATCAAGCTGACTCACACCCAGCATGAATATGCGGTCACCCCGGATGTGCGGCTGCAGAGTTCGGCTGAAGTGGTGTCGATTGATCGTGTACGCCGCGTGAAGAAGATCAACGGCGCCGATCAGGTCGGCACCTGCCATCCATTCTTCGAACCGCGTGGCGATCAGGGTCCGGGGCAGAGTTTCTGGATCGCACGTCGCCGTGCCGTACAGACCCGCCATAACGATGGCTCGAACATGTTCATTCGTGTCGTGGATCGCGATCTGGAACTGATCGACTCCAACAACGACACACTCAGCATTCGACTGACCTGCAGCAATCGTGACCTGCCCCTGATGTTGCCGTTTGGCGGTGAGCGCGGGGATTTCAACATCCCGTCCAACTCGGTGGTCAAGGACATTCGCTGCCTGCGAAAACCGACGGCAACCGTACGTGTTCCGCTGGGTAGCGGAGTGATCTGGCGTCTGATCTCCCACCTTTCGCTCAACCATATGTCGCTGGTTTCGAAAGGACGTGAAGTGTTGCTCGAACTGTTGTCGCTCTACAACTACCGCAACGTTTCGGCGATCCGCAAGCAGATCAACGGGATTGTGTCGGTCAGTAGCGAACCGGTGGTAGCGCGTATCGGTCACCCGCGTCCGAACTTCGTGCGCGGCGTCGGCATAACCCTGAAGTTTGATGAGAGTCAGTACACCGGCAGCGGTGTCTTTCTGTTCGGTATGGTGCTCGACCATTTCTTCGGTCAGTACTGCTCGCTGAACAGCTTTACCCAATTAACCCTTCGCACCTTGCAGCGCGAAAAGAGAGTGGTCCAATGGCCCCCGCGAACAGGCGATCAACCCCTGGTCTGATCGACCAGGCAAGGGCTGAGCCGCACCGATTCGAATTTTTCCAGTTGGTGCGTTTGCTCCGCCTGCATTACAGCAGGAACGGGCGCATGGACCTGGAAACCAGGCCGCATGAAGACCCGCTGCGCTTTCGTTCGCAATTGTCGCTCAATTTCCCCGCCAGTGAAGTTAGCGACCTGCAGTTCGAACGCGAGGGCAAGGTTTCTGCAGCCGGGCTGCCGCTGTCCGAGGTACAGGTCACGTTCATGGGGCTGGTCGGCCCGTCTGGCGTACTGCCGCGCCCATACACCGAGCTGTTGATCGACCGTCACATTCAATATCGGGACGACGCCGCGCATGCGTTTCTGGACATTTTTTCGCATCGCATGACCACACTGTTTTACGAAGCCTGGCAGAAGTACAAGTTCTACATCGAATACGAGCGCAACGGCACGTCGAACTTTGATCGTTACCTGCTCAACCTGGTGGGATTCGGTCCCGAGGCGCAGAAGCAAAAATTTGAAAAAGGCGGTTCACCGCTGCGCCGTGAACTGTTCAGCTATTTCTCGGGCATGTTTGCTCAAAAGCCACGCAACGGCCTGAACCTGGAAGTCATGCTGAGTTTTTATTTCTCGTTGCCCTTCAAGGTCAAGCCATTCGCCGGTCGCTGGTTAAAGCTCGACAGTTCCCAGTGTACCCAGCTCGGTCGCAAGAATGCTGTGCTGGGCAATAGCGCAGTGGCGGGCAATCGTGTGTGGGATTACCAGTCATGCGTGCGCATCGAATTAGGGCCGCTGGAGCTGGCCGACTACCAGCGCTTTCAGCCGGGCACCGTGGATTACCAAAAGCTTATCGAACTGGTGCGCTTCTACGTGGGTGCAGAACTGGACTTCCAGATTGCTCCCACGCTCAAGCGCGAAGCTGTACCTGCGGCCCGTCTGGGTCGCCAAGGCAATGTTTCTCTGGGCTGGCTTGGCTGGCTCAAACGTCCCGGTGTCGACGTGGAGCCCTCACGTTGCGCCCTTTTCCAAATTCCTTTTGATGGGGTCTCCCTGTGAACCTGAAGTCCCTGTTTGCCAAGCTCAACGAAACCAGCCGTACTGCGACTGAAAGCGCCGCTGCACTGTGCCTGTCGGAGAATCATTACGATGTTGAAGTCGAGCACTTGCTTCTGCAATTGCTGGACAACAACGACAACGACCTGCCGGTGATCCTGCGTCACTACGACGTCGTGCCCGATCGCCTGCAAGCGCAGCTCGTGACGTCACTGGGAACGTTCAAGAAAGGCAACACACGTACGCCAGCCTTGTCTCCGCACATCACCCGCATGATCGAACAGGCCTGGGTGCTGGCGTCCATCGAATTTGGTCAAGCGCAAATCCGCACCGGGCACCTGATTCAGGCATTGCTGGACGACGATGCTCTGCGTCGCGTCGTGATCGGCTCGGCTCCGGAACTGGAAAAGATCAACGCTGACGACCTGCGCCTGAACCTGAGCGCACTGGTTGAAGGTAGCCCCGAGACAAAACTGAGCAAGCCGCTGGCGAGCGCTGACGCCAGCACAGGTGCAACCACCAAGGGCAATGGCAAGACGCCGGCGCTTGATCAATACACCGTCAACCTGACCCAGAGCGCACGTGAAGGTCGTATCGATCCGGTGCTGGGGCGCGAGTTTGAAGTGCGGCAGATGGTCGATATCCTGACCCGTCGCCGTCAGAACAACCCGATCCTCACCGGCGAAGCGGGCGTGGGTAAGACTGCCGTCGTTGAAGGTCTGGCGCTGCGCATCGTTCAGGGCGACGTGCCGTCGGTACTCAAGGACGTGGCGATCCACACGCTGGACCTGGGCCTGTTGCAGGCCGGTGCGGGCGTCAAAGGCGAATTCGAAAATCGCCTTAAATCCGTCATCGAAGAAACCAAACGCAGCCTGCACCCGATCATCCTGTTTATCGACGAAGCGCACACCCTTATCGGATCGGGCGGTCAGGCCGGACAGAACGATGCTGCCAACCTGCTCAAGCCAGCGCTGGCCCGTGGCGAGCTGCGCACTATCGCTGCCACCACTTGGGCGGAGTACAAGAAGTACTTCGAGAAAGACGCCGCCCTGGCGCGTCGTTTCCAGGTCGTGAAAGTCGAAGAGCCGGACGAAGACAAGGCGATCCACATGCTTCGCGGACTGCTGGCGAAGATGCAGGAACACCACAAGGTCACAGTAATGGATGAAGCGCTGGTACAAGCCGTGCGCCTGTCCAACCGCTACATCACGGGCCGCCAGTTGCCGGACAAGGCTGTCAGCGTACTGGACACAGCCTGCGCACGCGTTGCTCTAGGCCAGTCTGCCCAGCCAGGCGCGCTGGAAGACTGCAAGCGTCAGATCGATAACCTTCAGGCTGAAATCAAAGTGCTGGAGCAGGAAGCCGCGAAGGGCAGCGACCACGCCCGTCGTCTTGCGACCCTGAACGAAGAACTGCAAGCCGAGCAACAGACCCGCGAATCCCTGGAGCAACAGTGGAAACGTGAGCTGGAGCTGGTCGAGAAGCTCGGCGCGCTGAGCACCGATACCCCGAATGCCGACGAGATCTCCGCCGTGCGCGCTGAACTGAACAGTGTTCAGGGCGAACAACCGTTGGTTCATGCTCTGGTGGATGGCGGCACCATTGGTGAAGTGATTTCGGGCTGGACCGGTATTCCGCTCGGCAAGATGCTGCGCGACGAAATCGATACGGTACAAAGCCTGCCCGCTCTGCTGGGTGAGCGTGTACTGGGGCAGGATCATGCGCTGGAAGAAATCGGCAAACGCATCAAGATTTCCCGGGCCCGCATGGAAGATCCGAACAAGCCGATTGGTGTTTTCCTGCTGCTCGGTCCGAGTGGCGTCGGCAAGACTGAAACCGCTCTGGCTCTGGCTGACACGCTGTATGGCGGTGAACGTAATGTCATCACCATCAATATGTCCGAATATCAGGAAGCGCACACGGTCTCCAGCCTCAAAGGCTCGCCACCGGGCTATGTCGGTTACGGCGAAGGCGGTGTCCTGACCGAAGCGGTTCGACGCAAGCCTTACAGCGTCGTGTTGCTGGACGAGGTGGAAAAAGCCCACCCGGACGTACTCGAACTGTTTTTTCAGGTCTTCGATAAAGGCGTTCTGGACGATGGCGAAGGTCGCGAGATCAACTTCCGTAATACGGTGATCATCCTGACGTCCAACACCGGTACTGATCGCATAATGCAATGGTGCCTGAATGCCGAGCAGAAGCCGACGCCTGATGACATTGTGGAAGGTCTGCGTGACGAACTGAATCAGGTGTTCAAACCAGCCTTCCTGGGTCGCCTGACCATCGTGCCTTACTACCCGGTTCAGGACGAGATTCTGGAACGTATCGTCGGCTTGAAGCTGGAGCGTATTCGCAAGCGTTTCGAACGCAATCATCAAGCGGTTCTGCGTTACGACGATGCGCTGGTCAAAGCCATCGCCTCACGCTGCACGGAAGTCGACAGCGGTGCACGCAATATCGACAACATTCTGTCCAAGACCCTCATGCCGGAACTCGCTCAGCGCGTCCTGGAGCGAATGGCGCAGGACAAACCGATCCAGAGCCTGACCATCGAGCTGGGAAGCGACGGCGATTTCGCCTACAGCCTGATGTAATTGATCACCCATAGGTAGCAAGTCATGAGTAATAGACTTCAAGGCATTCGTTCCTCGAAGCAAGCCCTGGCACAGTGTCTGACTGTTCTGGCAATGATGATGGCGCTGTCCGCGTGCGGCGTCACGGACCGTGTCGCCAAGCGCATGGACGACACCTGGGCGGGTGACATGATGTTCGGCGACAACGAAAAGGTGATCCTGACATCCGACGGGGGCAATTCGCTCAACCCGGACGAGTCGGGCAAGCCGCTTTCGGTGGTCGTGCGCGTCTATCAACTGTCGTCGCTTGAGCGCTTCGAGTCGATCAATGCCGACACCCTTTGGGACGACCCACAGAAGGCGCTGGGCAATACGCTGGTTGAAAGTCGTGAACTCATCCTACTGCCAGGCATGGGACAGACCGATCAATGGCCATTGAACCCAAGTGCCTCCTACGTGGGTATTGCAGCGTTCTTCCGAACCGATCAGGACAGTCGCTGGAAAGTAGCCTTTGACGCCAATTCGCTTCGCAAGGACGGCATCTGGTTCTCGTCCGACGGCGTACGCGTGCTGGTGGATAACAACTACATCCTCGCCGTGCGTGGCGTGGACGTCTTGAACAAGCTCAAGACTGAAGAGCAGTTCGCCAAGTCCAACTCGCTGCCGACACGACCCGCACAGCCAGAAACGCCGGTACAACCTGCGCAGGCGGCCAAACCGGCGCAGCCCGCTCAGCCTGCTGGCAAGAGCCTGACCGAGCGTGTTCAGGATTCCGCCATCGAGAAAACCGGAGACGCTGTCGGCAACTCTGCGCAAAAGGCGATGGACTCAACATTCAATTCTCTGTTGGAAGGCGCCAAATGAGTAAGCAAAGCCGAGTGATGTGGTCGGAAGGCATGTTCCTTTTGCCGCAGCATTTCCAATATCAGGATGAATTTCACCAGCATCAACTCGCCGAGTCGACGTTGCGCAGTACCCCGTTTCACTGGGGCGTGCAGACCCTCCAAGTCGACGAAGAGGCGCTGGCGACAGGCTCTCTGCAACTGAAACGCCTGAAGCTGGTATTCCCCGACGGCAGCCTGTATGACGCTCCGCAGCACGACCCGCTGCCGGCCGCTCGCGACTTGAAGAACCTGCTCAAAGGTAATGAACTCAAGGTGTACGCAGCGCTGAAACTGCCCGAGCCTTTCGGCCTGAACTACGTAGAAGACGGTCAGGAACAGAAGAGCGCACGTCGCTTTCGAAAGCAGTTCGATACGCTGCCAGACCTCAACGAAGGTGATCTGGAAAACGAAATCACCAGCCTGCGCCTGAACGTCGTGATGCTGATCGACGGCGACAATCTGGACGGTTACAGCTACTGCCCGATTGCACGCCTCACGCGCAACAACATCGGCGGCTTCAACCTTGATGCCCATTTCGTACACCCGACGCTGCATGTCGGCACACACGACACGCTGATTGGTCTGGGCAAGCGCTTGCTTGGCGTGCTGCAGGCCAAGAGCAAGGCTCTTTCCGGACGTCGCCGTGAACGTGCCGACCAGATCGCCGAATTTGGCTCAAGTGATGTCACGCTGTTCTGGCTGTTGAATACAGTGAACCGCGCGTACCCCAATCTGGCGCATTTGCTCGCGCACCCGCGCCTGCATCCAGAGCGGCTGTACCTGTTTCTTGCGGAACTCGCCGGTGGCCTGCTGACATTCTCGCTGGATACGCAGCTTCACGACATTCCTGAATACGATCATCACGACCCGGCCGCGTCACTGGTAAAGCTGGACGAGATGATTCGGGTTCTGCTGGATAACGTGATCCCGAACCAGTGCATCATCATCAATCTCTCGCAGACCAAGCCGTCGTACTGGCAGGGACAATTGCTGGATCCGCGCCTGACAGAAGCCGACTTTTACATTTCGGTCCATGCGGACATGCCAGGTTCCAGCCTGCTGGAGCTGGTGCCGCGTGCGTTCAAGGTCGGCTCGCCAGAAGACATCGAGGTGGTGGTCAACAGCGCCATGCCGGGCGTCACGCTGAATCACTCGACTCGTCTGCCCAATGCCATTCCCGTTCGCCTGGACAACCACTATTTCTCCATAGAACCCCATGGGCGAGTCTACGAACGAATGATGGAAGCTCAGGCTATCTCCTTCTATGCGCCAAGCGCCTTTACCAATCTGAAGCTTGAACTGATGGCGGTACTCAAATGACTGAAGCCGTAATGCAAGGTGCCGCTGTGGCTGCAACCGAAAAACCCACACTCAAAGAGTTGGTCCAAGACTTCATCAGCATGGCACTGATAGTGCGTCGTGGCCGTCAGGTCACTTCGGTGGATGCATTCGAAGCCAGCGTCGAAACGTTCTTCGCCACATTGGAGCGTGAAGGTCGCAGCGCCAACTACAGCGTTGAACAGGTCAAGGACACTCAGTACGCGCTGTGTGCTTTTCTCGATGAAAGCGTACTGCGTTCGGGTGACAACGATCTGCGTCGTCATTTCGAACTACAGCCTTTGCAATTCCGCTATTTCGGCGTTCATCTGGCAGGCGAAGGCTTCTTCGAGAAGATCGACTCTCTGCGCGCCGACGTGAAAAAGAATCTCGATGTGCTTGAGGTTTACCACCTGTGCCTGGCGTTGGGTTTCGAAGGCAAGTACGGGCTGGGGCAGAAAGATCAGTTGCGCTATCTGGCCAATACGCTGGGCCAGGACATCGCCCGGCATCGTAAAACGCCAAAGGCGCTTTCGCCTGACTGGGCGTTGCCCGATCAGGTTTCGCAGATGCTTCGCCATGAAGTTCCTGTCTGGCTTTATCTGGTGCTCATTGCAATCGTCTGCCTGGGTGTCTACTTGACCCTTGACTGGTTGCTGGGCAAGGACGTGGCCGCTTTGGCGGAACAAATCAGCCAACTGTTCAATGCTTGAGTCCAGATCAGGTAACCGAGTCAGGAAGACATGAAGACATTACTGCGCCTGTTAAAAAGTTTCTGGTTCCTCGTTCCGGTCTTGTGGCTGGCGAGCCTGGCCGTCTGCTGGTTTGTCGCACCTCGCGTCAGCTGGCTACGCGATTACACGCTTGAAGCGATGGCAATCATCAGTGCCTTCTATCTGTTGTTGATCGTGCTGCGTCAGTACAAGCGGATTCGCACCGAGCACAATCTTGAGAATCTGGTCCAGATCGAGGTTGACCGGTCGCTGAAATCGACAGGCGAGTTCCGCGACCAGCAAGTGCTGCGTGAGCGCCTCAAGCACGCGATTGCCATGCTGCGCACCGATCGCTCGGCCGGTGGCGGTGGTTCATCCGCACTTTACGATCTGCCCTGGTATCTGGTCATCGGTATGTCCGCCGCAGGCAAGACCTCGCTGCTGACACGTTCGGGCCTGTCTGCGAGCATTGCCAGCAGCGCCAACGAACATCAAAGCGGCACCCAGCACTGCGACTGGTACTTCAGCCCTGAAGCCGTAATGATCGATACAGCTGGCCGTTACCTGCGTGACGATCAGTCAGCCAGTGAGTTCGCCGGGTTCCTGCGCATGCTGAAAAAACAGCGCAGCAAAGCCGCAGTGAACGGTCTGGTTCTGGTGGTCAGTCTGCCAGAGCTGCTGGCGTCAAGCGCCTCCGAGCGTAACGACCTTGCTGCTCGACTGGTGTCGCGCATCGAGGAGTACACCGAATGCCTGGACGCCAACCCGCCTATCTACCTGATGCTGAGCAAGACCGACCAACTGCCGGGCTTCAGTCAGGCATTCGAGGGCCTTGACCTGCATGAACGTCAGCAGCCGCTGGGCATGACGTTCGGTCTGTCGGAGATCCGCAGCGAAGGTCTGCGCAGCGTACTCGACAGCAAGCTCGAGAACCTGCAGGGCCATGTCCGTCGTTATGTCGACGCCCAGATCATAGCGCTGGGTGCGGACGCCAACAGCGCCCTGCTGAACTTCCCCAACTACTTCGCCGAGCTGTCGGTAGTACTGGAACAGTTCCTCCAGCACTTCGCCCGCAGCAATCACAACGGCGCACAGCTCCTGTTGCGTGGCTTGTATTTCACCAGCGCGCTTCAGACTGACAAGCAACTGGCTCATGTCTACGAGGACAGTCTTGCGGATTCTTTCGCCCTGCGACCAGAGCCTGAGACCGATCCCTCGACGCGTAGCGACAACATTAAAACCGGTGAGCGCAGTTACTTCATCACCGACACATTCCGACGCGTCATCTTTCCGGATCGCGACCTGACGCTCTATCAATCACGCTTTGGTCGTGACAGATCGATTGGGCCGATCATTATCGCAGTAGCCCTGTTCATCGGACTCGCGTTCATCGGACTGCAAGCCTTGTCATTCCAGAACAATCGCGAATGGCTGGCGTCGCTCAGCACGCAGTTGACCGAGCTCAAGCAGTCACCTGACCGTGCGCAGCGTCTTGCTTCCGGCGAAGGTCTGGAGTTGTTGCGCAATCAGCTGGCAGCCATCGAAAAGTACCGTACCAAAGGCGTTCCGTTGCAACTGAGCGGTGGTCTGTACCGGGGAGATGATATCTACCTCGCGACCCAGAACGCCTACTTGCAACAGTTGCGGACCCAGGCGCTTGAACCGATCACGATGAAGCTGCAATTGCAGATGCGCGAGTTCAACGAGTTCGCCAAAACCATGGACCCGCAGTATGGATTTGGTGCAACGCCGGCTCGCCCTGACGGCAAAACCGGCAAGGCGCGTGCTCAAGGCAAAAAACTGCTGGATCGTACGACTCAGAATATTGCCGCAGGTCGCCCTACCAGTTTGGGAAGCATCCCGCGCAGCACAAGTGATGTCACCGGACGCTTGACCGGCGCGGTCCGAGGCACAGCCAACCAGACGCGTACCGAAGCCATTGCAGCACTGCGCAACCCGGCGACTGCCAACGATGCAGCTGAACTGTCGGCCACCACGGGCGGCCTGTCGCTATCGGAGGAAATGCTGGGACGACTGGATGAGCGGCAAGTTGAATCCATCATCGAGTCATATAACGCCCTCAAGCTCTATCTGATTCTGACCCAGCCATCTGCGCACCCGGAAACCGAGTTCGTCGATGTAGCGTTGCCAGTGGCCTGGTCAGGCATGGCCAATCAGGCGAATCCAATAAGCGAAGACGTGATTCAGGACAACTCACCGGTTTACGTACAACTGCTCAAGAACGGACAGGCACCTGCCTTGCCGCGCAACGAACAGTTGATCGATGAAACCAGAAAGAGTCTGAAATTTTTCATGATCTCCAGCTCGCTGGTGGATCGTGAGTACCTGCGTCTTCAGCTGGAGTCCAGCCGTCAATTCCCAGCCATCGGCCTTAACGATCTAGTGCCGATGCCGGGTCGCCAGTTGCTATACGGTTCCGAGGCGGTGCCCGCGATCTTCACCCGCCAAGGTTGGGAAGAGTTCGTGAAGCCCGAGTTGATCAAGATGGTATCCGGCAACCTGCGGAACGAGACCGACTGGGTGCTTGATGGCGAGGGCGGCGACAGCGTCGTACAAAAAGCGAACTTCGTCCGCGAGTTCATGGCGCGCTACAAGCGTGACTACACACAAGCCTGGTACACGATGGTGGACAGCGTAGGCGTTCGTCGCTTCACCGACATGGCCAACGCCACACAACAATTGTCATTGCTCAGCGATGTGCGCAACTCCCCGGTAAAACTGCTGTTGTCTGCGGTCAACGACAACACTCAGTGGGACGTCCCCGCCCCGCGCGAAGCGCAGCAGGTCGGCGTCAAACGCGATGACGGTTTCTGGGGCAAGGTCAGCGGCATCTTTGACAACAAGGAGGCGGCGGCCAGCGTTCTGATTTCGCCGCTGCCTGCGGTCGATGACGGTAGCCTTGCCAAGCGTTTCGAGCCGGTATCGCGTGTCTTCGCTGCGCAAAACGCCGAGGGCGCCGACAGCACCATCATGGACCGTTACCTGGCTGCGCTGCGAAAGCTCAAAGTACGGATGAACAACATCCAGCGCTCTCAGGATGTTGGCAAGAGCAGCAAGCAACTGATCAGCGAAACGCTCGAAGGTCAGCCAAGCGAAGTCACCAGTGTGCGCAACTATGTCGAAACCACGGTCGACACCAGCCAGGGCGGTCTGTCTAACTCTCTGCAAAGTCTGTTCAGCCTTCCGATTCAGTTCGCTTGGGAAACCCTGCGAGATCCGGCTGGCGAGCAGATCGCCAAAGCTTGGGCCCAACAAGTCGCCAAGCCCTGGGAACAGGTCATGGCTCACCGCTACCCAATTTCAGCTGACAGCCGCAATGAAGCTTCGGTCAAGGATCTGCAACGTTTCGTGGACCCTGAATCCGGGCTGCTGCCGAACTTCAAGCGAAACGAAATCGGCAACCTGTCCGGTGGCGAAGGCCTGGGCATGAGCAGCGATGCCAAGGCCGCTCCGTTGGTCAATCCAAAAATGGTCAGCAACATCGACAAGGCCAGCTCGCTGGGCGAAGTCATTGCCAGTCTGTCGGACAAGGACAATGGTTTCGAGATCATGCTGGAGCCGTCGGCTAATTTCACTGACATCCTCTTCACCCTTGATGGTCAGGAACAGCACTACCGAAACGGCAGGACCAGTTGGAACCGCTTCTCATGGCCAGGCACCACCACTGCACCGGGCGCTCGTCTGGATGTGGTTACGCTGACCGGCGAGCGCATTACCGTGTTCGACTATACCGGTCGTTGGGGTCTGCTGCGCATGAACGACAGCGCACGCGTCAGCGACCTTGATGGCATCCAGCAGCGTTTCAGCTGGAATACCGCCAAAGGACAGGTCAGCCTCGTGGTTCGCAACTACGGCGGCGTCAAGCTGACTGATCTTGCGAACGTGAAGGCGCTTAGCGCGCTGAATGCAACTGACGGGCGGACCAAGTGAACATTTACAAGGCGCAAAGGGGGCGCGGACGATGATCGGCTGCTTCGGAAAAGTGCCTGCCAGCCCGGATTTCGTCAGCCTGCATGGCGCCAGTGATGACGTATGCGAGTTCGACGCCTGGCTGCAGGGGGCGCTCGTTTCCATGCAACAAAGCGATGACTGGCGCACGCTGTTCGACCGCTTGCCGGTGTGCTTCTTCAGCTACCGTGCACGCAGTGGAAACTGGCTGGTCGGCGGCTTGATCAGCTCCAGGGACTCCAGCGCGCGACGTTATCCGTTTTTCATCTTTCAAACGGTTAAGTCCAGCGACGCCGGGCTATTCGTGAACCCATTCACACTCAGCGAACTGTTCTGCGCCCAGATTAAACCTTTGCTGCATATGGCGGCCCAAGGGGAGTCCACAGCGGTTGTCTTCGAGCGCATAAGAGCGCTGAGACCGTTGCAAAGTCAGGACTTCGAACTGTTCCGCCGTGTGCACGAAAAGTTTCTGGTGAACTTCACGTTACGCGACATTGCAAGATCGCTTGAAAGCTCCTACCCGGAATTCATTGCCAACGCCGTACTCACACGATTGCAAGCGCTGGGCCGTCCCATGTACCACCAGGCACCTATTGGTATTTCGCTGCCATTGCCCGCCGAACGGGGTTTGAAAAACCCGACCGCCGATCTATGGGTCAGTTGGTTGACGCGCATGGCTACAGATCATGCTGTGCCACAAATCTGCATTCTGGCGGATGACTTCATGCGTCCCAGACTGTTCTGCTTTCCGTCGCGCAACACCACCGGGGTATACCGCGTAGTGACAGGTACTGGCGACCGATCGGAAAACTATGACGTGCTGGAGCCCTTCGAGGCGTTCGACGAACACCATCGGAGCCACGTGTTTGCGGACATGGACCGACCTCTTTATGACGTTATCGACCGTTTTGTCGATGTGCTGGATTTGAAGTCCGTATGAATAAAATCAAATACTACTTTCTGCGTTACCAGCCCTATATTCTCGGGGTGTTCTTCTTCCTGACGATTTTCATCGTCTGGAGCATTGGTCGCGCCCTCGATTTCAGTTCGTTGAACAGCCTGCTGACCGGTATCGGTGTGTTCCTGTTGTTGTCAGCAGGTTATGTACTACTCATGTATCGGGGCGTTTCACGGCATCACAATCTGGAAGGTCTACTGCGCGAAGACGCCGATCAGGCCGTGCTCAACGCAAGCCCGGCCGACCGTGAGGAAATCAGCCTGCTACGCGAGCGCCTGCTGCAAAGCATTGAGCGTCTGAACAGCAACAAGCCGCGTGGCACCAACGCCAAGGACGCGCTCTACGCTTTGCCGTGGTATCTGGTGGTTGGGCAGCCAGCAGCGGGCAAGAGCACCATGCTCTATCAGTCCGGGCTCAACTTTCCTTATGCCGAACGCGAAGGCGCCCGTGTCTCCGGACTGGGAGGAACGCGCAACTGCGACTGGTTCTTCAGCTCCGAAGCCGTACTGCTGGATACCGCTGGCCGGTACATGAACGACCAGGAAGAAGCAGGAAAATGGCGTGCGTTCCTACAGTTGCTGCGTCAGCACCGTCAGCGTCGTCCGCTCAACGGATTGATCGTGACCGTCAGCATCCACGACATTCTGCAATCGTCTGTCGAAGATCAGGAGCGTATAGCCAAACGCCTGCGTGAGCGCATTCAGGAGACCCATTCGCTGTTGGAAGTACGACTGCCTGTCTACCTGGTCTTCACAAAATGCGATCTGGTGCCGGGCTTTGCACCTTTCTATCGCCAGCTGGACGACGCTTCACGTGGCGAAGTGATGGGCAAAACCTTTTCCCACAAAGGCTATGAAAAAGCCGACTGGGGTCAGCGCTTTGGCGTGGCAATGGATGAACTGATCAGTTACTGGAAACAGGTCGCCGGTTATCAATTGGTGACTCAGGACATCCAGATCACTCGTCAGGACAACGCGGTGTATCGCTTCCCGCTGGAACTTGAAGCCCTGAAACCGCGCTTGAGCCTATTCGTTGACGCGCTGCTGCGCGCCAACCCGTATCAGAATGCAGAACTGTTACGCGGTTTCTACTTCACCAGCGCACTGGACGCCGACCAGCCGGAAATGGGCGGGCATGCACGCCATGTCACCGAGCGTTTCCTGCTGGAAAGCGAGCAGGATGTGGCCAATGGCAATGCACAGCCGCATCCGTTGTTCATCAATAGCCTGTTCCGCAAAGTGATTATCCCGGACCAGCACCTGGTGGCGTTGTACACCACCAATCACCGTGAACGCCGCCGCAAGGCCGCCTGGATTGGCGGCGCCAGCGCCGTTGCCGTGCTGTTGTGCAGTCTGTGGGGCTGGTCGTACTGGAACAACAAGGACAATATTCACACGATCTCGACCGAGCTTGCACAAGCAGCTGTCGACGACAGTAAGGCAACCGGTCAGTACACCGAATGGCAGACGCTGGATCGCATGCGGTTCTGGACATCGCTGTATTACGGGCGACACCACGACGAAGGAGTGCCTCTGCGCCTGCGTCTGGGTCTTTATCAGGGTTATGAAGTCGAGCCACTGTTGCGTACGCGGTACTTCAACCGCCTGGAAAGCGTGATGCTCAAGCCAACCGCTGATAACCTCACGCGCTCCTTGTATCTGTTAACCACCATCAAGGTCTATCAGCGCAACGCCAAAGACCTGATGCCGGTGACCGGCGTGGACAGTGTCGAGCCAAAAGCACTGCCGCCCGACAACCGTGCGCAATCGATCGCCAATTTCGGCAAAGCTACGCTGGACACCTACGTCATGCTGTCGCGCTCACAACGTGAGAAAGCAGACCCTGCGTTCCTGAAAGCGAAAATGCCTGATTACTGGTATCCCGCCATAGCGCGTCAGACCGGCAGGAACCTCTCGTCAAGCGGCGACGCTGGGGTGAATCAGGATTACGAGTACGCCAGTCGGCAGATCAACTTCTACAGCGATCAAATTCATGAGTTGGACGTACCACGCATTCTCGACAATGCATTCCTAACGTCCAGTTCGCGTAACTACATCAATAGCCTGCTGACTCAATCGTTGAAAGCCATCGAGACCATCACCCTGGAGTCGGACACCCTGTTCGCCTTCGGCCGTGCCGACTTCCAGAGCCTGAAAACCGAAGGTCAGAACCAGTTGAGCGCAATCGCCGGCAAGCTGCTGAACACACCCAACATCGGCAAGATCATCATTGCCGGCCACGCCGACCAGCTGGGCGACCCGCAAAGCAACATGCAGGTGTCCAAGCAACGAGCACAAACCATCAAGACCTATCTGGTCGGCAAGGGCGTACCTGCCGAACTGGTCGATGCCGTTGGCGAAGGCAGCGAGAAGCCACTGGTCAAGTGCGACATGCAGCAACCCAGGGCTCAATTGATTCAGTGTCTTGAGCCGAACAGGCGTGTAGAGATCGAAGTACGGGCGCTCAACTGACGCCAGTACTTAAAGCAAACCGAAGCCTGGGTCATCGTTTTGCGGGGCCGGGGCCGTGGTAAGAAAACCTTTCTTGATTGTTTCAGGAAGGTTAATCAAAGGGTCGTGATCTGTTACAGACGCTACGACCTTAAATGAAGAAAGGAGAAGCAGAAAATGGCATTTGACGCGTACATCCAAATCGACGGCATTCCAGGTGAAGTTCTGGACGACAAGCACAAGGACTGGATCGAAGTGCTCGGCTATGAGTACGGCGCTACCCAGGCCACCTCCGCTACCGCCAGTTCCTCGGGTGGTGCTTCGTCCGAGCGTGTTGCTCTGAGCGACTTCAGCATCCGCAAGGCCGTCGACAAGGCTTCTGCCAAGCTGTTCGAAGCGTGCTGCAAAGGCACTCACATCGCCAAGATCCAGCTGAACGTTAACCGTGCAGGCGGCGACAAGCTGACCTACCTGACCATCAACCTGGAAGAAGTTGTCGTGTCTTCCGTGAAGGCTGTTGCAGGTGGTCTCCAGACTGGCGAAGACAATGCCGTCAGCGATCTGCCGATTGAAGAAATCAGCTTCAACTTCGCACGCATCAAGACAACCTACACCCAGCAGAGCCGCTCCGATGGCCAGGGTGGCGGTAACGTCACTGGCGGCTGGGACCGCACTGCGAACAAAGTTTTCGCATAAAACGGTGTCACTTCGGGTCGCGCATGCGGCCCGTCTTCAACACCGTGTCTGCCCGGACACGGTGTCTTTTATTCCTGATCAGAGTTGACTATGTCTGAATTTCTCAACGACCTTTCGCTTGCCGATCTGACGGCACCCATCAACGGGGGAAGTGGCGAAGACCTGAGCTTTTCCACCCTGTTCGATCAGGTCAAGGAAGCTCGGCGAGCAGACCCCGATTACCTCACCCAAGGTGACTGGCAGACCGACCTCAAGTCTTCGGACTGGGAGCTGACCATTACCTTGGCTGCGCAAGGCCTTGCTCAACAGAGCAAGGACCTGATGCTTGTCGCTTGGCTCAGTGAAGCTCTGGCGCACAAGTACCATTTTGTAGGGATTACCTTCGGCCTGACGTTAGCGGAGCGGATCCTGCAAAATTTCTGGGACGACTTGTTTCCGTCCCTCGAGGACGGTGTCGAAGAGCGCGCCGCCCGCCTCGCCTGGCTGAAAACCTCGCTGACCGAAGTGGTGGGCGGCCTGCCAATCACTCAAGGGCAAAACTTCGGGCTTCTGCGCTACGACGAGTCCCGCCATGTGGAAAACCTGGCGTTACAAAACCCCAAAGCCATGCAGGCAGCCGTTGACGAAGGCAAGATCAACGCCGAGATCTTCCAACGCTCCGTGGTGCTGACCGATACGGATCACTTGCGTCTCAAGTCTACGGAAATCGCCGCGAGCCTCTACGCCTGTCAGCAGCTCCAGGCCACCTGCGATAACCTTTTCGGACGTGATGCTCCAAGCTTCGCAACCCTGAGTGATGTGCTGCAGCGCGGTGGGCAGTTGACCGAAAAGCTGCTCAAGGATCGCGGCATCGAACTGAACCCTGCTCCGCCCGCCCAGGCCGAAGCCGCGCCTGCAACTGCCGCCGACCAACATGCAGGTGTTGTGATGACCCAGACCAGCCAGGACACTACGTCCGCACCACTGCGCACGACTCCGGCAACACGCGACGAAGCTTTCACCATGCTCGCCAGCGTCGCACAGTTCTTCAAGAACACCGAACCACAAAGCCCTGTGCCCTACCTGATCGAACGCGCCATCAAGTGGGGCAACATGCCGTTGGAAGGCTGGCTGAACGATGTGATCAAGGACAGCAATGTCGTTGACAGCATTCGAGATGTGTTAGGGACGAAGGAGCCGAAGCAGTAGTAATGATCGCGACATTTGCCAGTACGGCTTAACAGCATTGCTATCGACGCGTGAGATGAAAGCAAAGCGTTCAGCTTCTGTTTCGGTGCGTGTTACAGGCAACCCATCCATTATGTCCGACACCTCAAAAAGGTAACGGACGAGCAGAGCAGGAACTCGTTTACCGACATTCGGCGGTAGGTGTAGGGCTTCTGCCCGCAGGAGATCAGAATGTTTGAGTCCATTACTTTCACAACGGTATTAGCGAAATTTCTGCTATCGGTCTCCTTCACTTTTTATGCGCCTGTCAAAACCGCCGTACTTATAAGGGGTGAACACCCTCTCGATGCAGACTATTGCCTCTGGTATTTAATGCCTGTCGGGATGACATTTATTGCTTCAGGCTACCCGTTGGAAATGAACACCGTGCATTCTGCCTATCACCATCGCACGTGTTCAGGCCCGTTTTGGTCTAGCGACCGATTCAAGCATTGACGATACAAGTCATGATTTGCAAGAGCAGGAGCCCTGGATACCCAACAAGCACCTTTGACGGTTTTTCCCCTAATTAAGAATTACAGGATTTTCCAAAAAAACGTCATATCAATTAACTACAAGGAGTACAACCATGAGCACAACAAGCCAGTTGCATAGCACCGGCAAACACAGCGCTAAATGGCAGGAGCGCTTCAATTTCTTCGATACTTATGGTGCGCCGAACGATCCCCGCTTCAAACCCGCCGTCAACGCACTGCCCGATTTCAAGAAGAAACTGCTCGTTAGTGCTAACGTCATCGCATTTTTCTTCGGTCCGATTTACTTCTTTGTGCTGGGTTTGTGGAAGAAGAATCTTTCACTGATCGGCATCATCGTCGCGGTAAACATCGTTATCAGCGTGGTCTGTGCGATCTTGGGCATGGATGTTCCTGCGGCATTGGGGACAGGCTTGAATGTCGTGTTCTCCATGATGTATGCACTGACTGCCAACTACGCCTACTACCTTAAGGAAGTAAAAGGCGAGCAAGGCTGGAATCCGTTCAAAGGCATGCGGCTCTAACGTCGATTTAATCGCTGAAAACCCGTACCTCTGATAGTGTACGGGTTTTTAGTATTAAATTAACGTCGCACTGCACATTTCACCGTGCCAAGCGTAATCCGTCGAGTCGTTTTCCGCATGGATCCTTAGGATGCTGTCGAATTGCTTCAAGCCCCTATGCTCTTTGACTAACCTAACGATCCCCTTAAAACATTGCACAGACCAAACAGTGAGTAACCGAAGCTAAATGCACATACACTTTCGAGTGCAAAAATATCAGAGCGGGCGTTTTCGAAGCTCTCAACACCGAAACCCATTATCACGTATCGAGCCAGATCAAGCGTAATGACCAAGTATCTTATCAGCGTTTTATTGTTATTAACCGGCTGCGAAGGATCAGATATTATCGACAGTAAACGCGAAGTAAAATTGACGCTTAACAGTTCGATAGCAGACACACGCTCGTCGACAAGTATAAAACTTATCAAATTTTGCGCTTCGAATTTTTGCAATTTCGGAACTGACGTACCGTCGACGTCTGGAGACTTGCTTAGGGCTAAAGTCATTACCGGCAGTCATGTCCTGACTCTTGAAAACATACACAACATCACTATCGTCACAACACCCTCCGGTACTATAACGGATTTTGATATTTATGCCGCGGGCGTTCCTCAGGACTCAAAGCACGAAGACGCCATGAGTTATTTCTACCGCCAGGTTCATAACCTCGGCTCCTCCGGCTGGCATAGATATATCTATCCTGACGAAGCAAGAATTTCAGGTTCGCAAGCCTCAAAGTTCGCCAGCAAGGATGAAGTCCTGGGAAACGCTGTGTCGACTGGCCCGTGGAATGATCCGGGGCTTCAGCTTAGTAAAACCGAATGGAATGCTTTGCCTGTTATCAGCACGTGGATGTTTCACAACGGTGACCAGTACCTTTACCTAAGAGTCCAGCGAGAAAACAACAGCGACTCACCGCAAGATCGGGGTTCTTACCTGTTCACTATGACGTTCAAATCAGAAAGCGAATTTTATAAGGAATTCATCGAAAACGAGAGTCGTGAACAGTGGAAGGAGCTGTTGCCTGACGAGCTCAACCGCATGGCACAGGTGCGTAAAAGCACCGAGACGCAGCTTAAAAAAATGGGAATCGAGATTGATGAGCGCTATGAGAACCCAAAAATCTCAGCGCTGACAAACTGACGTAATCGATCATAAACGATTGGCCTGCGCTTCTCGACGCTCGCCGAAAAATGGATTCTCGGCGTCACGCCGTCATCCGCTGCAAGCATTAATGGAGCAATGCACCATGGACCTGACCTTAGGAACTGCCCTCAGCCAGAGCGGCCGCTTGCGACAACTCACCACGCCGCTGGGCGCATCAAATGTATGCAAAGAGGGTTTCCATAATAATTCGCCAGGCCATGCTCATCGGGACGTTTATAATGATCAGAGCGGTAGAACACAATATGCGAATCTGTACAGCCTGATAAGGAGTTCAAAAGATGTGCAAATTTAAAAAAGAAACAAAAAAAATAGTTCTTTTAAATTTCATATACTTAATAGGGCTCTCCTTCTTGATAAGCACTGACAGCGCAGCAGATAGCACGCACTCTAAATACAACCATTTTTATTTTGGACGCTACACACTAGACGCACCATCTAACGGGAAAGACCTATGGTCATCCTTCAAAATAATTGAAAAAAAAATAGAACTCATAAGCAAAAATGGCAAATACGATCTGCCTATAAAAATCTCAGAATCTATTGCTAAAATAGATAAATTCCATAGTTCCGGATATGCTGCTTATGATAGAACAGTAGAACTCGAGGGTGGAGGCGCAATAATCGTATCCAAGTCAACTAGTTACACGATGGAAATTTACTATCTAACCCCAAAAAATATGCTGTACCGTCAGACCGTAGACGCTATCTCAATAAAAGGAATAGATAAAGCAATCACACGAGCCAAAGAACTAAATAAACTTATTCATTATCGCAACCCCACCGACGCACCACCCAATGGCACTTTTTCCATTGAAGCTGGCTATATCAATTTGCCTATAGATAAATTTCAAGAACAAGTATCAATTGGGCTTCCCGTCTCTTCAGTTCCGGGAATCAACTTGACTTTTGACACCCAACTTATCGGGAAGCCTGAGCCAGGACTTATTGCCAGATATGAACAAAGATCAACTGGAACCGTATTACCTACACTTCAAAAAATACTATCCAAGTCGACACTAATAAGAAAATCTCAACGACAAGTGGCCGGCTTGAAGTTTGAAGAATTACTCCTAAAGACAAATGTGGAAGGACAAACAGCTTATTCTTTTCGACTGGAATACCCAGGCACTCCTAACTCTAGCCTAGAACCTTATACTGTTCTCGAGTTGAGTACCATCGATGTTACTAGCGGCTTTAAAAGCGATAAAGAAGCTGTGGATTTTTGGGACAAACTAGTAGAAAGTGTTAAGCGGATATAAAACTTATCAACCAGCAATAGCTTTTTAACAATATAGATGGTGTTACCAGCAACGACCCGACTGGGGCAGCGTGCACGTGCCACGCGCCGGAGAGGAAGTGGTCGTCACCTTTCTGGAAAACGACATCGACCGTCCGCTGGTCATGGGCCAGGTCTACGGCGGGCACATGCCGGCTTGGCACTCCAGCGGGCTAATGGCCGACTACAGAGCAAGGAAGTGGGCGGCGGCGGTAGCAGCATAACGCTTTGCCCATGCAGGACGGACTGGACAGCCTAACCCTCAGCACCGGCGAAGACGTCAGCATCGCCAGCGGCAAGTTGCTGCTGGCCAGCGCGGCGCAGGACATCAGCCTGTTTGCGCAAAATGCCGGCGCCAAGAGGTTTGCGCCCAAAGGCAAGGTGGAACTGCAGGCGCAGAGTGATGCGATGGAGCTGAAGGCCCAACAAGGCGCCAAGATCACCTCCGCCGGCATCGGCAAGCAAGATGAAGGCGGCGAAGGAGCGGTTCCAACACTCTCCGGGCAAGCGCCCACTGCTCACTCAAAGTTTTCTGCAAACCTTAAAGGCTTCGTCCACGGTACATCATATGATAATAAATTTGTCAGAGCAGTAACTGCACACTCTATGATAAGTATAGCTAAGAGAGCAAAAACTTTATGCTGACCACACAACGAAAGAAAAACTACTTATTCACAGCGTTCGGCTTTACTGCCATACTTTTACTTACGTTTATGTTATCCAACAACGAGAAACCCAAAAAAATTCTCGCCACTAAAAATCAAAAAACACACTCAGTAGCCATCGCTCGCTACAGTGTGGAAATACCAGAAAGCATGAAGCTCACAGATATTGCACTAAATAAGGATGGCATCCCTATAAAGGTTTACTTTGATTACACAAAACCGCGTGCAGAACAATTGATCGACAACTCATTAGCGACGATAAAAAATAATGAGGCAGGCCGTAAAACCATAGAAAAACCTGCTGAGATATCACAACCATCGGACAATGTTTGGCTGGCTGCATACAATCATATACGTCTAACAGGTGTTGATGTTTATGGCAAACCTATGGATGAGGTTTCAAATAGCTCATTGGGATTTGTGTGGAAAAAAAATGTGCTGCTGGAGATAGGTGGTGAACGAACTTTAGGAGATCCGTCGCGCATTGCTTTGCTTATGTCACGTTTTGATACCTCAGATGATAAGCATAGTGGATTTTGCTTTGTAAAAGGCTGTATAGAAGGAAAAGAAAATGAGCGGGAGTCTTTAAGCGCTTCTTTTGAAGACACTGACAAAAAAGGCTTTAATATCGGATTCAATATCGACGCCTACCAAGGCGAACCTAACCTTCCTCT
Organism: Pseudomonas sp. CDFA 610; assembly: GCF_021147865.1. Taxonomy (NCBI): domain Bacteria; kingdom Pseudomonadati; phylum Pseudomonadota; class Gammaproteobacteria; order Pseudomonadales; family Pseudomonadaceae; genus Pseudomonas; species Pseudomonas sp. CDFA 610. Next base: position 40,920 of record NZ_JAGTPM010000017.1, read on the forward strand.
TTCTGATCGGACACCCAGTATTCCTGACCTAGCATTACCCGGTGTGTTAAAGTGGCTTAGCGACTCAGAGAATAGAATCAAAAAATTTAAAGATTCCAGTAGAGTAATAAACAATTTCAAGGGAGAAGAGATCATTGAAGGCACCACTCAAAAGCTGAATGGTACGTACTTAACTGAAATCACCGGTATGTGGTACTACCCCGGCATGCCGGAAGACATTCAGAAACCAGAGATCAGGATAACCGCGACTTATTCGTTCACTTCCGATCATTTACCTGACAACGCTCCTAGTTTCCCAAACCGATCACAAGACGGTTTGACTGAAGAAGAATTCCTATCAGTCTGGAACAATTTGCTTGAGTCTTTCCATCCGAACAAACTCTGAACCGAAGGCTATGCTCTCTACATGCACATTTTTGCTTGGCTCTTGAAACGTCTCCCAGAGGATCGACATGAAAAAAACTTTCAGACTAAAATATTTTTTGTGTTGTTGGCTACATACCTACTTACCCAAACAGTCTTTGCTCAACGCATAGAAAGCTCATTAAGAAATCAGTGGACCACTCATTACTTCGGCAGATTCAAACTGGACTTGCCAGCAGGGTCCGAAGTTGTCAGCGACTACAAATTATACAATGAGAAAGTTGAGTTAATAAGCAAAAACGGTACATTCGACTTAGTATCTATTGTTGCACAAAAAACAGACGAACTCAAAAAAGGAATTGCTTACGGCACATCCAGCCGATATGAAAAAACAGTTCCACTGAGCAACGGCAGCGTTCTTATACTCTCAAAACTGGGGGACTTCTACACTTTTCATGCTTACTTTTTTACGTCAAAAAACACGCTATACCGAATGATAGCTCAATCAATTTCAGCTAACGGAATTGATGGCGCGATCAATAAGGCTCGATTGATTAGCGAGTCAATCTACTACCGACGCCCATCGGATGCTCCGCCAGCAGGAGCTTTCGCCTTAGAGGAAGGCTATACCACTTTGGGTGCTGCCCAGTCCTTAGAGGGCATCTATATGGGGGCGCAAATCTCAACGCATCCAGGCACTTTTGTGAGCCTGCTAACTCAAAGAATCGTTGAGCACGATGAAAATTTAATACAGCGCTTTGAAAGTGAAAGCGGCGGTGGCCTAGCGTCAGGCATGATCCAGATTTTAAGCAAAACAAAGACCCTTAGAAAAAGGGAGCGTATGGTAGGCAGCCTCAAGGCGGAGGAAGTTGCTATTGCAACGCTGATCGATGGAAAACGTTTTTACACTTTTCAAATAGAATATGCAGGATTGTTAAAGTCCAATACAAGCCCTTTTATAGACCTTCGATTGGGAACGCATGAAGTTGGTAGCGACTTTAAGTCTGATGAAGAAGCGCTGGCATTTTGGGATAGCGTTGTAGACAGCCTAAGACCGTCACCTTGAAAACAACAGGTTTTTGAGGTTAAGCTGAATGCGCTACTGTATCCCCGGCGAGCATCGTAGACGTTAGTAAGTAATAATTATAAAATCAGGTCATACACAAACATCAAAATATCCAAACGGTAACTTTAATGGCTCCAGTAATTTTTATCCTGATTTTCTTATCAGCCATCTTTTATATAGGGCTCGTCATTTTTCGGGCTGTGACGGCAGGCTCCAGAGGCGGGATGTCGAATGTACTCACTCCCGGCACGTTATTCAAAATGTCTCTTGCATTACTGGGCTTGTGTGCAATGTCAGGGCTCGTGTTTTTAGGCGGCACAGCCGGTGGCATTAGCGGATCCGGGGGAACTACTGACGGTCGACAAATCGTGGATTATGCGGCAAATATCAGTGAATTCTGTTTATGCGCCAGTTTGGCCTTAGCGGTGGCAGCGCTAATCAGCTATGTACACAAGAAAAATATATTATAACCCCCTACCCCCGCGACGACGTGAGCACTGGGCGACTCCAGACGACCTCGCGCTGCGCAGTACGGCACTTTAAATGCATGATATACGGTCGCGTTTGTCCACAATCGATAATTGCTTTTCTTCACCGTACTTCCTGCATACAACTTGGGCTAATAGGCTGGTGGGGCGACTGGCAACGCTACCGCTGGGCATCGACCCGGATTACTGGCGAGTCCGGCATGTAGAGTTTCATCACGTTTACGCCAACATCGAACACTACGATCTGGACACTGAAGAAAACGGTGTCTTCCGACAGACCCCTTATCAACGGTGGCGCAAACATATGCGCTATCAGCACCTGTACTGGCCCCTGATTGCCGCACTGTCACTTCCTTACATCGCCTGGATCTTCGACTGGTCGGACCGGCTGGGCAAAACACCGCTCAAGGCTAAACGTAACTTACCGGGATGGCCGGTGTTCATCGTCAGCAAGATCACTCACTTGTTGCTGGTTCTTGTGATTCCCTTGCTGGTGTTCAACGGCAACTGGACCACCGTGCTGATCGCTTACCTGTTAAGCCAGACGATGGCTTCGCTTTGGGTGGTGTTTCTATTATTGGGAACTCACTGGGCCGATGCAGAGTTCTACCCCGCACCCGACTCTGCCCGAATGCCCCACCGCTGGTATCGCCATAACTTCGCAACCGCCTGCGACTGGCCGGCTTCGCCACGCTGGCTACACCCCTTGATCGGCGGTTTGAATTTCCATCTGACGCACCATCTGTTCCCAGGCTGGAGCAACCGTCACTACCCTGCCCTTGCATCGATCATCGCAGATCTGGCCGTTGAACATGGCATGGATTATCGCTGTATCGGTTACCGCGACCTGATCAGACAGCAACAGCAATTCCTGCGGAAAATGGGGCAGCCACCTGACGAGCTCCAGTGCTCAAAAACTTGAAGCGTTCAGCCACTGAAGCCTCTTGAACAACTCATCTGAATGTCCAGCGGTCAGAAATTGTCTGTCTGGACAGCTTTTTCAGACCGAACCACTAATCTGATCCCCCTTCCAGCCGATGAAACAGGATCTGACCGCATCCCCTGCGGCCTCCGCTTCCTACCTTCTTCGGACTCAATCATGAGCTTTCTATCCCGTCTCCGGACCACTGCCACACGGACCGGCGGCGTTCTCAGTGTCATTACCTCTGCCCGCGAGCTGAGTGCAAAACTCTCGGCCCTGAGTTTCGACCCGGTTTACCTCACCGGTTTTATCTCGCCGCATGTCGATTTCGATCAGGTTGCGCAGTCTGTGGCGGCGCGTTTTCCGAATGCAAAAATCAGCTTGTGCACAACGTCGGGCGAGTTGTGCTCGAGCGACGATTCGCTGTATTGCGCAGCCGACAATCAATGGGACCGGATCGTGCTGGCGCTCTTCGACGCCAGTGTGATCAAGAGTGCCGAAGTGGTGCATATTCCGTTGCACAGTGAGGACATTCGCGGCTCGGGCAAGCGGCTTTCCATGCGTGAGCGTATCGCGCGGCTGACCGATTCGATCAAGCGCACACAAGTGAGCACGCTTATCGATCATCGCGACACGCTGGCCTATGTCACGTTCGACGGGTTGTCGGCGTCGGAATCGTTTTTCATGGAAGCGCTGTACGAGTCCGGGCGCTTTCCATGCCTGTTCGTCGGCGGGTCTGCCGGTGGCAAGGGCGACTTTCAGAAAACGCTGATTCACGACGGCAAGCGCAGTTACGAGAACCATGCTCAGGTGGTGTTCCTCAAGAGCGCGAAGAACGTGCGCTTCGGGGTTTTCAAAAGCCAGAACTTCGAACCGACGTCATTGAGCCTGAGTGTGCTGACCGCGTCGCTGGAAGAGCGTTACATCAGCCAGGTGGTCAACGCGCGTGGTGAGATCAGCACCATGGTGGCGGCGCTGTGCGAGGCGTTGCACTGCGAGCGGCGTGATCTGGAAAGCAAGCTGGCGCAGTATTCGTTCGCCATCCGGGTGGGCGAGGAACTGTTCGTGCGTTCCATCGCGCGCATTGATTACGAAAGCGAGCGGGTCCACCTGTTCTGCGACGTAGCGCCAGGCGAAGAACTGGTGATGGTCAAGCGAACGTCGATGATCGACAGCACGCGCAAGGACTTCGCCCGCTTCCTGCAGGGCAAGTCCGGCAAGCCATTGCTGGGCTTGTTGAGCGACTGCATCCTGCGCCGCCTGAACAACGGCAGCGAACTGGGCCGCATGAACGACGTCTTCGGCGATACGCCTGTCGTTGGCTTCTCGACATTCGGGGAGATCCTCGGCCTGAACCTCAATCAGACGCTGACCGCCGTGTTCTTTTTCAAGGTGCCTGAAGGCCAGTCGTTCCGCGACGAGTACATCGATAACTTCATCGCCTACTACGGCGAGTTCAAGGCGTTCTTTCTGCGTCGGCAGATCAAGAAACTGGCGGGCCTGAGCCATGTGGTGGTCAAGCAGATTGATCAGTTCAAGCAGCGCAATTTCGTCCAGTCCATCGACCCAAGCGGTCTGGATGAACAGATTCGTCCGGTGTTCAGCGGCCTGAGCGATCTGGGCGATGTGCTGGTCAAAGCTCACCAGGATCAGGAAGAAATTGCCGGGCAGTTGCGTCACTACTCAGGCGAGTTGCACGTCTCGATGGATGAGCTGACTCAAACGATCACGCATCAGGAAAAAGTCATCGACAAGGCTGGCGATACCGTCAAAAGCCTGGTCAATCAGGCCGACGAAGTCGTGTCGGGTTCGCGGGAACTGGCCAGGTCCAGCCTGCGCATTCAGTCGGTGGTGCAGACGATTCAACAGATCGCCGGACAGACCAATCTGCTGGCGCTCAACGCCGCCATCGAAGCCGCACGCGCAGGCGAAATGGGACGCGGCTTTGCAGTCGTGGCCGACGAGGTTCGTCAACTGGCGCAAAAGACGTCGCAGAACGCCAACGACATCGGCACCGATATCGAGCGTCTGGCGGAAGAGATTCGCAAGGTTGCGCAACACATCGAAGAGCAGTCGGCAGAGGTCGGCACGCTGACGGGCCTGTTGAGCGAGCTGGAAGGATCGAGCGACATGACGGCGGGAACATCACAGCACACCCGCCAGTTGGCGGATACCTTGGTGGGACTGACTCAGTAACGAAAAAACAAGCGCCGCCGAATACCAGCACTTCGCCTCCTGTCACAACTGCCAGTAGATGTTCTGGCGTTTTTTGAACAATGTACGGGGTCATACGGCAGGCCATCTGCCGGTCGAGCCTTACGTTCAGGAGTTGCGTTCATGGATGCGCTGAATGTCATCAATGTCGGCACCGACAAGGTCAATTCGTTACTCAACATCGTGTTGCAGTATGGGGCGACGATCGTTCTGAAGCTGGTCATCGCTGCCTTCCTGTGGATCTTCGGGCGCTGGCTGATCGGGGTGCTGGTCAGGATGGTGCAACGCTCGCTGACCCGCCAGCGGTTCGATCCGACAGTCCTGCGCTACCTGGGCTCGTTCATTACCGTCACGCTGAACATCATTCTGGTTATCGCGATTCTCGGTTACTGCGGGATCGAGACGACCAGTTTCGCAGCGCTGCTGGCAGCGGTCGGGCTGGCGATCGGCATGGCATGGTCGGGTTTGCTGGCGAATCTGGCGGCGGGTGGTTTCATCATTGTGTTGCGGCCGTTCAAAGTCGGCGATGCGATTACGGCGGCGGGTGTGACGGGGACAGTGGTCGAGATCGGGCTGTTCGTGACGTCCATCAACACGGCTGACAATGTGCTCAATCTGGTGGGCAACAACAAGATTTTCGCCGACACGATCATCAATTACTCCAGCAATGATTTCCGGCGCGTGGAGCTGACGGCGACGTTACCGAATATGGAAGACGAACAGGCGGTTATCTCGCGGCTCAAGGATCAGGTGGGCAGCCTTCCCAACGTACTGCCCAGCCCTCAGGTGGATGTGCACTTGTCCGCTGCGACCGCGGATGCCATCACCCTTTCGGTCAGGCCGTGCTGTCATCATGACCATTACGGAACGGTTTACCACCAGACGCTGGAAGTCATCAGAACGCTGATGCGGGACGTTTCCCTGAAGAAGGCGTAGCTCAGAGCTGCGATTGCAGCCCCGAGCGACATGCAGGCTTACTGGGCGCCCAGCGCGCCGACTTTGCCCATGACCGTCGCCATGAACTGCTGCAGTGTCATCTTCTGGCCGTTGAAGTCGACCATGTTGTTGGCGTAATGCAGGTCAGAGACGATGGTCTCACCCTCGACCTTGGCCAGTTGCATCATCTCGGCCATGGCGCTGGCCATGTCACTGGCAGCACTGGCCTGCTCGGCGATGGCCTTGAGGTCAGTCTGGCCTTCACGAATGGCCTGCTGGGTGACGATGTCGCGGATCATCGGCTTCGAAAGTACGACCCTGGCGTTGACCTCGCCTACGGTTTTCACGGCCAGCGCGTCGGCCGGCTGGTCAAGCGAACCCGGATCGGTCAGGTCCACTGCAATCTGCATATGGCTTTCGCCGTTGGCAGTCTTGAGCGAGAGTTTCTCCAGTTCGATACGTGGCTTGCCGGCCAGCAGCGTTTTCGTCTGGGTGTTCATCACTTCACGCTCGGCAGGCGTCAACTCAAGCTGCAACGGACGCTCGGCCAGAATGGCAGCCTGCTGTTGCGGCAGGATGGTGTTCTGGTAAAGCTGGTACAGCGCCTGAGTGGCCACCGCATTGAAGTTGGCGATCTTGATGCCCAGATGTGCGGCACCGACGTCCTTGCCGCCATAGGCGATCATGCCGATGTCGTAGTTGACCTGCGCGGCAAAGTTACCGGCATCTTCCTGAGCGAGGTTGGTGTTGGTGAAATCCTTGAGCTGAACCTGCGGTTTGCCGACCAGCTGGAAGGCGGCAGCCTGGATTTTCATGTTGGTATGACCCAGGTAAAACCCGGATTTACCCTTGGTGCCGCCGGTGTCGAACGTCATGCCTTTGACTTCGATATTCACCGGACCATCAGGCGACAGGACATTGAGTTGCAGGTTATCCAGACTGCCGTCGAGGTCGAACTTCTGAGCGTCAGCCGAAGACGCCGCATTCACAGTCATGCCGGAAAATTTGAACGTACCGTCAGTGTCGTTCATTTCCAGCGGTGCCAGTTGCACCCAGCCTTTGGTGGCACGGTCATAACCGATGCTGGCCTGCCCCTTGAGCGGCGATACGTCCTTGCTCAGCGCGAACCACTTTTCCGAGCTTGGGCTTTTTTCCATCTCGAAATTGCTCAGCGCCATGACAGGCACCAGATTCAGGGTCTTCAGGCGGGACAGCGGGATCGGCCCGTGCTGGATGTGATCGACGAACAGGAACTGCCCGCCCTGGGTGCTATCGGACAGGTTCTGGATATCGACGCGGTAATGCGCAGTGCTGCTGAAGAAATTGCGCTCAAGGGAGAGCATTTCGAGCTTGACGCTGGTGTCAGTGCCCTTGAACGATTTCGCCAGCTCCTGATTGGCCTGGCTGATGGAATCGTTCAACGCGCCTTCCAGTTGCGTACCGGTGTACCAGGCGCCAGCCGTCGCCAGAGCTCCCGCCACGACGATCACGCCAACCGCTATACCTGCTGATTTATTCATAGTGACTCGAAGATGTCCGTTCTGATAATGAGAAGTCGTCCCTGAAATCACAGCGTGTTCACAGCTGTGAGTCGCGGGTCGACAGAGCGTGCAGCACTGCCGAAAAGTCGCGAGAGATTATCACCGGCAGCTCGCGACGGCCCAGCATAGTTGGTCAGTTCTGTGTGCGGTTGCACTTATTGAGGCCCTTTGGACATGGCCTTCTGCCTTTTGTTGCGAGCAGGCCGTTCCGAAAGGGCTTTCAAGCGCTGATCCCTGAAACATGGGGTAGCCATGCTCTTGGCGGAAACGTTAGGCTGAAACGAATTTGCTAACCGGATGGAATCACATGAGTACGACGCAGAACCCACTTGGCCCGATCAAGGCCGTCATTTTTGATATGGACGGCCTGCTTCTCGACAGCGAAGGGATCTATACCGAAGTCACCCACGCCATCGCCAGCCGCCATGGCAAAACGTTTGACTGGGCGATCAAGCAGCACACCATCGGCCGGGGCGCCAACGACTTCGCGGAGTACGTGACCAAGACGCTGGAGCTGCCGATGACCGCCGAGGAATTTCTGGAGATCCGCCAGCCGATGCTCGACGAGCGCTTCCCGCATTCGCCAGCCATGCCAGGGGCCGAGGCGCTGGTGCGTCATCTGGCCGAGCACAACATTCCCATCGCCGTGGGCACCAGTTCCTCGGTGCATTACTTCCACGCCAAGACCACACTGCATCGCGCCTGGTTCGAACTGTTCGAAACGGTGGTCACCGCTGATGACCCGGAAGTGACGGCCGCCAAGCCGGCACCGGACATCTTTCTGGTTGCTGCGCGCCGCCTGGGTGTGGACCCGGCCGACTGCCTGGTGTTCGAGGATTCGCCGTTCGGCGTCACCGCTGCCAAGGCGGCGGGCATGTATGCCGTGGCCGTGCCTGATTCGCACATGCCGCGCGAACAATATGAGCATGCGGATCTGGTCATTGATTCACTGGCCGATTTCTCGCTCAAGGACTGGGGCCTGCCGGATATCCGCTAGGCAGCCATGTATCTGGCCGAGGGTCGACTCACCTTTTCAATGCCTCGGCATACGCGCCAGTATGTCCGACTGATCCCGCGTGAACGACAAGGAGGATGTTAAACATGAATTATCGTGTTCTTGGCCAGTCCGGCCTCAAGGTTTCAACACTGACGCTGGGCTCGATGATGTTCGGCGAGCAGACAGGTGCCGACGAGTCCTTGCGCATCATCGACAAGGCCTGGGATCAGGGCGTCAATTTCGTCGACACGGCAGACGTGTACAACGGCGGCCGCTCGGAGGAACTCGTGGGCCAGGCCATCGCCTCGCGTCGCAGCGACTGGGTGCTGGCGACCAAGCTCGGCTACAGCGCCCCCAGCGACATTCCCAATCGCGCGGGCCTGAGTCGCAAGCATGTGTTCAACGCCATCGAACACAGCCTGCGCCGGCTGAACACCGACTATGTGGATATCTATTACCTGCACAGAGAGGATCACGACACGCCGCTGGAAGTCACGGTGTCGGCCATTGGCGAGCTGATACGCCAAGGCAAGATCCGCTATTGGGGCGTCTCCAACTTCCGTGGCTGGCGGATCGCGGAAATCGTCAATGTCGCGCAGCGCCTGGGCGTGGACAAGCCCGTCGTCAGCCAGCCGCTGTACAACATCGTCAACCGTCAGGCAGAAGTCGAACAGATCACTGCCGCGGCGTTTTACGGGCTGGGCGTTGTGCCGTTCAGTCCGTTGGCGCGGGGTGTACTCAGCGGCAAGTACGCGCCCGACGTCATACCTGACAGCAGCACCCGTGCCGGCCGTCAGGACAAGCGGCTGCTGGAGACGGAGTGGCGTGTGGAATCCTTGCGCATCGCGCAACGCATTCAGGCGCACGTGCAGGAAAAAGGTGTCGGCATGGTGGAGTTCGCCATTGCCTGGGTGCTGAACAACCAGGCCGTCTCCTCCGCCATCGTCGGGCCCCGGACCGAAGAGCAGTGGGATGGCTATACGAAGGCACTGGACGTTGTCATTACCCCGGAAGACGAGGCGTTCATCGATTCGCTGGTGACGCCCGGTCATGCATCGACGCCCGGTTTCAACGACGTTCAGCATTTTGTGTCAGGACGTCTGCCCCGCAACTGACGGCCCGTGGGACGCTTTTGGCCTGGCCGCTCTTGCGCGCTGGCAGTGAACTGCCAGCGCGTTCAGCGATAAAAACATCGCTGAAAATGGCTATGTGTATAAATGCTCATTCGGCACTCGGCCTGAGGGGCGCTAAGATAGCGTTGAACGTATCAACGATTGCTCACAAAAATGCGACTCATGTGCTCCATTAAAAATACTGAACACACCTCTACGCTCGCGACTTTCTGGCAAGTCTTGGCTAGTCTGTCGGCAGTCCAGCTAATTATTGGATCCTATCTTGCCGGGTTGATGAAGAAGTATGGCGATGCGTAAATCAGACAGAGAAGCCTTTTTAAGCTCGGTACTGGGCAACGAGCAGCCTGCAGCCAATGTTGCACGGGCCGTTATCGAAGAGAAACTACGCAATGCAATCATCGACGGCAGCTTGCCGAGCGGCACTGCATTGCGCCAACAGGAACTGGCAACGCTGTTTGGCGTGAGCCGGATGCCCGTGCGTGAAGCCTTGCGACAACTTGAAGCGCAGTCCCTGCTGCGGGTGGAAACGCACAAAGGTGCCGTAGTAGCGCCATTGATCACCGAAGATGCGGTTGATGCCTACTCGTTGCGCATCTTGCTGGAGTCCGAAGCATTACGGCTGTCGATCCCCTACCTGACCGCAGAAGACCTGGCAGCCTCAAGAAGCTACATCGAACAGCTCGAAGTGGAAACCGACTACACCCAGATCGGCAGACTCAACCGCTTGTTTCACATGTCGCTGTACACCAGAACGCCCAACAAGCGCCTGATGCAATTGGTCGAAGAAGGGTTGAACGAAGAAGAACGTTTTCTGCGCTTCAATCTTTCGTCTATGGGTCTTGGCAAACTCTCCCAGGACGACCACTGGGAGCTGCTTCGCCTCGCCGAAGATAAAGCGGTGGAGGAGACCGTGGCGGCACTGCAACATCACCTCAATCGCGGCGTTCAGGCCATTACTCAATACCTGAGCAGCAAGGCCAGCGCAGAGAAAGCCGTCCGCCCTCGCAAAAAGACCCACGACTGACCCCTCCCCGCGGCTTTTCCATCCGGATCAGCCGCTTTTGACTCCCCCTCTCCGTTCAGCGCCCGGCTACTTCTCGTCAGGCGTTTTTATATCTATTTTCCGGGTCGCCAGGTGGTGTGTCGCCTGAATAAGGCAAACTCGGCCGTAACCACGATGGATCCAACCGGAGGGTTCAGTGCTGGTCGGGATTCACCGCCTGCGCGTCGTCCAGGCGGTGATATCTGTTCATGTGAACGCCACGAAAAAGGAGTCAGTGCAACGGGCAGAGAGACATTGGAAGTCGTTTCCGATATCGCCCGCCAAAAACATACTTACTCTAATAGTTCGGCATAACGGCAACGCTGAACGAGGCATTCGTTCATTATTTATAATTCTGGCCCTTATCGACCGGAAGGGTTGCTGACACCCCTATAAACCTTGAACGCCAAGTTTTATATAGCAACTTTCAGCCCTGATAAACTACAACTTAAAATAATATAATAAACCCATTGCACAAGTACTTAATTGTGTTTTAACTTTTCTCCGCAGTCCTTGCGGAATGTGCTGTAACAGCGCAAACCCGTGTCATCAAGGGCTGAAGGCGCCAGCACGTGGCGCCGTCCAACTTAATGAAGTGGCGTAAAGAACGTTGACGACTTGAATCGTTTCAACCCGCAGGCGCTCGCTTGCCCGTTATTCGGGTGATGGACATCTGCGAATAAACGCTGCGAATCAATACGCCAGTTTTCATTTATCAAACATGACCAGAGATATCGCCATGCCTTGTCAAAAAACACGACTGAACCAAAAGAAACTTGAACTTAGCCGTCATCCGATATTCGGTGAAATCACGTCTCTGGACGTGCTGAGGCGTTTCATGGAAACCCACGTATTTGCGGTATGGGACTTCATGTCACTCACCAAACGCCTGCAACAGGAATTGACCTGTACCCAGTTGCCCTGGCTGCCGCCGAAAGATCCTGCCGCCGCCAGACTGATCAACGAGATCGTGCTGGGGGAGGAATCCGACGATCGACTGGATCGTGGCCACTACAGCCATTTCGAGCTGTACCTGGATGCCATGCGCGAGGTAGGCGCCAGCACTCTGCAGATCGAGCGCTTCATCGAGCTTCAAAAACAGGGTGTGCACTACACAACCGCTCTGCAACGCGTCAACGCAGGCCAGGCGGCATCGGTGTTCGTGACAAACACCCTCGATACGGCGCTGCATGCGCCCGCTCACAGCGTGGCTGCCGCGTTTCTGCATGGCCGCGAGAGCGTCATTCCCCTGATGTTCCAGAGCATTCTCGATGACTGGGGCATCACCGGAAGTCAGGCACCGACCTTTCGCTATTACCTGGAGCGCCACATCGAAGTCGACTCCGAAGACCACGGCCCTGCTGCAGAGCACCTGTTGGCACGTCTGGTGGCGGGTGATCCGCAACGGGAAAAAGAGGTGTACCAGGCCGCCATTGCTGCCGTGGAAAGCAGGTTTCAGCTGTGGGACACGTTGCGGCTCAGCATGCGCGCACCGCTGATGCAGGTCAGCGCTTAGCTCCGGTCAGTTCCCGAGGGCTGTCCTCAACGGCCAGCGCTCAAGCCTCTACAAGGAAGCCATCATGAAAGCAGAAGACTACAGTTCGTTCATCGATGCGTGGGAAGGTCGCGCCACCATTCGTACTCGCCCACGCAGGATTGTCGAGAACGATGGAAAACTGATCTACCCACTCAGCCGTCAGCCACTGGTGCTCAGCGAAACCTTCAGTCGCGAGTGTGCGCACTTGCGTGATTACGCGCTGGTTCAGAGCCTCTACAAATTCATCAATGACGTGGTGATCTTCGAGACCGAAATCGTCGACAAGACCGCGCGCAGTATCGCCAAGGACAACTTCGCGATTCGTTTCCCCTTCGCCTGCCGCTACGACGCCATGACCGTGGTGGTGGATGAGGATTACCACGCGCTGGTCGCCATGGATTTCATGCAGCAGACCATCGCGCTGACCGGCATACAGCCCATCGAGCTGCCTGGCGAGATCGAACTGAGCCGGGCAATCCCTGCCGCGCTTTCACTGGCGCCGGAGCACCTGCGCAGCGCCGTGGAACTGATCTGCGTGGCCATCGCTGAAAACACTGTCACCAACGATGTAGCGGCCTTTGCCAGGGACGACTCGGTCAAGCAGTCGGTCAAGGGCCTGATGGCCGACCACCTGCTGGACGAGGGTCGCCATTCAGGTTTCTGGGCGCGGCTGGTGCGTATCTACTGGCACACAGCAAGCGAGGCGGATCGTCAGTGCATCGCCAACATCATGCCGGTGTTCATCGCACAGTACCTGACCAGCGATATCCAGCACGGTTTTGATTTCACCCTGATCGAGCATCTGCCGGTTGCTGAATCGGTCAGAGAGGCCCTCAAGGCTGAAACCCTGGCGGTCAGCTTTCCGATCAACCGCCATCACCCACTGATTGGCAACATCATGCGCTTCTTCAAGGCCAGCTCGATGCTGGACGCCCCGTGTGTACAGAAAGCACTGGCCGATTACCTGCCTGCCCAGGGGACGCTGCAATGAAACGCCTGGAGATCGTGCTTCTAGGTCACAGCCTGACCTTGAGCGAACTGAATACCGAACTGCAGGCTCACGGTCATACCGTACACCACTTGACCGACCTGGCCGCGCCGCAATCGTGGAGCACGACTCACGCTTCGATGCTGATTGAGGACGGCAGTCTGGCGTTGGGCAGTGAGGACCTGAAAGGATTCGGCCAGCCGACTGTGCTGAGCCTGCGTGTCGGGTTGGACAACACGGCAGGATCGCTGCCACGGCTGGAGCTGTTGTGTTGGCATGGATCGGCCAAGGCACAGCGTCTGATCGTTCGCGAGTGGCTGCCGGTCGAACCTTCGGGCAATGGTCGAATGCTGCGAGACAATGCTGTTGCCGCATGGGTGGACATCATCGCCCTGCAGGTGAGCCGACGCTCACGGGACGATCATTACTTCGCGCAACTGTCTGTGGCGCAACCCGCTCAGAGCGAGCGGCAGGACGGCTTGCAGGCCATCGACGCGCTGCCGTTCGAGCATCAGTTCAACCAGACGCGGCGCCCGGACTTGTTGCAGTTGGCGGAAACGCCACTCTCCCGGCGGCTGGCGGCGGCCTTGCAGAAGTTTGCAGATCGGCCAGCCCTGTCGGTTCAGGGTCAGTCGTACCGTTATCGCGAACTGGCCATGCACAGCGCCGCCATTCAGCGTCATCTGCTGCCGCTCATCGCGCAGGCTGGCAACACCGATACGCCACCCGTGATTGGTATCTGTCTGCCCAAGTGCGCGGCACTGTATGCCGGCGTGCTCGCCATTCTGGGTTGCGGAGCGGTTTACCTGCCGCTCGACCCGGCTCTGCCATTGCAGCGGCAGCAGTACATTCTCGAAAACTCCGGGGCGATGCTGTTGCTGCATGACGGTACGCACCCATTGGCTGCCGCCGAGTTCCCCGCGCTGAACATCAGCGCCATGCAACTCCCGGAGACAGGCCTTCTCGCAGCAAACGCATACCCTGCCAGCGATGCGCCGTGCATGGTGCTTTATACGTCGGGCACTACGGGCCATCCCAAGGGCGTCCTGCTCAGCCAGCGCAACCTCAGCCATTTCACGACCTGGTATGCGGACTATGTGGATCTGAATCAACACAGCCGGGTGCTGCAATTCTCGACCCTGAGTTTCGATTCATCCGTGATCGACATTTTCCCGACCTGGCTCAGCGGCGCCGAACTGGTGGTACCTGATGAGGATCAGCGACGCGATCCGCTGCAACTGGTCAGCGTTTTGAAAGCGGGCATCACACATGCCTTTCTGCCGCCCGCGTTGCTGAGCATCCTGCCACTTGATGAGCCGCTGGGGCTTGAACATGTCGTGACCGGCGGTGACGTCTGTGAGCCTCACGTGATCACACGGCTCACCGGACAGTGTCAGTTTCACAACCTCTACGGGCCGACCGAAGCGACTGTGCTGGTGACCGCCGGGCGGTTCCAGTCGGACAGCAGCAACCGGAACCTGGGCAGACCGATCGCCAACAGTCAGGTCTGGATTCTCGACGACCATTTGCAGCCTGTGGCTCAGGAGGTCCAGGGCGAGCTGTACATTGTCGGGCCTGGAGTTTGCCTGGGCTACCTCAATAACCCCGAACTGACGGCTGAGCGCTATGTGTGGCTGACGCGTCCGGACGGTGAACGGCTACGCGCCTATCGCACCGGAGACATGGCCAAGTGGACCTTGGACGGTATCGAGCTGAGCGGACGTCGTGATAATCAGGTGAAGATTCGCGGCTTTCGGGTAGAGCCGGAAGAAATCGAGCATTGCCTGCGTGCCAGTCAGCTGTATCGACAGGTAGCGGTGGTCGTCGATGCGCAGCGACGCATTCTGGCCTTCGTCGCTCAGCCTCACGATGCCTTGAGTCATGACTCGACCTTGGGCGCGTTGAAGGCCCATGCCCAGCAGTTGCTGCCTGACTACATGCACCCAGCTGCCTATACCCAAATCGATGCGTTGCCCTTTGCGAGCAACGGCAAGACTGATCGCAAAGCGTTGCTGGAGCTGCCGGTGAGTTTCAGCGATCAGCATTCGCGGCGCCTGCCGGAAAACGAACGGCAGGAACAGCTTTTGGCATTGTGGGCCGAGTTGCTGGAGCTACCAACCGGTGACATCTCGACTGACGAGAGTTTTTTCAATCTGGGCGGCCACTCGATTCTGCTGTCACGCATGCTACTGGGGATTCGCGAG
Organism: Pseudomonas sp. CDFA 610; assembly: GCF_021147865.1. Taxonomy (NCBI): domain Bacteria; kingdom Pseudomonadati; phylum Pseudomonadota; class Gammaproteobacteria; order Pseudomonadales; family Pseudomonadaceae; genus Pseudomonas; species Pseudomonas sp. CDFA 610. Next base: position 56,351 of record NZ_JAGTPM010000017.1, read on the forward strand.
CGGTTCGGACGCAGCATTCCCATCAACCGCTTCATAGAAGCACCGACCGTGCTGACCTTGGCAAGTCTTCTCGACAGCGAAGGCAACTCGACCTACACCATCAGCCCAAAAGCGTTGCTCGATGCCAACCCCGACATTCAGATAACGGCGCTGCCTGTCAGCCGACTGGGCGATGTCCACAAAGTGATCGTGACCGGGGCCAACGGGTTTCTCGGTGTGCACATCGTCCAGGCATTGCTGGAATGGGGTGCGACCGAGATTGCGTGTCTGGTGCGTGAATCAGCCGGCCAGAGCGCGCAGGAGCGATTCGAACAGTCGCTGGCGGAAAACAGGCTTGAACATCTGGACTTGAGTCGGGTGACGGTCCATCCCGCCGACGTTACCCAGCCGCGCCTGGGCTTGAGCGAAGCGGTGTATGAGCGGCTGGATCGTGACTTTGGCGCGCTGGTGCATAACGCAGCCAACGTGAACCACGTTCAGGATTACGAAGCGCTGTTCAAGGATAACGTTGAACCGGTCTTTGAATGCCTGAAATTGTGTGAGGGACGCAGCAAGAAAGTCTTCAATTTCGTCTCGACCTTGTCAGCCTGCAGCGCAGTTGATGGCGCAGGCACTGTACTTGAACAACCGGCTGCCGCTACACCGCCGATCTACATCAAAAACGGTTACAACCTCTCCAAGTGGGTCGCTGAACGCATCTTGCAATGCGCCAGGAATCAAGGCGTGTGGGTCAACATCTACCGGCCCGGCAACATCGCCTTCAACAGCCGCACTGGCGTGTGCCAGCCACAGAAGAACCGCTTGATGCTGATGCTCAAGGGGTCGCTGCAACTGGAGCAGGTTCCGGAGTTCGACATCAACTTCGACTTGATGCCAGTGGACTTCCTCGCTCGCTTCATTGGCTTCCATACCAGTCGCTACCAGCCCGACCGCGCTGTATTCAACCTGCATAACCCTGAACCGCTGAGCTGGAACCACTACGTGGAATCGTTCCGCGAAGCAGGTCGCAAGTTCGAATTGGTCAGCGTTGCTCATTGGCAGGCACAACTCAACCGCGTCGACAGTGAGAACGCCTTGTTTGGCGTACTCGGTTTCTACCTGGACGGCTTCGAAGAGGACATCGGGGACATCTCGATGATCGAGTACCAGAACACCCTGGTTGGCATCCGCCAGATGGGCGAGCAGTACCCGCAGAAAACCCCGGCGCTTTTGCGCAAGGGCTGCGATTACCTGAAGGAAATCGACTTCATCTGAGTCGAGCCATCAATCAAACGTAATGGAGAGCGACATGAACACGATCCACAACAACCTCAAGCCTGACACCCTCATCAAGAACCCCACGTTGTGCCGTGTATCAGCGGCAGTGGAGATCCCGAGCGATGCCAACAGTGTATGGGCAGTCGTAGGAGACTTCGGTGGCTTTCAGGCCTTCATTCCTGCGCTGGAGAGCACCGAGGTCACCGGCAAAGGTGTGCGTTCGGTGCGCAAAAAGCTGTTCAAGGACGGCAATTTCGCTATCGAACAGTTGAATAGCCTGGATGATCAAGCGCTGTACATGACCTGGTCGCTGATACATACGAGTCTGCCTGTCGGCAATCTGTGGGCCTCCATGACGGTGCAGGCCAAGGGTGACAATGAGTGTATTGCTACCTGGACGATCATTGCTGAACCGGACCAGGGAGGTCCTGAGGCGTTGCCGGACTTCGAGGCGTTTCTACAGGGCTTCGCAGACAGCGCCATGAGCAACGTACGCAGTCTGTTTGCCTGAGGCTGATGATTTCTCAGAGCCGGAAAAGACAAAACCCCTCACCGCGTGAGCGATGAGGGGTTTTGGAATTGAATCTTGACGATGACCTACTCTCACATGGGGAAACCCCACACTACCATCGGCGATGCATCGTTTCACTGCTGAGTTCGGGATGGGATCAGGTGGTTCCA
>NZ_JAGTPM010000018.1:0-57332 GCF_021147865.1 Pseudomonas sp. CDFA 610
GTAGGCACGTCGTGTTCGAGGGTTATCCAGGTTGGCAAACCACTCGACCGCGGCCGGAACTTGGGCCAGCGTCTGAAATTCGACCGCCGTGAGCCGACGGTGATCATTGTGATGGGCTTTCGTCAGTTCTTGCATGTCGTTCTCTCGATTGACCCGGTTGCGATCATTGGTCATGGATCTAGTCGCGAAAGCAACGTCAGTTGCGGTCGCTGGTCCTGAAACCGACAAACGGCAAAAATTGGTGATAACCTATTTTATCACCACTAATAAGAAAAATCAGAGTGGGTCATTTTTCCACCCCAATCAATGTTCTCGATTCGGAAGGAAAAATAAAAATTGGAAAAAGACTATATTTGGTCTATATTTGGGCTTCGAATATGCGGCTTCGGCAATGCGCAAGCAGCCAAGCGTTATGCATCAGTTCCTCGGTGCAACTATGAAGGAGGTCTCAACTCATGCGAGTTGAAACAATAAGTTATCTGAAACGCAACGCAGCCGACCTGCCTCTCGATGAGCCTTTGGTTGTCACGCAAAACGGTGTCCCGGCCTACGTGGTGGAGTCTTACGCTGATCGTAAGCGCCGCGATGAGTCAATTGCCTTGGTGAAGCTTCTGGCAATCAGCTCCCGCGAGTACTCCCAAGGCAAGCACTGTTCCACTGACGAACTCAAAGCCCGACTGAGCAGGAGGTTTGCCCATAAATAAATAGGAGCATCAATGAATACGTTTGCACTGCGCTTTACCGAGGTTGCCCAGCAAAGCCTCGAAGACCAGGTCGAACACCTGGCGGTCACTCAGGGATTCTCATCAGCTGCTCAACGCATAGATACCCTGATCGATGCCATTCAGGACAAGCTCCTGTCTACCCCATTAGGCTACCCGGTCAGTCCTCAATTGAGTGAGCTGGGTGTACTGCACTATCGTGAGTTGAACACTGACGGATACCGGATATTTTACGAGGTCATGGATTCAGATGGTAATAACGTCATTGCCGTATTGCTCGTATTAGGCGGGAAACAGAGTGTGGAGCAGGCTCTCATCCGCTACTGTCTGCTTCAGCCTATTTAGTGTCTCGGTGGATAAAGACGCACCACCTAGGTTGATTTCGCTCCAGTCCAGAGCTTCGACAGCAATCTGCTAACAAAGGGACGTCTAGTAAAGACGCATTCCCTTTACATACGTCGGCTATTCTTAGGAGCTTTGGTTCGAGGCAGATATTGTTTTTGGGCCAAACTGCGTCGTTTAGTTGTCAAAAACGGTACTATGTAGGGCATCACACCCCCCATCATTGCAGCACCTAACGCCATCCCAACGAAAATGCGGGCTTCAGTAAATTCATCTGGCACCAGGCTGAGCAGTACAAAACACGTAAGCATGATGCCAAGCGAGATTTGCCAGACACGGTGATCAATCTTTGCATCACGCAGATCGAATACTGACGCTCGCACTGACTCATCCTCAAAGTTCTGAGTGGCTATCACCGTTTTGAGGTCTACTACCGGCTCGTCCCCGAATTCTGGATTTCCCAGTGGGGAAGTAATGCCTTTGGGCATAAACAATGCGAGCTGTATCTGTTCTGGCTCAGGAAAACCACTCGGCCAAGGCACCGGCCCCTTCACGCCATAGGCTTTCATTAAAGGTAGTGTCCAGCTTGGGTTGGGTATGTTCTCAACCCAGCGCCCGTCCAGTACCGCCCATGTCGCAGAGAATGCGCTTACCTGTATGCGGTAGATTGTAATTCGGGAGGGTTCTGGGTAGGTACGCTCGTAAACTCTGGCAGGTATCGATTCGACGCCTACTTCGCGCAGAAAGTCGACACGGTTCTTGCCCTCGCTAGGCACGAAAAGACCAAGTGGCTTAACCCAGGCATAGGTCGCGTCGTCTACCTTACCGTTCACCATTGCACCGAAGTCAGACAAATGATCGCGACACTTTTCTATTGCTTTTTTATCAAGGCTCTTACGGCGCCACCGCCAACTGCACCCCAGTGTGTTAGCGGTAGGTACTGAAGCAAACTGATACGACGGGCTGCCGTCGTCTGTGCGTGCGCAGGCGCGGTGAAAGGGCAAAACATAGCATATGAACGACATCGGTACGTGAGGACCATAAGCGCCATCATGTAGATCGCGAGCAAGCATACTCGCGCCGTGATCAGATACAGCACGGTCGATTAGGTATTTATTAAAGACGATAGATTGCACTGCACGATTCAGCTCTGGAGATATGTCAAGATCCATTGTGGAATGCGTCTTGGTTGAGGACGGCAGTGATGTCTCAGTCATATATATACCTAACTGGCTATCGGAAAATGGCTTTAACTTATGGTGCTTTGGAAAAAATAAGCAAAAAGTTCAGATTGAGATTTTATATTGAGCTTGCCGTAAAAATTTCTTCGATGCACTTTCACGGTCTCTGGGGATACTGAAAGCTTTCCAGCTATTTCGCTATTTGAAAAACCGCTTAAAGCTAGTTTTAAAACATCAATCTCCCGTCCCGTGAGTTGTGGCGCAAGTTCTAGAATCTTGTCCTGCCACTGCTGAGGTCGAGAGCTTTCATTTTCTTCAGTATCAGAAGCTATACGTTGCTTCATCAAAGCTAATACCCATGGTTTAATTAACTCGAATATAGCAATATTTTCCTGGGTGAAACGACTTTTGCTTCCCATGGATAAACAAAGTGTTTTTTCAGAATTAAGTTGAACGTTGTACTGAACTTCATCTACCGAGACAAAATGCTCAAAATATAGATGATAGTATTCTGTTTCCAAAAAGTGGGTAGGTGCAATATCCAATAGGTGAAAAAAACCGCTTTGCTGATTTTCGCGATTAGCTATATAAAAAGGGTCCAGCATGTAGAGGCCTTTGACATAGCGGTTGAGTAGTCCATCTATTTCTTCTTCATCTGCAGTATCAGGATAGCAAATTGCCTGTACTCCTTCGCTGCCAAACATTAGCACGACCCAGTTGTCAACTGGAGCGTATTCCTTTAGCAGTCTGACTAGCGAGTTCCAAAACTCAGGCCGGTTGAGCTTCTCGATTAGATTCGCTATCGATCTGTGCCAAATTTGGCCATGGAGCTGGTTTGGCATTTTCTACCCCTATCGGGTTATTTAAAACCTGAATTAATGCGTTTATATTGCGCTCTCATGGATTCGGTACCTACCGAGTGGTACTGACCAATGGCATGGAGTAGGCCTATGAAAAACGTTCGCATATTGACCCTCATGACGGCCTCTTTGTTCAGTGTTGGGTTGAATATTGCGGTCGCAAGCCCGCCAAGCGTACATCTGTACAACTGGTATGGCTTCATCGCACCCGATACTCCAGATGAATTCGAACGCGAAACCGGCAGCCAACTGCTGATTGATTCCTTCGACAGCGCCGAAATCATGCAAAGCAAGGTTATGGCTGGACGCACGGGATACGATGTAGTGGTAGCTACTTCAAACGTTTTGCCGAGCTTGATCGCTGCCGGAGTACTCCAACCTTTGGACCGTAGTCGGCTTGGCAACTGGCCACACCTTGATTCCGAAATACTGGCCAAGGTTTCCATCAATGACCCTGGAAATCGGTATGCAGTACCTTACCTTTGGGGTACTACCGGTATCGGATATGATGTTGATAAGATAAAGTCAGCGCTAGGCAATGACGCTCCGGTAGATAGCTGGGATTTGGTTTTCAAGGAAGAGAACATCAGTAAGCTCAAGCAGTGCGGTGTAGCAATGCTCGACTCTCCGAGTGAAATTATTTCGATTGCCTTGCACTACCTTGGTCTGCCTCACAACAGCAAAAACCCAGACGACTATCAGAAAGCTCAAGCCTTATTGCTCAAGATTCGTCCTTATGTACGCTATTTTGACTCATCTAAAATTGATGCTGATCTGGCTGATGGTAATATTTGTATGGTTGTAGGATGGGCAAATGGTGCGCTTGCAGCGCAAGAGTTGAATGAGAAAAACAAAACTGGACGTCGGATAGCATACTCCATCCCTCGCGAAGGCGCTTTGGTATGGTCAGAGAATATGGTGTTGTTGAAGGATGCCCCTCATCCACAAGAAGGCATGGCGTTTATAAACTACATGTTGCGCCCTGAAGTGATTGCTAAAACTTCAAATCACACCCTTTACCCTAGTGCTAATAAAGATGCAAAGCAGTTTGTAGAGCCAAAACTTAGAGATAACGCTTCGGTTTATTTGGATAAAGATACTATTAGTAGGCTTTTCCCTTTAGAGCCCCTTCCGTTGAAGCTAGAGCGAATTCGCACACGCGTTTGGGTCAAAGTGAAGAGTGGTATTTAAGCCGGAAATTTTTGCCGTGAATATTGAGCGCGTTTTGCGTAGATTCGTCTAAGTAGAACGCTCAAGTGATGGTATAGATTCGAGGACAGAATCAGCTATGACTACCTCAGTCGCTGTGCTAGAAAAACCACACCGGGATGAAATCAAAGAGCTGGTACAACTCGTTAGAATGGATGAGAAATATGCTGCGTTGGTTGCAGACGGTTTCTTACCTCTAGATTTGCAATCGAGTATATATAACTTTCAGAGAAAAAGCCGTATAGAGGAGTTATCTCAAAAATATGGCCTGATTTAACGAGTTTTCAACTATTCAGACTGTGTCTTTTTGGACGGGTTATTGTATGCGATGAATTTATCGGTAAGACGGATGATTTCCTCAAGACTTTCAGGAGAATCGACCTGGTTGATTTTTTCTGAAAGTTCTTGTCGGAGCGATATCAATCGCGTGCGTAGAACATCTTGGCCACCAGGTAGCAGCTCTCCTGGAGAGACGTTAAAAACGGTTGCGATTCTTACCAACTGCTCGATGCCAGGCAGGTTTATGCCTCGTTCGTAACGTCCTATCAGCGGAGCGTCGCAGCCAATCTTTTCCGCCAAGTCCGCTTGGCTCAACGTAGAAGACTTCCGAAGGGCTTTGATTTTTGCTCCTACCACGCTCCTGAGAGTGTCCACAGCGTCTCCAAAAAAAACCAATAATTTCATCTGCTTGCGCCTTCACAAAGTCACAAATGTGTCTATTAGATACAAAAGTGTTTACTTTTTTTTCTGTTCCATCTATTTTGTTTCCTAGAAATCCGTTTCCTGATTGAGCTCCTTCGATCCAGAAGCGGATAGAGCCGGCTCTCCATGGCTCATGATTCTCCCCTGGGCCCAGCGGTTCCGGAATTCGAAAGAGCGCCTGATCAAAAGGTTCTGATTATGAAAAACTGGCACGTTTTGATGCATAATTCTGCCGTTTATCAGTCACTTATGACATTGATAGAACGGTTAGACGTTGAGGTGTATTCCCCCGTCAGAATTACCTCTCGCAAACGTACGGATCGCCCTTCGTCGATAGAAAAGGAGGTTCGTTTGTTTCCTGGCTATCTGCTGCTACGGTTCGATCCCGAGGTGACACACACCACAACCATCACAGCGTTGAATGGTGCTCATGGGTTCGTTCAGTTCGGCGGTCGAACCTGTGTTTTGCAGGACTCTACGGTAGAGAAATTAAAGGCTGCTTCGCTGATTCGATCTAACCGTTCACTCGATTGCATCGAGTTTCGCAATGTGCCGACAGAGCTAGAAAAAACGCTCCGTCTGATCATAGACATGAAATCTGAAGCTGCCCGCAGGGCGGCTTTCTTCGCGCTTCTGTCGCAGAACGCCGCGCTGGAGCGCCTTGTCGGGCGTTCTGGGACCGTTTTCTATTCGACGGTAAATGCCGCCTAGGCATTACCTATTTCCACGATTTCCCATTTCACCGCCAGGTCTCGCCTGGCGGTGTTTTTTTGCGTTCTCACAGCCCTTAGGAGTTCCCATGGCGTCATCCGAAGATGAAGCAACCACCAAGACATCAAGCGTATATATCCGACCGATCAGGGTGGAGGCGCTGAATAAAGCTGCGATACGGGTGAGCTATGAAACCCAAAGCTCCAGGCAGATTTCACCCTCGGAGCTCGCTCGGTATCTGATCGATAATTTTCTTGAAATGGCCGTTGGGCAGCTGATTGAAGACTCCAAAAAACCGGTACCCGGCAAACCTCTTACGGCCTCAGATTAAAAGGAACCTGTAATGCTCACCACCAGTGCCTTTCTGGCCCTGGCTATGCAATGCGCTCCCTCGATACACCCAGACACGCTGACCCCCATCGTCAAGACAGAATCCTCCTTCAATCCCTATGCCATCGGCGTGAGCGGCAAAGTGTTGCCGCGTCAACCGCAGAGCCTGGATGAAGCCGTATTGGCGGTGAAAAAGCTGGTCGCAGAGGGCGCTGACTTCAGCATCGGCCTGGGCCAAATCAACCGGCAGCATTTCGATGTCAGCCGACCCGAACCTGTGTTCGAACCCTGCACCAACTTGCGCATGGCAGCGCGAGAGCTACAGGCCTGCTATGTAAAGGCCAGGAAAACCGATCCTGATGTGCAAAGCGCTTTGCACAAAGCCATTTCCTGTTACTACAGCGGCAACCCCAAACGTGGCTTTAAGGCCGAGGCCGAATTTGGTGGCAGCAGCCACGTGCAACGTGTGTTGGCCAATGCAGGCACGACCACCGTGACGGTCCCTGCGCTGGAAGGCGGATCACCTGAACCGAACAAGCACCAGCGCGCTCAGGCCCCAGCGTCCACCGTTGATCCGACCTACGAAAGCTGGGACGTACTGCGCCAGTACCCGCGCTATCTGCCACCGGCACCACCGTCTGTTCCTGCTCCACCCACTGCTCCAGCTTCACCAGCTGTATCCCCTGAAGAACCCTCAACTCCCCCCAAAGAGGATCAATGATGATCAAACGTACCCTTGTGCCTAATAAAGGCGAGCTGGGCATTTTGCTTGTGGCCTTGGCTTGCCTGCCTGGCATCGCCTCCGCCGACTGGCTCAGCACGCTGAACCAGTGGGGCAGCAATATCCGCCTTGGCCTCTACACCCTGGCGGGCACACTGGGCCTGTGTTGCCTGATCTGGTCAGGTGCCCAATGGCTGATTGCTCGCTCCACGGGCGACCGCTCGCACACCTTCATGGACTACTTGCAGTCGATGGGTGTGTTACTGGTGGTCGGAGGCTCGGTGGCCTTGGGCACAGCTGCCTGGCAGGTGTTCGGCACTGGCGTGCCGGGTTGATCAGGAGCGCTTATGGCCAGTAACGAAGTACTCAAGAAACTGACCTTCGAAAGCTACAACGCCATGAGTCGGCCTGCGATGTTCTGGAACATTCCCATCATGCCCATGGTGGGGTTGCTAATGGGCGGCTTGGTCTTCGGTGTTGCCGCGACGTTCCTGCTGTCCTGGGTGTGGGGCCTGGTCGCTGCCTCCCCATTCCTGATTGCCCTCATCGCCTTGAGGGTCGTGGGCCTGATCGATCCTCAGTATTTGCGCCGTATCCGCTTCGCACGGCGGCGTCTCTGGCTGAACCTCAAGTACGGCAAACCGTTGTTGCTGACCCCTTTTAATCCGCAATGGAGCGAATTCTATGGCGCACGATTTTCACACAAGCGTTATGCCCCCGGAAAAGAAAGTGCCATTGATGCGCTATCCGGTCCACGAACACATGGTGACCCTACCCGGCAACCGCCTGGTGAGCCTGATCCAGTTAAAGGGGGTTTCCAGTGAAACCCGCAGTGATAACGAACTGATCCAACTGTTTCATAACCTCAACCGCTACTTCCTGGCCCTGGGCAAAAAGGAAGGCAAGCACCTGATGCTGCAAACCTACATCACCAAGACAGGCATCGAGCTGGACACGCAATACACTTTGCCGCTGCCCGCGCTGCAGGACTTCGTGGACGCTTACACCGCACCCTTTCGCAACGGCACCTTCTTCCAGGTCGGGTACAGCATTGCCCTGATCCTCAAGTACCGCGAGGTTGATGAAGGGATCGAGCGTATGAGCGACCTGTTGTCACTTTCCTCTACGTTGCTGGCCGAATATGACCCGGTCATCATGGGCCTTGAGGAAAGCGAACACGGTGCATTGTTCTCGCAGATCGGGCGCTACTTCAGCCTGTTGATCAACGGGCACGAAAAAGACGTGCTGGTCAGCGACACCCGCTTGGGTGACGCGATCATTGATAGCGTCACCAACTTCGAAAACTACGATTTTGTCGAGAACCGGCCCAATCGGGGTGGCCAGCGTTTCGCGACTACCTTTGACCTGCGCGACTACCCCAGTGGCGGTACCTACCCCGGTATGTGGGACGAGGCCATCGAGCAGCAGTTCGAGTTCACCCTGGTGCAAACGTTTCTGTTCGAAGACCGTAACAAGGCCAAGGACAAATTCAAAAAGCACGTGGCGGATCTGGGTTCTGTCGAGCGCGATTCAAAGCAAACCGAAGAGCTTGAAAATGCCATCGATGCCATCACCCTGGGCGACAAGGCGTTTGGTCGTTATCACGCCTCGCTGATCGTCTACGGCAACACCCCGGACCAGGCCATCGAGAACGGCACGAAAATGGCGTCGGTGTTCACGGTGCGTGACGCGACCTTTGTGCGTTCGACCATGAGCAACATCGACACCTGGTACACGCAGTTCCCCGGTGTGACCGAGGCCATGTACCCGATGATGAAGTCGACCGAGAACCTGGCGTGCAGCTTTTCCCTGCACTCCACTCCCACTGGCAAGGTCAAGGGCAACCCCATCGGTGATGGAACGGGCGTGATGCCGGTGCTGACGGTCAACAAGGCCTTATATGTGCTCAACGTGCATGACAGCCCACCCGGCCAGAACAACCTCGGTGAAATGCTGCCAGGTCATGCGGTTTACACAGGCCAAACGGGGGTGGGTAAAACCACCGCTGAGGCCATCCTGCTGACCTTTCTCAGCCGCTTCGATCCGCTGATTTTCAGCATCGACTACAACGAGTCTTTGAGACATCTGCTGTGTGGGTTGGGTGCCGAGTATTACACCGTGCAGCCTGGGCACTTCACCGGCGTCAACCCGTTTCAGTTTCACGACCGTCCTGGGTTGCGGCAAATGCTGAATGATCTGGTGCTGTGCTGCGCCGGTGGTCCAGCGAAGACCGATGAAGCCGACCAGCGCACGATCAAGGATTCGGTCGAAGCGGTCATGGCGCATACCAATGTGCGACTTCGGGGCATGTCGCTGCTGCTGCAAAACATCCCCCATCGGGGTGGCAATTGCCTGCACACCCGGCTGTCGAAATGGTGCCGTTTGGCCGGTGAAGGCCGCGAAGGTCAGTACGCCTGGGTTCTGGACTCGCCGATCAACCAGTTCAATGCGCAGACTTACCGGCGTCTGGCCTTTGACTGCACGCAGTTGCTCAAAAACGACTACGCCGAGAAGCACCCCGAAGTCATGGAAGCGTTTCTGAACACGTTGTTCTACATGAAACGCGAAATGCACGAAGCCCGCCCCGGCAATCTGCTGTTGAACGTGGTGGCCGAGTATTGGGCACCGCTGTCGTTCAAAAGCACGGCGGACGCAATCAAAGAGGTCCTGCAGAGCGGACGCATGCGCGGGGAAATCCTGATCATGGACACCCAGTACCCCGAGCAAGCACTGGCGACGCCTTACGCAGCAGCCGTCATTCAACAAGTGACAACGCCTATCTGGCTCCCAAACAAGAAAGCCCAGGCCGAGAGCTACGCCAAGTTCGGCGTCACCGGCAAGGTGTTTGAGGCCGTGCGTGATATGGGACCGCTGAGCCGGGAAATGGTGGTGCAACAGGGGCACCAGACGGTGAAGCTGAAAATGGAGCTGGACGGCCCGCTCAAGTATTGGTTGCCGCTGTTATCCGCCACTCAAAAGAACCTGGCAGTGGCTGAGCGTATTCGGCAACACCTAGGCACGACCGATCCCATGGTCTGGGTCGATGCGTTCCTGGTGGCCGAGGCCGTGCGCCAATGGTTGAACACCGACGATCCCGCTGTATGGCTGCCGGCGTTCGACTACGCCGAAAACCTGCGCCAATCCATGAACACGCGAGATGCACAGCGCTGGCTACCGACCTTTCAAAAAGGCTGGAAAGCCCTTCAGGAACACAACGAAATCGAGGATGCGTCATGAAAAAGAACATGATTGCTTACGCGCTGAGCGCGCTCATGTTGACCGCTGCCCTGCCTGCTGCTCACGCAGCAGTACCAGGTGTGCCAGTCTTGGATCCGTCCAACCTGCTCGCGTTGAAGGCGAATGCGTTGGCCCAGGCCAAGCAGGCAATGGACGCGCTGGCGACGGCCAAGGACGCCATCCGCGAGACCGCGCAGCAGTACAACCACTACAAGAGCATCATCACCGGCAACGACATGCTAGGTGGGTTCCTGAACGACCCCGCCTTGAACAAGGTGATGCCCATGGGGGACTGGGCCGATGTCTACGGCACGGCACGGGACATCGCCAGTTTGCGTGACCGCTACGGCTTAACCTCAGATAATGCCAGCGTGCAGGCGAAATTCGACCAGATGATGTCGGCTGCCGATGCGCTGGAGCGCAATTACAACGCCAGCACCGAACGGGTGAAGAACGCCGAGCTGTTACGTGCCCGGTTGAATGAGGTGACGACCCCACAGCAGAAGGAGGATTTACAGTTGCGTTACCAGCAGGAGCTGATCGAACAGCAAAACCAGCAGATGCGGCTGGCCAACATGCAGATGCTTCAGCAACAGCAAGAGAAAATGGAAAATGAAAAGCGGGCACAGGCGTTTAGTGATTACATGAAGGGTAAAACTAGCGTGCGGCCTAGCTACGATTGATTAACTACCGAGTTCACAAGGGAATATGACCTATGTTTAATAAATTGAGTGCTGTAATTTGTTTGTTGCTGTTTGCGTTGGCACTGTCCGGTTGTAGTGATGATAAAGGACAAGGATTTGTTGGGCGGTGGACTGGAGAAAATATCAAAAGGATGGGCAAGCCAAGCTTTGTAATGGATATCTCAAAAGATGGAGAAATATTTCATATAAACCTTGAAACAACAGATGATATTTTGGGGCATGGAAAAAGAGAAAAAAGCATGCAGATGTTCGAAGCCAAAGCAGACGCGGACAGTGTCCTAAGCATTGCTGGTGGTCTTGCAACCATGCGCTTGGAAGGTAATGTCATCTATTTTGATAACACCACCTATACCCGATCAAAATAGTGGAGGCGGCATGGACGTAACAAAAATAGCCCAGACGTTGTTTGGTTTCGTTGATGCCGCTCTGCAAAGTGCCTTGGTCACTGGGATGGCCAAGGTGATGCTTGGGCTTGGAGCGCTCTTTGGAACCATGTGGTTGATCCACTTCACGCTTCGAAATATTCAGTGGTTGTACCGGGGCATGAATGTCGCTTTTGAAGATGTAGCGAAAGAAATTGCGAAAATGGCATTCATTGCAGCGTGTGCGTTTAACCTGGAGTGGTACGTTCAGACGATTGTGCCCTTTGTCACCGGCTTTCCAAATTGGATGGGGGGGATTATGTCTGGCCAAGAGGGCGAGCAAACTAATCAGATCGACAGTTTAATTGTTGTATATGCTTCGAACCTAGAAGCCCTGATCGGGGCTATGGAATTCAATATCGTCACAACCAGCTTTGCTAAAATTTGGCTGGGCATTCAGGGCGTGGTGTTTTACGTTCTTGGAGGTATCCCGTTCTTGCTCGCCGCCGTCGCCACACTTTTTGTACTAAAGGTGTCTACTACGGCTATTGTGGCAGTAGGGCCTTTGTTCATTGCCTTTCTACTGTTCGATCAGACCAAACAGTACTTCTGGGGTTGGGTATCAGCCATCGCAGGTTTTATGTTGGCTCAGGTACTTATTTCAGTCGTCCTTGCTATAGAAATTGGCTTCATCAATACCGTGATGATTACCGGTGGAGAGTTGAATACAACTCTGCAGGGGAATATCACTATTCTGGTTGTCTTTTGCACGTTCACAGCACTTGTCATCGAACTGCCAGGGCAAGCAGCTTCCATCATGGGAGGTGGTCCCTCCGGAGGCGGAATGGCCAGCAGAATATCAGGATTTGGTGCAGCAAAAGGCATGACTCGCGGTGTCGCCGCTGGCATTTCCAAGCTGCGGGGAGGACGCAACAACATCAAGTAGCATAATGCTTTACCGGCTGCGCCCTCTTTCTACTCGCAACACCCTCGCTTCTCTCAGGTACTCCACTATGAATTTCAAACTTGCTTTGAGCGGGCTGCTTTCGGCTGCCTTGCTGTCCGGGTGTGGCTCTGCACCCAAACTTTCCGAACCGGAAGGGCAGTGGGAAGACATGCCCTTCACCCACAAGCCTGCACCTGCGCCAGCAGCGGTGATAACTGCTCCGCGCCCCGTGCCCGGCCGGGTACAGCCAGCGGCAAGCCCCGCTACCCAGGATTCGCCGCTCAAGACTACCCAGCAAAAGCGCCCGGTAACCGCCTCCCCGGCAAAGCCTGCCGAGGCCCCGCCCAACGACTTTAAATGCTCCGCGAACTGATCCGCGCAGCGCGTGTTTGTCCAGGTTTAGGTGACTTATGAGAAAGCTACGAAAATCCAAACAGGACGTGATCGACCAGGAGCGGCAACTGGCCGCCCGTACCAGCATCGATGCGGCTACAGCAAAAGAAATCAGCCTGGCCGAACAGGCATTTATCCATGCAGCGCGGTTTTTCGAGGAACACATCGCTGCCGATGAAAAGGCCAAGACCAAACGAGCAACGCGGTTGAATTATGTGTTCGGGGCAATTGCCGTCATGTCAGTCGCCGCCGTGATGGGCCTGACCCCGCTCAAGACCGTAGAACTTGGCCTTGTACGTGTAGACAGAAACTCCGGCTACACGGACGTGGTGTGGGCCGATGACAAAGGCAAGCCACCGGAGCAGATCGATGACGAGTTCTGGCTTTCTACCTATACGCGCTTTCGCGAGAGCTACAACTTTTCGAGTAACGATGCCAATTACGGCATGGTCAAGTTGATGTCATATGACGAGACCTTTGCCGAGTACCGCAACTTCCAATTGTCCTCCAAAGGCTATCTGGAAGTGCTGGGGACCAACCGGCAGATACGCACTGATATCAACAATATCAACTTCCTGGAACGCAAAGACCGGGAAGGCACCGCCCAGGTGCGGATCACTAAAACCGTGCTGGACCGCAATGGCGTCCCCGATCCTCAGCTGCACCCTGTGACCTGGGTGGCCACAGTGACCTACGACTACAAAAACCCCGCAAAAAAAGCCGGTGACCAGTGGCTGAACCCCCGTGGCTTCGGGATCAAGGCCTACACATTGACCCAGGAAGTGGGGGTGTCCAATGGTAAATAAAGCCGCTTCAGGCCTCACCGCCTTGTTGCTTCTTACGTCCGGTCTGCCCGCCTCTGCCGAGAGCATGGGTACCGGCTCGGCACTGGACCGGCGCGTGCAGACCGCTGTTTACAGCCCGGACAACGTGTACCGCATCCAGGCCTCGGTGGGTCGTACCTCGCTGGTTCAGCTTCCGGCCAACGAGACGATCAATGAGGCCTCGGGCTTGATGGTGTCAGGCGATCCAAAAGCTTGGTCCATCGGTCCGAATAAGGCCGGTAACTTGGTGGCCATCAAACCCATCACCGACCAGGAGCCCAATACCAACCTGGTGATCAACACCAATCGGCACACCTACCTGTTGGAACTGAAACTGGTGAACCGGGCTGCGGACATGACTTACGCGCTGCGCTTCACCTACCCCGCGCCGCCGAAAAAGACCGGCGATGTACGCCGTGACCTCGGCAATCCCTGCGACGGCCCGGTGCAAAACGGCCCCTATCAAAAGCGCTCGAACGCAGAGAGCAAGTCCATAGGGCCGTATGAGGGCTGGGACAACGGCATGCTGACCTGCTTCCGCTTTACCGGCAATGGCCCTCGTCCGACGCTGTACCAGGTTCTACCAGACGGCACCGAAACGGTGGCCGACATGCACAATGAACAGAACGTGGTCGTGGTGCATGGGGTCAGCCGATTGTTTCGTTTTCGCCTTAACGGCCTGCTTGTAGAGGCCCGGCCTACTGCCCAGGTGAACACGGGGTACAACTTCAACGGGACCACCACCGGCGAGATTCGGGAGCTCAAGCATGCAGAACAATGACAATGACCAAACTCCGGAGAGCACACCAGGGTCGGACAGCATAGGGCCGCCCGAGCCAGCAGCGATCTCGGAACATGCCCCGGCATCCGAGCAAGCCAGCACCCAGGCCCGTGGGGCCTTTGATATACGGGCCAAACGCACAGGAGATACCCAAAATAAGAAGACGCTTTATTTGGGCCTGGTCGGGCTAGTGTTTTTAGGTCTGCTGGGGATTGCCGGACTCTGGTACTTCACCATTTCCCAGATGAAAACCACCGGCTCCGAGGTCGATGAAACCAAGGTCAAGAAGGACGCGACCCTGGACGTGAATCTGGGCAGCGACGACAGCATGAAAAAGGCTCGGGAGGCCAAGCTGGCCGCCGACAAAGCAGCCGAGGAAAACAAAGCGCGGGAGGAAAGAGAGCGATTGGCGAAAGAGCAAAAGGATAAAGAAGACGCCAATCGTGGGAAGACCGGTCAAGGCCCCGCCGCGAGTGCGCCGCCACCGCCTGGCGCGACCGGCCAGCCCCAACCCGTGGTGCTGACTCCCCGGCAGCGCAAGCTAGGCGTAGAGCTGTTCGTCACCTCGGAAGATGCGATGGGCACCGGCGCTGCGGATACACAGCCGCAACAGCCGTCCACCAATCAGCCCTCCGGGATGCCTTCACTACTGGACGGTATTCCTGGCGGATCGAGCGGCGACCTGGGCGGTGAATCGTCCAGTAGAAAACGCAGCAGCCTGAGCAACCTAGGCGGCACCACCTTTACCCCGGCCAGGGCGTACCTGGCACCGAACCGCAAGTACCTGGTCAGCCACAACACCTACACGCGCTGCGCGCTATACACCGAAATCATCAGCACTCACCCAGGGATGGTGGATTGTCGCCTAACCGATCCGCTGTATTCCGCTGATGGCTCCACGGTGATTGCGGCTGCAGGTGACAAGCTCACCGGTGAACAGACGGTTGAGGTTGGGCCAGGCGAAACCAGCGTGTTCACCACCTGGACCGAAATCGAAACCCAATCGGGTGTGCGGGCCAAGATTGACAGCTTGGGTGCAGGCCCCATGGGAGCCAGCGGGACCGAAGCCTGGATTGATCGTCACTACATGCAGCGCTTTGGCGGTGCGGTGATGTTGTCGTTCATCCAGGACGCGCTTCAGGCCGCGTCCAACACGACGCAGAAAAGCTCCGGGTCTGGAGGTTACACGGTGAACAACAGCGAGCAGAACGTGGAGAGCATGGCCAACAAGGCGCTGGACAGCACCATCAACATTCCGGACACCGGGAAACTGCTTCCAGGCACGGTCATCACCGTCATCGTGGCCCGCGACATCGACTTTTCATCGGTTTTCGAGAACCGCTAAGGAGTATTCATGACGCAAGAACAAGGACTCACCGAAGATACCCTGGTCCTGGACTTCCTCGACCAGGCAGGCGTCACTGAGCGCCTGAATCGTCAGGGCACCAAGGACGTGGCCATCAACCGGCCTTACGAGCTGTGGGTGGACGGTCCAAACGGCTGGCAATACGAGGAAGCGCCTTGGCTCACTTACAACCTGTGCTGGCGGCTGGCCAATGCGCTCTGCGCGCTGAACTACCGCGTGCTGGCCCCTCATTCACCGATTCACACGGTGGAGCTGCCTGGCGGGGAGCGGGGCCAGATTGTCATGGCCCCGGCATGCGAAAAGGGAACTCTGTCGACCACGTTTCGAAAACCCTCTTTGGATCGCTTCACCCACATGGATTACGTCAACAGTGGCCGCTATGACCGGGCCAGGGCCATCGCTTCACCGATACTTACCCTGAAAGACTGGCAGCGCGACATGCAGGAGGCCCATGCGGCTGGCCACTGGCACCGGTTCATGGAAATCGCCATCGCCCATCGGCAAAACATCATCATCTTTGGCGGTCCTGGCTCGGGTAAAACCACCTACGGCAAGTCGCTGATCGACATGTTTCCGGTCAACCGCCGCATGATCACTATCCAGGAAATACTGGAGGATCCCATGCCCTTCCATCCCAACCATGTGCATCTGCTCTATGGCCATGTGGTGACGCCCAAAGCCTTGGTGGCCAGCGCGCTACGGATGAAGCCCGACCACCTGTTTCTGGCCGAGCTGACGGGTGACGAGGTGTGGCATTTCATCGAGATTCTAAACACCGGCACCAAGGGCACAGTGACCACCGCGCATGCCAACGACAGTGAAGCTGGCTATGCCCGTGTGTGCGGCCTGGTGAAGCAATCGGAGATCGGAAAAGGCTTGGATTACGAGTACATCGAACGCCTGGTACGGACTTCGTTCGACGTGGTGGTGTACATGGAAGATACCTACATCGAAGAAGTGCATTACGAACCCCAACACAAGCTGGCCTTGCTCAATGGCCAGCGTCTACGAGCCGCCTAGGAGAGCGCCATGTGGTGGAAAGTCTCGTTATCAATCGTGTTCATGATGGCTGTGTGCTTCGTGATCGGACTGTACGCAGGGGGGGCGATGTTTCTGCACCTGACTCAAGGCCACTTTGCGGGCTTGTCCTGGGACACGCTGTGGGATGCCCGCAAGCTGCCCTGGAACGACATGCGAATGCTGTATGTGCCGTGGTCATGGTGTGTGACCGCTGCCCTCACCTTCTTGCCGGTCGGCATCACGCTGATGGCCGTTTTCATAGGCTTGAATCCCAAGACCTCGCTGCACGGTGATGCCCGTTTTGCCAACAACCGCGAGCTGCGCCAGTTCGAGTATCAAGGCGAGTACAAGAACACCAGCAAGTAGGCATTGCACCCGCATCGCCCCTGATACTCACGCATTTTCAAACCTTTCCATGCACCGCCACGCAGACGGCTATCAGCCGCCTGTAGGCGAGCTGTGTCCGGAAGCACCTTGCAGGAGAGCCCCAATGGAACAATCAAAAGAATCGAAACCCCTTCTCTTTTTGGGTTTGCCCTCGCCCATTGCGCTGGGCGTTGTCTTCATTGCAGCTTGGGGAATTTATATCGCACTCGCAAAGCTCGATGAGATCAATGCATCGCTCAGGCAGATCCAGGCCAATCAGCAGGTGGCCATAGCCCTGCAACAAAGCCTTCAGGCCCAAAGCAACGAAGCCCAGGCGATTGAGCGTCAAGCAGGGAGCCGCTGATGGCCAGAGCTAAATCCAAACCCATCAGCCCGACCAACCCACAAAAACGGATCGATGAGCATCCCGCGTTCCTCTTGGGCAAGCACCCCACTGAGGATTCGTTTCTGGCCAGTTACGGGCAACAGTTCGTGATGCTGGCCGCACCACCAGGCACCGGGAAAGGAGTCGGGGCCGTGATCCCGAACCTGCTCAGTTACCCCGATTCAATGGTGGTCAACGATCCGAAATTCGAAAACTGGGAAATCACCTCGGGGTTTCGTGCATCAGCAGGTCACAAGGTCTACCGCTTTTCGCCGGAACGCCTGGAAACGCACCGCTGGAACCCCCTGAGCGCGATCAACCGCGATCCACTCTACCGGCTGGGGGAGATTCGCACGATTGCCAGGGTGCTGTTCGTCTCCGACAACCCCAAGAACCAGGAGTGGTACAACAAGGCGGGCAACGTCTTCACCGCCGTACTGCTGTTTCTGATGGAGACGCCGGACATGCCTTTCACGTTGCCCCAAGCCTATGAAATTGGCTCTTTGGGTACCGGGATGGGGACGTGGGCCCAACAGATCATCGAGCTGCGCAGCACCGGCCCTAATGCATTGACCGTTGAAACACTGCGCGAGCTAAACGGTGTACTTGAGGCCTCGAAAAACAAGAGCAGCGGATGGTCCACCACCGTGGACATCGTGCGCGACGTGTTGTCGGTGTATGCCGAGAAGACGGTGGCCTGGGCAGTGTCAGGGGACGACATCGACCTGTCCAAAGCCCGTGAAGAAAAGATGACCGCGTACTTCAGCGTCACCGAGGGTTCGCTGAAGAAGTATGGCCCGCTGATGAATTTGTTCTTCACCCAGGCCATACGGCTCAACTCCAAAGTCATACCAGAGCAAGGCGGCCACTGTGCAGACGGCACGCTTCGCTACAAGTACCAGTTGGCCCTATTGATGGATGAGCTGGCCATCATGGGCCGTATTGAAATCTTGGAGACTGCGCCTGCATTGACCCGAGGCGCGGGGCTGAGGTTCTTCTTCATTTTTCAGGGAAAGGATCAGCTGCGCGCTATTTATGGCGAGGAAGCTGCCAACGCCATCATGAAGGCGATTCACAACGAAATCGTGTTCGCCCCTGGTGATATCAAGCTGGCCGAGGAGTACAGCAGGCGCTTGGGCAACACCACGGTGCGCGTCCATAACCAGTCGTTGAACAGGCAAAAGCACGAGGTGGGTGCGCGAGGCCAAACAGACAGTTACAGCGAACAGCCCCGGCCCTTGATGCTGCCCCAAGACATCAACGAGCTGCCTTATGACAAACAGTTGATCTTCGTACAAGGAACCAAAACTACGCCCGCCCTTAAGATTTTGGCTCGCAAGATTTTTTACTACGAGGAAGAGGTGTTCAAGTCGCGAGAAAAGCTGCCGCCACCGCCATTGCCTGTCGGTGATGCCTCAAAAATCGACGCGCTCACCGTGCCGGTCCGCACCGTCGAAGCCAGGGTGGCAGTGGCCGACACCAAGCCTATGCAGGCCGAACAACGGCAGCGCTGGAACCCCAAAGAGACCGCGTCCAAACCCGTCCAGGTCGAAGCGGACAAGGCTCTGCCTCCCGAGGTCGAGCCGGATCCTGAGCCTATGCAGGCTCACGATACCCGCTAACCGATGTAGTCCCCCATCGGCGCACCCAAGCGCCTGCAGGAGCAAAAACATGAATACCTACAGCAAAACGGCTGACCGCCAGGGTCAGGCCGCCGGCAACGCCGTGCGCGGTCGCGGCAAAACGCGGGTCTGCGCGCTGTTCGCAGTGTGCCTGCTGGGCAGTGGCTCAGCTTTCGCCGGTGATCCGTGCAAGTCCGTGCTGTGCCTCTACGGCAAGTTCACCGGCAACAGCGGTGGCAGCGAATGCCGCAGCGCCGAACAGGACTACTTCAGCATCCTGGTCAAGAAGCACGGGAACATCAAATGGAGCCAGACCGCCACGGCGCGCCAGGACTACCTCAACAGCTGCCCCGGTGCTGATCAGAGCTACACCCAAAAAATCAACGACAAGTTCGGCAAGGTCCGGGGATAAGCCCCAGATCCTGACAAGGAGAACACCATGCGAGTATTCATTGCGGAAAAGCCTGCCCTGGGCCAGGTCATTGCCGAGGCGCTGGGCACCGTCATACGTAAGGACGGCTATTTCGAGTGTGGCAGCCACGACATCGTCACCTGGTGCGTTGGCCACCTGCTCGAACTGGCCCCGCCTGAGGTGCACAACCCCGATTATAAAAACTGGGTTCAGGCCGACCTGCCTCTGAAGCTGCGCCCGGCCAAGTACCAGCCCATCGCACGAACCAAGGACCAGCTGAGCATCGTCCAGCAGTTGATCGGTCGCGCCTCGGAAATCGTCCACGCCGGTGACCCGGACGACGAAGGCCAACTGCTGGTCGACGAGGTCCTGGTGCATTTTGGCAACACCGCGCCTGTCAAACGCATCCTGATCAACGACATGAACGCCAATGCCGCCCGCAAAGCTTTGGACGGCCTGCGTGACAACACCGAGTTTTACGGCCTGTTCCAGAAGGCACTGGCCCGCAGCATTGGTGATCAGTTGTACGGCTTCAACATGACCCGCGCCTGCACCCTGGCCGGTAGGGCCAAGGGTGTCAAAAGCGTGTTGTCGGTGGGTCGCGTGCAAACCCCGATTCTGGGTCTGATCGTGAACCGCTACCTGGCCAACAAGAGTCACGCCAGTGCGTTTTACTACACGGTAGCGGCAAGCCTGGCCTTTGGTAACAGTCGTCCCCAGGCCCGCCTCGTGGTGGCTGCTGATGCCCCAATTGATGACAAGAACCGCATCATCGACGAGGCGTATGCCACTCAGGTGGCCGATGCGTGCCGGCAGAAACCTGCAGACGTGATCGAGGCCCGTGTTGAGGAGAAG
Organism: Pseudomonas sp. CDFA 610; assembly: GCF_021147865.1. Taxonomy (NCBI): domain Bacteria; kingdom Pseudomonadati; phylum Pseudomonadota; class Gammaproteobacteria; order Pseudomonadales; family Pseudomonadaceae; genus Pseudomonas; species Pseudomonas sp. CDFA 610. The sequence goes on from NZ_JAGTPM010000018.1 coordinate 20,052, forward strand.
CAAACCCCGGCACCTTTGCCGTTCGCGTTGCTCGACCTGCAGGTGTACATGAGCAAGACCCACAGCATTGATGCCGAGAAAACCCTTGCCCTGACCCAGGCGCTGCGTGAGAAGTACAAGGCCATCACCTACAACCGGTCCGATTGCAGTTACCTGTCCGACGAACAATTTGCCGAGGCTCCGGAGACCTTGAGCCTGCTTAGCCAGGCACTGCCGGATCTAGCCGGGATGTTCACCGAAGTAAATTCGGAACGCAAAAGCCGGGCTTTCGACGACAGCAAGGTTTCGGCGCACACCGCGATCATCCCAACGGCAGTGAAGATCGATATTGCCCAGCTGAGTGACGAAGAGCGCGCCGTGTACCTGGCCATCGTCAAACGCTACGTCGCGCAGTTCTTGCCCGAAAAACGCTACCTCAGCGCCGAGGTGCGTTTTGGCGTGAACGGACACACCTTCGTAGCGCGCTCCACCAAAGTGACGCAGCCCGGCTGGACGGCGCAGGTCACTGAAGAAAACGAGCAAGACGAAGACGCATCAGACGCTGCCGAGGTTGCGAGCCCCTTCGATGCGCTGGCGGATATGAAAGTCGGTGACGCCGGGGTATGCGACGGCATTACGGTGGCCAAGGAAAAGACCAAGCCCCTGCCGCTCTACACGGAAGCCGAGCTGCTCAAGGACCTACGGCGAGTCGCCAAGTATGTGAAAGACCCGCGCATCAAGCAGCTGCTGATCGATCGTGACCAGGGCAAGAAAGGCGAGAACGGTGGCATCGGCACTCCGGCGACCCGTGGCGCGGTTCTGGCCAAGCTGCAGGAGCGTGGGTTCTACGCGGTAGAAAAGAAAAAACTGATCCCTACCGCGTTGGGTCTGGAGTTCATCGCCGCGTTGCCAGCGATTGCGACCACGCCAGACATGACCGCGCTCTGGCATGAACAGCAACAGATGATCGAGGCCGGTGAACTGACCGTCGACGCGTTCCTGGACGAGCTGGAGTCCTTCATTGCAGACCAGGTGCAGAACATCGATCTGGGCAAAGTGCAAGGCGACGGTAAGCCGGTACTGGATAGCCTGAACGCGCAGTGCCCCATGTGCGGCAGTGAACTGGCTGTCACCCCGCGAGTGATCGGCTGTCGCGCCTGCGCCTTCAAGTTCTACCCGGAAGTTAGCGGCAAGATGCTGTCCCCCGGCCAGATCGAGGCGCTGCTGACGACGGGCAAGACCGGTGTACTGAAGGGTTTTCACAGCAAGAAAACCGGCAAGTCCTTTGAAGCGGCCCTGAAGCTCAATCACGAAGCCAAGCTGGAATTCGTATACGGCCGCAAACCCACGCGCGCATGACCCCTCTCCTCAACGGAGGCATTTGCTATGTCAGACGAGAAATTACCCAAGGGAGCGTATGCCGCCCTTGAAGCGCTTCAGGCCCAGGCTGTAGCAGTAACAGCAAAGATTCCAGGCAACGATACTGAAGCCGTGGCATTGGGCCGCAAGGCACTTGAACACGCTCAGGCACAAATGGCGAAACATCCGAGTTGGGTGGCCAAGATCATCAAGGCGCTGATGAAAGACCCATTCGACGTGACTGTCCTGACTGCGGACGCTAATTGGCTTGCACAGACCTTTACCGAGCGCATTGCGCAGTGGCCACCTGGGGAAACGATGACTGCGCAGTGCCCCAACTGCGAAACCCCCGCAACCGTCGATATCGTCAATGTCAGAGGGTGGGAAATGACTTGGCGTCCAGTGGATTGCGACACCTGTTTTGCAGAGTTTGAGCTGTGGGCAGACGGCACAACAGTTTTGATGTTGGCCCCAGCTGCGCAGTCGTCGGCCCGGGGCCGCGAGCTGCTGAACACGACAATCCATTTTGACCCCGACGCCAGCAAAAACGCCCCCCACACCACTGCCGTCGAAATCTTGCTAGGAGGTGTGGGGCGACTGATGTTTCCCGATGGTACCGAGCAGTTTGTGGATGACGACGCCGAACCGGCGCTGATCTATTCGCCGCGCCTACAGCCCGACGCCCTGGAGCGATTCTGCGAAGAACACATGGACCGTTACGAGCGTTTCCACGAGGAACATGAAGCGCAACTGGCAAGCTGTGAACGTATCGCCATGGACGCCTTTTGGTAAGTCCGTAGGTCTCTCACACCCCTTCACACCCCATTTCAGAACTCATTGAAGAAGGAGCGCATCATGGCGCGTGGAATCAATAAAGTGATCCTGGTAGGCACCTGCGGACAAGACCCTGACTGTCGTTACCTGCCCAACGGCACGGCGGTAACCAACCTGAGCCTGGCCACCAGTGAGCAATGGACTGACAAACAGACCGGTCAGAAGGTCGAAAAGACCGAATGGCACCGCGTGTCGCTGTTTGGCAAGATCGCAGAAATTGCCGGCGAATATCTGCGCAAGGGTTCGCAGGTCTACATCGAGGGCAAGCTGCAAACCCGCGAATGGGAAAAGGACGGTATCAAACGCTACACCACGGAAATCGTCGTGGACATGCAAGGCACCATGCAGCTGCTCGGTGGCCGTCCACAGGGCGACTCCCAACAAGGGCAGAACGGCCACGGCAGCGCTGACAGCGAACATCAGGAACCCCCTCGGCAACAAGCCCCCCAACAGGCGGCACTGGAAAAATCGTCCGGCAAAGGCAAAGCTGCACCAAAACCGCCACGTGCATCAGGGAAGCAGACTCAGGCCAAAGCGCCTGCACCGCAACCTGCCGGGGATTTTGACGGCCCCGATCCCGATATCCCCTTCATGGACCCTTACCGGTTCAACTGGATGCTGGTCTGACCCACCCACACAGCGATCTTGCCCACGTCAGGTGCCGCGCTCCCGGCTCGTCGTGACGCGCTCTATCGTCGCGGCGAACGGAAGCACGGGCGCAGCGCACACTTGACGCTACCTCGTTCAGAAAAGGCTCACCTTGGGAGTGTGGGGTAGCTTCACCACCCCGCGCTCCCGAGGTCAACGCGGCCGTTGCGGGATTACAAGGGCCGCGCCCTTGGTGTTCAAACCGCCCGGCATCAACAAATTTCAGATCAAGCACACCGAGTAGTGATTACCCGGTGCGACCCCCTCTATTCAAGGATTACCCAGATGAAAGCGATCAAAAAGAAAGTCGTCGTCATTAACTACACCGGCACCGTTGGTAAAACTACCATCGCCGCCAACCTGTTGTGGCCGCGAATGGGCGGTGCGCCGCTCTATGCCATTGAGTCAATCAACGAAACGGCAGAGAACCTTGGCCTGGATGTAGAGAAGCTGCGCGGCAACGCATTCCGCGAGCTGTTCAAACGACTCATGCTTGAGGATCAGGCCATCATCGATGTTGGAGCGTCCAACGTTGAAGACTTTATGGCCAACCTGGAGGAGTTTGACGAAGCTCATGAAGAAGTTGACTACTTCGTGATCCCTGTCACCTCGGGCACCAAGGAGCAAAAAGAAACAGTCAGCATGATCGGCAGCCTCGCCTCTCTGGGCGTACCTCCTGAAAAGATTCTTGTATTGTTCAATCGTGTCAAAAAAGATGTGAAAACAGAGTTTCCAATTCTTTTTGCTTTTCACCAGCGCGGCAGTGTCTTCACGTTGAACCCAGAATGTGCCGTGTTCGAATCAGAATTGTTTGACGCTTTGTCTATCCACCGCATTTCAATGCAAAGCGTCATGGACGATGACACCGACTACAAAGCACTTCTGAAGGACAAAGATGCCAGCGCACAAGAGCGTGATCGTTGGTCCGATATGTACGGACTGAAACTCTTGTGTAAAGGCGTCAATCGCAAGCTTGATGCGGTATTCACAGCGCTGTTTGGCATTGAGGTGATCAAATGAGTGGACATGAAGCTGTCCCAACTACTGCGCGTGATGCCCTGATCATTGAGCTTCTGAGCGATGTTGGTCGTTTGCACGATGATGTAAAACGCATACCGCAGTTGCTTGAGCTATCGATGAGGGATTCTCTGGATATTGTGGCCGACGCTGTAGAAGATGCGGAAGACACGGCGTTGCTTTTGCAAGAAACGACAAAGGAAGTCATTCAAGCGACTGCCGCCAAAGCAGGTGTGGACGTTGCTTTGGAAATGTCCACTGCCATTCACCAGAGTTTAGAGCGAGTGTTCGAACCTGCATTGCAGCGCGCAGCGATCAAAATCGATGACTTGGAAAAGCGAGTAAGTGCTTTATCCGGTAACTTCCGTGACACACAGGCTTCACGGTTCAATTACATCGTCTTGGCGGGATTTGTGGCCGTGAGCATCGCGGTAGTGTGTGCAATGGGTTGGGTAGCGATTAAGGCTCAGGACGTTAATGAGACCAATCGATGGTTCTATCACGAATACAAAAAACAGCAGGCGGTCATTGATACACTACCGTCTGCCATTAAAAAACAGTTCACGCCGTAACTACGGAACTAACAACCATACCCCTGTCATGGCTTTGAAGTTCTGTTCGCGTCACTGATGACTTCGGCCCAGTTCGTGTTTTCCACCTCCTCCCTGATCTGCTTCATGCTTTGCCTGATGTTGGCCCTTGGTGTGGTCTTATCGCTATCTGGCAACGCGGTATTTCTGATCGCTGCGCTGTCGCTTTTTTCAGGCAGGGGGTGTTTAACCTGTCCGGCTCGTTTGTGGCTTTTACGAATTCTGTACAGCGCCTGGTCGAAGTGACGAAGGCTGATATCGAGTCCGGTATCCACCAGCTTCTGATGAATCACCGTCCTGCTCACACCTGAGCTCAGGGCGTTTTCGATCACGTCATACAGGTCGCGGATTTGCGCAGTGTAGGACCTGGCTTTGCTGTCCTGGGCCAGTTCTGCCAACGCCTCACGCCGGTTTTCGGTTTCTTGAGCCACGATTTGCCTCTTGCTGCGTTCTTAGTGATGTAAATGTGATGTAAAACTGTCGTATTCGAGCGTAACACTGATGTAGAAAAACGCAATTTAAAGTAATACTGATGTAATCCCGAGCGTTTCAGATGCAATTCTGATGTAACCCGCAGGTTCACCCTGCTGACTCCCTATCTCGAATTCGCTAAACAGGCACGTTACCGATGTATACGGGGGGATGAAGCGCCCCCCCGAATACATCGCCGTGCCAAAGGGGAAACCCCTTTGAAACCCCGCAGAGCGTTAGCGCTGCGCTTGTTGTTAGTCATCAGTCAGTAAATCAGTCACGTTATTCATCGTCGGAGGCCCCATGGCTGAGCAGCCCCCAAAGACCCGTGTCCTGACCCTGCGTGTGGGTGAGGATGATCACACCGAGATACTCAGGAAGACCAAGGACGCAGGCATGACGACTTCCGAGTTCCTGCGTGACGTTTTTATCAATGCCAAACTCACCTTCAATGTTAAAGCGGCCAAGCCACAGGACTATCATCGGCTGCTGTTCTTCTATAACAAAACCAGCAACAACATTAACCAGTTGGCCCATCAGGTGAATGCTGCACACCGCCGTGGCGTCATTTCTGAAAAGACGTACATCCTCTGGCTGAATAAGTTGACCTCAATTGAGGCCCTGCTGTTAGCAGGGGTCTCTGATGCTGATTAGGCCCAGTGGGTACAACATTGGTGCACAGGAATATCTCGAAGAAGGCAATAAGTCAGGGCGTGAGTTCACTCGTGATGAACTGGATCATCGCCTGGTGATATCCGGCGACCTCGATTTAACCCGTTCTATATATGAGAGCATCCCTGATCGCGGCCAGGACCGTTACTTGACGTTCACGCTTAGCTTTCGTGAAGACGCTGTGGCCGAATCTACGCTTAAAGCTGTTACAGCCGAATTTAAACAGTTTCTCATGTATGCGTATAAAGCGGAAGAATTCAATTTCTATGCAGAAGCGCATTTACCGAAGATCAAGTGGGTAACTGACAAGAAGACTGGCAAGCCTGTCGAGCGCAAACCACATGTTCATGTGATCGTGCCGCGAATTAACTTGCTTAGTGGCAATGAAGCCAATCCCGTGGGCTTTTATAAGAATCATGAGAAGTACTTTGAAGCTTTCCAGGAATACTTAAACCAGAAGTACAGCCTTGCGTCCCCCAGAGAGCATGTCCGGGTAGACATTGCTGATGCTGCGAGCGTGTTGTCTCGGTACAAGGGCGATGACTTCTACGGTAAGAATCGTGAGTTCAAGCAAGCGCTGGTTAAGAAGGTAATTGAAAAGAATGTTACCACCCGTGACGCATTCTACGAGTTGGCGGCCACCTACGGAGAGACGCGAATCCGCAACCAGGGCAAAGACAATGAGTACGTGGCCGTCAAGTTGCCGGGTGATGCAAAGTTTACCAACCTTAAAGAAACCATCTTTCACGATGACTTTATCGTCAGACGCGACTTGAAAAAGGAGCCGCTTGATAAAGCGATCATTGCCCAGCGGTTAACTGAATGGCCGCAACGGGCGATGGAAATCAAGTATGTGGAAAAGGCGACACCGGCGTTTCGCAAACGTTATGTGGCTTCCAGCCCAGAAGAGCGTCAGCAGTTGCTTGCTGAGCGCGAGCAGAAATTCTACCAAGTCCATGGAGAACACAATGACACAGTACACACCGGGCAACGACAGAGAGATCACCAGCGAAGTCCTGCTGAAACTACGGGGCGACGCACTGCCGAGCCTGCCGATGGCTTGCAAAACCTGTCCGTCAGCAATGTGGCAGATCACCGGCAAGCCGGATCGGCCCGAAGCCGTGACGGTGCGCTGTTACTGCCCAGTGATGCACACGTTCACTTGGGACAGCCGCAATCAGGAGGAGATTCTGGATTGCGACCAACTGTACCAGGAGGAAGACGGGGAAGAGGGGGCGGGTCCACAGTTGAGCGCGGAAGAGGAGGAAGCGGACATGCCGCCGTTTCTCCGCAAGCAACGGGAACAGCAACGCCTGCAGGCGCTACAGCCCGACGCCGGGCCGGAGGTGGAAAACCCCGAAACGCCCGAGTACGAGCAGGACGCGTAGTCCCGCCTTACGCGAAGAACCCTCATCGCGTGGCCACCATTGCTGACATCGAGGAGCGTGGCCGACATCTGTTCGATCCACTCAAGCGGCCATCTGACAACGCGCTGGTGTTCTATCGATCCACGCCTGGCGCGTTATCCAGCCACCAGCAGGTGGCCAGCCAGGTGCCCAAGGCGACGACTGCAACGACAACGCCTGGCCGATCTACCGCCGGACGCAGGCCCAAGAATACAGGCAAGCCCCGCCCTCCCCGCCAATGGCGGCCAGGGTCTGTCGTCCCGCCTTACGCCAAGAACCCTCACCGGGTCGCGAGGGTGGCTGACATCGAGCAGCGCGGCCGGATGCTGTTCGATCCGCTCAAACGTCCCGCAAACAAGGCGCTGGTGTTCAAGCGCGCCTCGATCAAGGCCCTGACCGTTAACAGGCAGGCCTCGACGGTGGCCGCGTATTTCACGCGGCAAGCGCAGCACAACCAGATTGCTCCGGATCATCGCCAGGCCATACGCCGGATCGATCAACAATATTACGCGCTCAGGCGCGCCGTGTTCTCCGATAAACGCTTAACCCGCCAGGACAAGGCGCAGCTGGTATCCGTGCTGACCTTCGAGCGGCTCAAAGCACGTGAACAGTTCCACAAACCCCAACCCAATATCGAGGTAAATCTCATGGGCAGTGCAGCCATACGCAATCTCCTAAACGATGAAAAAGAAGACCCAGGCTTCAGTATCAGCGGCGCGCGGGGCCCAGGTCGTGAAGGCGTGCGTGACCAGGTGAAGCGGGTCATGGATCGTTTCGCCAAACAGGTTGATCCAGCCGCCGCCAGTGAGCGGGCTCGCGACCTCAGCGCCAAGGATCTTTACACGCGCAAGGCCAAGTTCAGTCAGAACGTGCATTACCTGGACAAACAGACCGACAAGACCCTGTTTGTCGACACGGGCACAACCATTTCCATGCGCCGCACGGGCATTACCGAGTCAGGAGTGTCCGTGGCCCTCCAACTGGCCAAAGAACGGTTCGGCAGCACACTAACGATCAATGGCACTGCTGAATTCAAAAAGCTGGTGATCGAGGCGGTGGCCAAGAACGGTCTTGACGTGCATTTCACAGACAAGGCCATGAATCAAAGCCTGGCGGATCGCCGTGCAGAGCTGGACATCGAGCGCGGTGGCCAGAGCATAGGACCTGCCAACGATCTGCCGCGGCACGTGGACGACGCCACACGGGACGTGCGGGACCAGGCGGATCGCCTGGGCCTTACCGTGCCAATCGAAGCCCTATATGGAGAAGGCAAAACGGCTGAGCAGGTAAGCCAGGCGCTTGCCGCCCAGCTGGACACCGTGCCTGAGTCGGAGCGCATTGCGTTTGTGGAGACTGTGGCGACTACCCTGGCCATTCCAGAGCGTGGCCAGCCCAAAGGCGACCAGGCGTTTGCGCAATGGCAGGCGCAGCGTGCCCAACCGGCGGTGGATTCCGCAGCAACGGCTTCAGCAGAAACGCCGACCCGCGTGCCAACGCCTTCAGACGCTGCGCCTGAACCGGTGAGCCCAGAAGCCGCGAAGCCTGCGCGGGTCAACGACCCTGACCTGCAGAGCCCCAGCGAGCTGGTCAGGCTTGAAGCGCAATGGCGTCGTGATTTTCCGATGTCCGAAGCGGATGTCAGGGCCTCTGATACGGTCATGGGCTTGCGAGGTGAAGACCATGCCATCTGGATCATTGCGACGGATGACAAGACCCCAGAAGCGGCTGCCCTGCTGACGGCTTACATGGAAAACGACAGCTACCGGGAAGCGTTCAAAGCCAGCATCGTCGCTGCGTACAAGCAAGTCGAAAACTCGCCTCAGTCGGTCGATGACCTGGATCACCTCACGGCGATGGCTGCCCAGATAGTCAATGAGGTGGAGGAGCGTTTGTTTCCGACATCTCAAGCAGCAACGGGCCAGACAGCCCCGTCCAGGAGCAAAGTCATCGAGGGCACGCTTATCGAGCATGGGGAAGCACCGTATCAGCACAATGACGACAACCAGATGAGCTACTTCGTGACGCTCAAGCCTGAGGGCGGTAAGCCCCGCACGGTGTGGGGCGTAGGGCTAGAAGAGGCCATGAGCGACGCAGATCTGAAGCAAGGCGACCAGGTACGTTTGGAAGACCTGGGCACCCAGCCTGTCGTGGTGCAGGTCATCGAAGAGGACGGCACTGTAACGGACAAAACGGTCAACCGCCGCGAATGGTCAGTGCAGCCGGTCGCTCCTGAACGGGAAGTGGCCGAGACCACGCCCAAGGGGCAGGCCGCCGCAGCAGGCACACCGGAGCTGTCATCCCCGGATGAAGATGACGGTATGAGCGTGGACTGAGCCGTGTAGATAACCCACCTCCTTGCCTAGAGGTGGGACTTTTCTAACCGGCAATAGATTTCTCGTAGTAAAAGTCCAATAACTTATGTAAGTTATGTCACTTCAATAAATGCTACACAGGGTAGATCATGATCTTACTTTTAGGTGGTGAAAAAGGCGGCAGTGGAAAAAGCTGTCTGGCTCAAAATCTGGCTGTTTGGTTGCAGGCTCGCGGAGGTGATGTCCTGCTTCTTGATGCAGACCCTCAGGGCACAACTGCTGACTGGGCTGCTGAACGGTCCGCTCAAGGAGACCTACCTGCGATTCCCGTTGTGCAGGCACATGGGAATATTCGTCAAACACTTACAGACTTACGTGGCCGTTACCGGCAAATTGTGGTCGATGCTGGAGGATCTGATTCGGAGGCGCTGCGGTCAGCAATGACGGTTGCGACTCATATGTTGATCCCTTTTCGCCCCAAGCGACGAGATCTCAAAACCCTTCCCAAGGTCGATAACCTGGCGCGACTGGCGACAGCTGTAAATCCAGCATTGAATGTACGTGCAGTGATCACGCAATGCCCTGCCCTTCCAAGCCAGATACAGCGGATATTGGATGCCAAAGAAGCATGCCGCTCATTCGGCATTCAACCTCTTGACGCTATTACTACGGCTCGCAATGTCTACGACGATGCGGATGAGGACGGATGTTCAGTCTTGGAGAGCCACTCTGACGCACGTGCTAAAGAAGAAATAGAGACGTTGGCAGCAGAGCTTTGGGGGGCTGCAAAATGGGATTGAAAGATTTGATTCGTAAGCCTGAGCAGGCCTCCACCTCTTCGAAGGCAAACGACGAAGCCGCACTGGCTTTTATATCTGCTGCACCGGTTAGTGCTACCCCTGAGCCTAAGCGCAAGCGTAAGAAAGCTTCTACATTCGTGCGTACTACTTTTTCCCTGTCTAAAGACGTCAACAGGCAGATAGATAAGATTTCTCTATTGCCACGGACCTTCCGCATATCTCGGTCCGATGTGATTCGTGCTGGGATCATGGCCCTCCAGGAGCTGGATAAGGCTGATCTGATTGCGTTGCTTGAGAATGCTTCGAATGCTGAGCCCATCACCGACTTTACGGAAGACGAGTAAGAGCTTTAACTTACGTAAGTTATTTCAGTTGCACAAATTACTTCACTCGTATCGCTGAAAGCCACGTATTGCAAGGCCTATGGCCATTCGTACCATGCTAAAAAATCGGTGCAATATCAGCTGTAAAAAATGGCATTTTCATTGCGGATGGGGAATTCGGGTGATAGTGTTCACCCACTTTGCCTGCCCACCGTTGCTGGGATGCCATATTTTTCATGCTCGAATGAGCGTAGACGGGAAAATTTCTAACGATTTAGCCAAATAGCAGAAACCAAAAAGCCCCGCTTGCCGGCGGGGCTTTTTGGAAAAACTTGAACAGGCCTTGCTTTTTTCGAGAGAAGGAGACCTGTCCAACACACATAACGTGAGCTGATTATGGCGTTCACTGCGGCTTTGTGCAAGTCGTCAAAAGTGGAGCTTTCAGTTCACCGCTGAACGGTGGACTTATGGAAAAGATTCTTCTGCAGCAGTGCGCCGGCGACGGTCGCCCCCTGCCCTCCCAGCTGGCTCCTTGTGTAGCATCCTTGCCCGTTGGCCGACCTGGCCAGGGCGGTGAAGCATGAGTCACGACCAAGCAACCAGCCATTCCCTCGCCTCCTCGCTCACGGCCAACGCCGATCCGATGGCCATCAGCACCCATATGCCTCCGACCCGCTTTTTTGAAGACGGCACCGCGCTCAATCGGTTATTGCTGGAAGCGCCATACATGGCGCGGTGCAGCGATGACAAAACCGCGACCCGCATTCGCCCTCGTGAATACGCGCTGCGTTATCCCTATATGCAGGTCAATCGCCCCGGCATGGTGTCTTGGCTGGTGTTCGACCTTGACCATGCCAACGCCTTGGCCTGGGACGATGCAGGGTTGCCCGCGCCGAACCTGATGGTGCGCAACCGCAAGAGCGGCCATTCCCAGTTGTTCTATGCCGTGCCGTCCGTGTGTACCACCGAGAACGCACGGGCCAAGCCGATTCAGTACATGAAAGCGATCTATGCCGCGTTTGCGGCTCGCCTCGATGCGGACGTGGACTACCACGGTGGCCCTGTGGCCAAAACACCTGGTCACCCTTGGTGGGAAACGACCGAATTTCACAGCCACGTGTACGAACTGGGCGAACTGGCGAGCGCAGTGGAGTTGACCGTCAAGCCGTGGGCCACAGGTCCAAAGCTTGACCTGGTCAGCCATTCACGGCATTGCATCCTGTTCGAGCAGCTGCGTTATTTTGCGTACAGCATCGTCAATCGCGAGCGCGAGCTGGGTTCATTCGAGTCGTTCATGCGCTCGCTCGATGCTTATGCCTACAACCACAACAGCTTTCTAAAGCAGGGGTTTTCGGAAAACCTGCCCCTGTCGTCGATACGCGCCACGGTCAAATCCGTGGGCCGCTGGACATGGGATCGCTACACCGGTGATAGGCGTTGCCACCGAGGGGCGATGCAGCTCGATGGGAGCCTATCGCTCACGGAGCGGCAGAGCCTAGCAGCCAAGCGCACCAACGAGCTGCGCCACAAGGCCACAGAATCCAAGATCCGCGCCGCGTGCCGGCAGCTTCAAGATCAGGGCAAGGCGCTGGTACGTTCTGCGATAGCAACACTTGCCGGCGTTTCGGTGAGAACGGTGGCCAGCTACACGCACATTCTTACGGAAGTCTCCCAGCCGACCACTCTGAGCATTCTCAAGGACCGCCATAAAGCTGTGCCCATGCAACCTCGACAAGGTCGTTCACTCGTTGCGGCCCCAGTTGGCCAGCTTCCAAATGATCGCTTCTTAGGTGTGCAATCCGGTGTACATCAGATATCTGCGGTCCCACAGGGGCCGCAAGCCCGAGAGCCCTTAAAAACAGAACATGAGGATGGTTCATGATGGGGAGTGAGCTTATGAGGGTTTGTTGCTATGGTGTTATCGTGGCGACAATGGAGATTTTATGAACCCACATGAGGTAATCGCCACAGCGCGATATCTAGGCCTAAATGAACACGAGGTTTCTGTCTCTACGTGTCAACGGAATGGCCCTGAAAATGCTACGCGCGCAACCTTACGTAGGTTTGACGAGGTACTACGGAGTTCTGCAAGTCTCGATGACCGAGCGATCGCTTGTCGTACAGGGTGCTCTTACTGTTGTTACATCCGTGTGGTAGCGTCTCCGGTAGAGATCTTTGGTCTTATTGACTACCTGAAGGCGACCTTGGATCTAAGCGCGTATCGTGCTTTTGAGCAGCGTGTTCGTGCTGCAGCAGATATCGTACGTTCTCTGTCCACCGAAGAGCACCTTAGAACTAACGTCGCCTGCCCTGCTTTGCAGGACTCTAAGTGTATTGCCTATGCCGCTCGGCCATTACGCTGCCGTGGGCATCACTCATGGGATGCCCAGATCTGCATAAATGAGCACAAGAATCCAGAGGTGGTTCTTGGGCCTGTTACTCACCTGCCCGGACGGGCGCTTGTCTCTGGCGCTCATATCGATGGGTTCGAGATTGCTTTGACACAGAATGGCTATGACGCAGGGGCCTACGAGCTAATTTCGGCATTGCGTGAAGCAATCGTTGATTCAGAGTGTAAAAATCGATTTAACCGTAGAGAGCGTGCGTTCTTACTCGCTACCCGTGATCGAGTGTCACCGTTGGTGGAGTAGGTGCGAGATTTGTGTAAATCTCACGCCTCGCCGTGAGGAGTTACGTTCACGCGGCGCTCTACAACGGTATCCAGCGCACGCTCCAGGCGCTCCCGTTCGTACGCATCAATCGAACCGGCAACCTGCAGGTTGATCAGAAAGCCTTGGGCGCGCGCCAGGCTGGTTGTTAGAAAATCACCATCTGCTCTCACTATGTCACTCAGACAATCAATCCACATAGCGCGACTGGTCATGCTGACGCCTTCATAGTCTGGGTCAATAGTAAAAGTATGACCGGCAACGTCGGAGTGCTCAGGTGTATAATTCATAAGATGACTCCAATGCATTAAGGTAAGTATGTGTCGGTCATTTCTTCCGGTCAGTCCTCTAGGGGCTGTACCGCATGAAAGCGCTGCTGGAACGCATTCTGTGCCTGTCGCTTCATGTAGGCCAGATGGTCGCCATCAATGGCCCGGCAGCTCAGCAGCCCTATGGCGAACCCAATGGCTTTGCCGCGCTGCTCGCACAGTTGGTCCAAGGCCGTCGCTTTGCCAATATCGGCAAGCAGTACCGAGAAGGTGTCGCGTTGCTGGGGGGGCATCAGATCGATAGCGCCTGGCACGTTGCTGAAGCTTTGGCTTCCAGCCAGATCAGAGGGGGGTGTCATGGGCTGTACTCCCGTTAAATGCACAACAAAGGCCAGTGTGACGCGTTATGGCGCGCCAGACTAGCGACGTCCGTGCCAGGCGTATGGCTGAGTGTGACTCTGCGTGAGCCTTGATGATCAAAAATGATCAATAACACTTGTAATTACGACCGCTATTGCGCAATACTTCGCGCAACAACTAACCCTTATGACCGGCGTGGCTTGACCATCTGGTTGGAGGGGGAAAAAGCCGGCGCTAGCCGGTTTTTTCGTTTCTGGAGTACGAGAAATGCAGGGAACGCCTGAGCTAGAGCCTCTGCGCACTCGAATCTACATTGACGGATACAACTTCTACTATGGCTGCTTGCGTCGCACTCCCTACAAGTGGCTGGATCTGCTGCCCCTTTTTGAAAAACATATCCTGCCATCCGCGCTAGTCAAGGATGGTGATGGCCGTATTCGGCAATCGACTCTTCTTACCTCTCCCTCGATCAAGTTCTTTACCGCGAATATCCTGGAATCCGTTGCCCGAGCTCCCGACTCTGTATCGTCTCAGGCGCGTTATCACACCGCGTTGCGCAAGCTGCACGACGGTCGAATCGAGCTGATCGAAGGCTACTACGCTGTCAACAAAATGAAGGTGAAGATCGTCGACGCCGAGCATCCCGACAGGGCTCCACGCGAATGTCAGGAAATCCAAGCCTGGAAGGTCGAGGAGAAACAGAGTGACGTGAACCTGGCCCTGCAGGCCTATCACGACGCGATCACCGGGCAGATCGACCATGCTGTCATTGTTACTAACGACACGGACATTGCACCGGCACTAAAAATGATCAGAGCCCATACCAATGTGCTGATCGGCGTGGTTGTGCCAACCACTGATCACACACGCCCGCCGAACACTGATCTCGTGAAGCTCGCGCATTGGAAGCGGGAGTATGTCAACGCAAGCGAACTTGCAGCTTGCCAGTTGCCTCGCGTCATCCAGAGTAGGAAGCCGACCATCAAACCGGAATCTTGGTACGGGCAACCTGAGCTGCTGCGAGAGATCCTGGATTTAGCTATTCCGGTGCGCGGGAGCAAGGCGGCAGCATTCAAATGGATGGAGCAGCCCAATCCTTATCTGAATGGCGAGCGACCGATTGAGCTCGCTGAGTCTGTCGAGGGTGCCAATCGCGTACTGGAGTACATTCGGAACTACATTGCGCAATGTGCACAGGCGCCGGATGAGCAGAACGGAAGCTGATCAGTGACAAACGGTCCCGTCCACGCCGTGCGTGGCTTAGACAGACGTGATGATGTAGCGCAAGGCCACTCATACATAAGCGCGACGCTTTCGGGAATTGCGAAGCGCAGGTGAACACTATATGTTTGGCCAAATCAACTGCATGACGCGAATTTAATAGCCCTTTATATTGCGAGCGGAATGTCAAGCAAAAAAAACCGCCACGAGGTGGCGGTTTTTAGAGGGGCTGGCGGGTGAGTGCCTGCTAGCCCGACATCCATTCACTGGATGCACTGACGTTTGATCATCATATCCATGCCCGAATAGGCGTGCAAGTTACTTGCACATTGTGATAGCGAGCGCAGCAAGTGGTTAGGCTAGTGCTTCTGAGAAAAATAGGCCTTTGCTGGTCGGCAGCTCACTCGGCGGATATCCTGTGTTTCGCAGGGGTGAGCATTGCTGATGTTGCTGGCGTGGTATCACCGAAATGCCCTCTCGACACGGAGTGAGTCCCGTGCCGGATTTTTTCGAGGGGTTCCCAGACTGGCCACCTCACTGGATGCACTGACGTGTACCCGAAAATGTACGTGTTCCGGTAAGTACATTGGAGGTATGGCCCAACCAAAAGGGAGGGCCAAGGTATGAAGCGTTTGCGACGTACATTGAACTTCGCGCTCAGGGTTTGGAGGCTTTACAGCTTCTTTGACCTGATGCGAGACAGCATCGACGACCTGCTGTAACAAGCGTCAGCCGTTCGGATCCCATCCGAGCGGCTTTTTTATTGCCGTCACTTTTACGTTGCGGTTCACGAAACTATTTCCGGAATTCCGCATTTATTTCGGCAACCGACAGTTGACCACCTGACCAGCGCTCTCATCCCTTCTCACGCATTTGGTCGGTACGAGTTGACGGGCGACGGTCATGGGTCGTCTACTGTATATCTATACAGATAATTTTCCCTTTAACCAGGTTCGCATCATGAACGTCAAAATACTCGGTCGATTGTCGGAGTCCGGAAAGCTCATACCTTTCTACACTTTCAAAATCCCTGCTGGTTTTCCTAACCCAGCTGCGGATCACATCGAACAGGACTTCTCGTTCGACCGGTTGATGGATTTGCGTGCGCCCCATATCTACGTGGCCAAAATCGATGGCGACAGCATGGAAGGTGCAAAAATTTTTCATGACAGCTTGGTGGTTGTAGATCGTTCGAGAACGCCGTCCAGTGGCAGCATCGTCATCGCTGCGGTAAATAATGAGCCGTTGTGCAAGATCCTCATCCTGCAAGGTGAACATGTGGTGCTGAAGTCGGCCAACCCCGCCTATCCGCCTCGGCACATCCTGGAAGGTGAAGAACTGTCGATATGGGGCGTTGTGAGACATGGCGTCACAAGTTTTGAGTGAGAAACCAACTCCGGTGTTTGGCCTGGTCGATTGCAACTCGTTTTACGCCAGTTGTGAGCGTGTATTCCGACCTGACTTAGCCAAGGTGCCCATTGTGGTTCTCAGCAACAACGATGGCTGCGTAATTGCCCGCAGCTACGATGCAAAACCCTACGTGAAAATGGGCGCACCTTATTTCCAGATCAAGGATGTTTTGCGCCGGCACGGAATCCAGTCGTTCAGCAGTAATTTTGCACTCTATGGCGACTTAAGCCAGCGCGTGATGGCCATCATCGAATCTATGGTTCCTGCCGTCGAGGTGTACAGCATCGATGAGGCGTTCGCAGACATGACCGGCATGCCTGGCAATCTGACCGAGTTGGGAAGATCGATTCGATCCAAAGTCCATCGCTGCACTGGTATTCCCGTGGGTGTTGGGATTGCACCGACCAAGACCCTGGCTAAGCTTGCCAATCACACGGCAAAGCGTCTTCAGGCGCACACAGGCGGTGTCGTAGATATCTGCGACCCAGTGAAACGCGATTGGGTGCTGCGTAATACCTCGGTCGGTGAGGTTTGGGGTGTTGGCCGAAAGTTGAAAGCACACCTTGAGGGTATGCAGATCCTGTCAGCAAAAGACCTCGCAACTGCAGATCCTTGGATGCTACGCAAGAAATTCAGTGTGGTCGTCGAGAAGACTGCGCGCGAGCTGGCCGGCACCGTGTGCCTGGAGCTGGACGAGATCGAGCCGCCACGGCAGGAGATTTGCTGCAGCAGAATGTTCGGCAAGCGATTGACCGAGCTGGGGCCGATCAAGGAGGCGGTGGCCACCTACATGATGCGTGCGTCTGAAAAACTACGCGCCCAGGGCTCCGTGTGTAAAAAGATCAGGGTGAGTATCCGCACTGGCATGTTCAATCCTGACGAGGCCAAGTATGCGAATGGGGCACTGGTTCAGCTGCCCTACCCCACCAGCGATGTGAGGGTGATGACCCAATACGCGACGGAGGCTGTTTCGCGGATATTTCGACCAGGCTTTAGGTACAGCAAAGCAGAAGTGCTTCTGATGGATATCTGCCAACCAGGTGAATTTACCGATGACCTTTTCATGACCAATCAGCCTGCGAGTTCGGATCGACTGATGGCTGCTTTGGATTCAATCAACGGCAAGTGGGGACGTGGGACTTTGCGCACAGGTTCAGTACCGGCCACACCGGACTGGGGCATGCGTCGTGAGCTGATGAGTCAGAGCTACACGACGCGGCTTGATCAGTTGTGGGTTGTAAAGGCCAAGTGATCAAGTTAACAAGGTTGCTCCGTATATACGGTATGCCATACGCTCGTTGACGTAGACACGAAAAGGAAACTCACATGACTTATACGCAAATTACGCCTACTCACGATTGGTTTTTTCGGCACGACGGCGTTAGACCGAACGATCCTCCGATTCTCTATCAAGTGGCAGCTTGGGCTCTAAAATCTCCTGATGCAAAAGGCCAAACCGCAGTTGTGGGGCTGATAGCTGCGATTTTTCCTGGGGAAGGTGGTCGAAAGCTACATGAGCCTCCACCGGTCGAAGGCTATTACATACACCGTGAACAACTGACTGAGGTTGAACTCGAGTGTTTGAAAAAGCGCTAGGCTTCGCCATGTGATCAAAAGGCCCCCTCGCTTGCACAGAGCGAAGGGGTCTTTTTTATGCCCGCTGGAAAAGTGAACCTAATGTTGTGCATTAGCAGGCTCAGGCCTGCTATTTTATTAATTACCAAATATTAATTAATAATTATGTTGAATTTAGGCCCATATAGGCCTAATATGACCTTGTTGGTGGCACGCAGAGAGCCACTCGAACCTGAGGGGGCTAGTCGTTGCCACCTACGAGGAACGAGATGAGACTTTCAGATGTAGCGACTATCCGGACGAATTTTCCAGAGGCTCATTTTTGGATAATTCGTCGGGGTTCAGCTGAACGATGCGGCGCACCAGGGCGAGTGTTCAATCCTGAACACATAGGTGTCTTGGTGAACCGAACAGACATCGTTCTACCTGACTACCTTTTCTACGCGTTGATGCATGTGCATCAGCAAGGCTACTGGGAAAGGTTGGCAACAGGGACGCTGAACCTGGTCAACATCCGTGTTTCAGACGTTCAACGTATCGAACTGTCACCACGGTAAAGAAGGGGCCGCGAGGCCCCAGTCTTTACGTTCATTAGTGTGTTTTATTAATTGGCAATTAATAATTATGATTTATTAATTAATGGGCTAACGATGAAGATTGAGCTACCTGGTATCCCAGAGCAGCAGAGATTGATTTTCGAGATGGCTACTCGCGAGGCGATAAAGCAGCTCGAAGCAAACCTGCACGCACCAAGCATTCCTGGTCCGAAGGATCTGGACGAGGCCTTGTTTCCGCGTACTCACCTGTTGCGTAAGCACGAAGGATGGGAAGCACCTCACGCTGAAATAGTCAGGTCCTATTTCCGGCATTTCCAGGACCATTTCGATGCGTATGCGACGGATAAAAAGCTGGCGGGATTGCTTCGCATCGCATCAGACAGACGGATTAGGAAGTTCAAGGAGGGGAGCCAAGACGTGCCTTACGAAATCTGGCGAAATTTTCTAATCCTTACAGGTCGCGTGCCACAGGATATCGTGCCGATTCTGGCATTCATGGGCTAATAGAAGGAGAAGGTAGTTAAAGAAGGTGCTGGGGATGGGTGCAACCACCCCCAGCGTGAGCACAATCAACCTGGTGGAAAATCATGCTCAACATGAAATGTATCACAGCTCGTCCTTTGCTGTTACGTGACCTTGCAGACCCTAAATATCGCTATTGGATAAAACAGTTTGCCGGTGAGGTTGCAGCGCCCTGCGTAGCCGAGTCGCTCATGTCGTTCCTTAGTAAGCATCCCCTTATCACCTGAAAGCTGTATTTAGCTGCAGCAAATGGCCTCTGCGTGTCCGCTCGGATACGCAGGGTGCTGTGCCGTCCAATCGTGGGCTAAGGGAATGGCATATGACCTCTTATGCGATTACTGGAGCGGTCATCGATGACGAAGGTGTTATTACGATCATCAACGAATTCACCACCAGTGCAGCACGTGCAGCTGAGTGGATCCGCTTCTACACAGGCAACAGCTTTACCGGCACGTTGATCCTTATAACGACAGGCATCGACGGTATCAAAGCCAAGCGACGGGTCGTTCTAGATCGTTGAGAAGGGGTATGGACCGATCTGCACTGGATCGGGCTTGACTAGAAGCCCCGCAAAGATGATTATTAATTGTTATTTGCGAATTATTAATTGCGAATTAATTTAGGAGGTCCCCATGGGCACAATCGTGGTCGTTGGCGGGAACAAAGGCGGCGTAGGCAAAACTACCACTGCCGTAAACGTATCAACTGGGCTGGCAATGGAAGGCTACGATGTCTGCCTGGTAGATGCGGATGCGCAACGCAGCGCCTCGAAATGGTACGCAGAGCGTGAAGCGGCACAACTGGAACCGAAGATCACCCTGATTGAAAAACGCGACAACATCACGGTTACGCTGCGAACACTGAGCGAGAAATTTGATTATGTGATTGTCGACGTCGCTGGTAGAAACTCGCGTGAATTGATCACCGGAGCAGTAGTGGCAGACATCATTATTGCTCCAAACCAATGCAGTCAGCTCGATCTGGACACCCTTGGGGAGCTGCAAGAGCAAGTCTTGCGCTGCAGAGATCTAAACCCAAACCTGCAGGCATATGCCTATCAATCTATGGCTTCCCCAAACCCTGCAGTTCGTATCACTGAGAGGCGCGAATTCCTGGAATTTCTTTCCGAATATCCTCAGATCAAGCCTTTGGATTCAGTCGGCTTCTATCGGAAAGCATACAAAGACTCCATTCCTTCGGGCATGTCAGTTTTAGAAGGGAAAAACCGTGAAGCTGCCAACGAGATAAAGAGTCTATTGAAAGAGGTGTTCCATGGCAGTTAAAAAGGCGAGTGAGACTGCAAATAGGAGGGGGCAGGTCAGCGAGGAAGCATCTGAACGCCTGGCCCGAGAGCTTGCTGACAAGCCTTATGACTCCACCCCGTTGGCAAAGGCACCGGATAAGCGGAAGCCAGTTCCCGTATCGATCAGCTTGCCCCCAGGCATACTGGAGAAAATTGAGGACGAAGTGCGTGAAAATAAGCGCTCCGGAAAAGCACACAGGACGGTCAGCGCTATTGTCAGGCATGCGTTGGAAGCTCAAGGGTACAAGCTGGATTAACCGAAATTTAGCAATTAATAATTGTTAAATATGAATTACTAAAGATTGCTCGCGCAAGGCCAACCGAGGCGAAAGCCGAGAGGTTTCCGGGTCTAATACGAAGAGGGTGCCAAGGGCGCCCTTTTTTGTTTTTGCCTTTGCAGTTGATTAAATGGAACGGCAGGGCAGGGCGGCGTAACCGTCCGGGCAACACACCTTCCTGACACCGTCGCTTGAGGCGATGGTGTCCACCCAAATATAGGTGGACACCATTTTTAGCCTTTTTAAGCGGACGCCCATGCCACAAGAACGCCGTTCCTATTCCAAGTCCTTCAAGGCCCAGGTCATTGCTGAGTGCGCCCAACCTGACACTTCAATTGCCAATGTCGCCTTGACCCACAACCTCAATGCAAACCTCGTCCATAAATGGATTCGGGTGCATGCACAGAAAAACCTGACACTTCAAACCGCCTTCATCCCGGTCAAGACATCGCCGCCGGTGCCGATGCATCAGGCCCTTCCTGCCACGATCCGAATCGAAGTGCCGCATTCAAAAGGCGTAGTCGTGGTGAGTTGGCCGGCAGAAAATGCAGCGGCGTGTTCTGCTTTCCTGCGAGACCTGCTGCGATGATCCGCATCGACTCCATCTGGCTTGCCACCGAGCCCATGGACATGCGCGCAGGCACTGAAACTGCGCTGGCGCGGGTCGTGGCGGTGTTCGGTGCGGCGAAGCCGCACTGTGCTTATCTGTTTGCCAACCGTCGTGCCAATCGCATGAAAGTGCTGGTGCATGATGGCTTGGGGATTTGGCTTGCTGCCCGGCGCTTGAATCAAGGACGTTTTTTTTGGCCGGGCGTGCGGCACGGCTCTGAAGTCGAGTTGGATGCAGAGCAACTTCAAGCCTTGGTGCTCGGCTTGCCTTGGCAACGCGTCGGTTCCGGAGCAGCCATCACGGTGCTCTAATTCGCCTGCCATGGCCTGCTTGCCAGCGCAATTGGCCCATCAGTCTATCGCCGCCACTAGCCCTCTCTGGCAAAATCGGCGGCATGACTTCGCATCCGAATCTCGATCAATTAAACCCTGAAGAACTGCGTGCCTTGGCGGCGCAGTTGATCCAGCGCGTCGAGACGATGGACAAGCAAATCACTCATCACAAATCGGTCAACGAGAAGCTGGCCCACGAGATCGCGCTGCTCAAACGCTTCAAGTTTGCCAAGCGCAGCGAGCAGTTGAGCCCGGATCAAGCCAGCCTGCTCGACGACTTGATCGATACGGATATCGCCGCTATCGAAGCCGAGTTTGAGGCGCTGCAACCGGCACCTGTCGAAGCCAAAGTGCGCCAGCAACCCAAGCGCGCACCGCTGCCACCGCAGTTTCCTCGCACACTGATCCATCACGAACCGGACAACAGCCACTGCCAGTGCGGCTGCGCACTCAAGCGCATCGGCGAAGACGCCAGCGAAAAGCTCGACTACACGCCCGGCGTGTTCACAGTCGAACGCCACATCCGTGGAAAGTGGGCCTGCGAACAGTGCGAAACACTGATCCAGGCGCCGGTACCGGCGCACGTCATCGACAAAGGCGTCCCGACCGCAGGCCTGCTGGCCCACATCATGGTGGCCAAGTTTGCCGACCATCTGCCGCTGTATCGCCAAGAGAAAATCTTCGGCCGCGCCGGGCTGCCCATCGCCCGTTCGACCTTGGCGCAGTGGGTGGGCAACTGCGGCGTGCAATTACAGCCGCTGGTTGATGCGCTGCGCGAAGCCGTGCTGACGCACGACGTCGTTCACGCCGACGAGACGCCGGTACAAATGCTGACGCCTGGTGCGAAAAAAACTCATCGCGCTTACGTCTGGGCCTATGCCACCAGTCAGTTCTCCAACCTGGCGGCGGTCGTTTACGACTTCAGCCCGAGCCGCGCTGGCGAACATGCCCGAGCCTTCTTGGGCAGTTGGAACGGCAAGCTGGTCTGCGATGACTTTGCCGGCTACAAGGCAGGCTTTGAACTGGGCGTTACGGAGATCGGCTGCATGGCCCATGCCCGCCGGAAGTTCTTCGACTTGCACGTGACCAACAAGAGCCAGGTCGCCGAAAAAGCGCTGAACTACATCGCGGCCTTGTACGAAGCTGAACGAGAAGTCCGAGAGCTGGAGCCGGGTGATCGGCAGCGAATACGGCAGGAAAAAGCAGCGCCAATCGCCGACGCACTTCATACCTGGATGATCGCCCAAAGACAGCTTGTGCCTGAGGGTTCGGCCATCGCCAAGGCGCTGGATTACAGTCTCAAACGCTGGATAGCGCTGACGCGCTATCTCGATGACGGTGCCGTGCCCATCGATAATAACTGGTGCGAGAATCAAATCCGGCCGTGGGCTCTTGGGCGTTCGAACTGGCTGTTCGCGGGATCGTTACGCAGCGGTAAACGTGCAGCGGCGATCATGAGTTTGATCCAATCGGCGCGACTCAACGGCCATGATCCGTATGCTTATTTGAAGGACGTCCTCACGCGCCTGCCGACGCAGCGGGCAAGTGAGATTGCGGAGCTACTACCGCATAGGTGGCGACCGGTTTAGTTGCGCAAGACGGGATGCCCGGACGCACCTCCAACTGGTGCCATTACCGGTCTACTTAGCCTTTATGCTGGTTATCCATGCATTCCTCCCTACAGCTTCGCCCGGTTCAGCCGATAGTTTTCGTACCAAGAGAAGCGCGGCAATTCGATCCTGTAACAAAGGAGAGTAAGCGGCTTTTGAGGAAGATCTCTTGGAATGCTTTCA
This sequence comes from Pseudomonas sp. CDFA 610, assembly GCF_021147865.1. Classification (NCBI taxonomy): domain Bacteria; kingdom Pseudomonadati; phylum Pseudomonadota; class Gammaproteobacteria; order Pseudomonadales; family Pseudomonadaceae; genus Pseudomonas; species Pseudomonas sp. CDFA 610. Next base: position 43,362 of record NZ_JAGTPM010000018.1, read on the forward strand.
TTACCTCATAACCATAAATGAGAGATGGGCACTTTTTAACGCCTAAGAAAGCACTCACAGACCTTGAGTGATCGAGAACCCGATGAATTTATTAGCGCCTGCCCTGTTCGTTACCAACCGTGTTCGATTCCCCATGAAATTCGCAATTTTGGGATTTATTGTCCTGATTCCTCTGCTCCTGCTAGGCACCCGGGCGATGCTTTCACTGAACACGAGCATCACGGGCATCAAGCATGAACAGGTGGGTCAACAATACTTGTTGGACGTCACCCCTATCCTGCGTCTAACCATGATTCAGAGGGCGCTGACACACGGCATGCTCAGCGGTGACACCAACGCAGTAGCCAATGCAGCACGCAATGCTGAAAAGCTTAACGATGCCTATGCGACTCTTGCTGCGCAGGACGCAAAATTTAGCACCCAACTGGCAACGACAGACCGAGTTCAGACGTTGCGTACCGCTAGTGTGCAGCTGGTTGAACGCGCCAAAGCAGGCGAAGCACCTTTGGTGATCTTTTCCGCGTGGAACGACCAGTTAACCGACCTAATGAATTTCGTTTACTACATTACGGCCACTTCCGGCATGATTTTGGACGAAGATGCAGGTTCGTTGTACCTCATCGATCTAAGCTCTATACGTCTGCCTCGGCAAATAAATCTGGTCGGACAGATTCGCGGTCTGGCCAGCGGTTTTAGCGCTGACCGTCCTCTGGACGACACCACTCGTATTTTTGCCCAGACTTTGTTGAAACAGGAGCTGCTAACGCGTCAAGAGTTGCAGCAGAGCCTTTCCCTGCTTCGCCGAGAAGAGCCGAAATTATCTGGTGTAGTTCAGCCGTCTGTAACAACAGCCATTACCGACCTGGAAAATCTGCGTAAAGACCTGGTGGACTACCTTGATCCGAGCAAGCGCTCAAACGTGAATGCCAACACCTTGGGCGAGCGTGGAAACGCCGTCGTTGCTCAGTTTTACAAAGCTCAGGATCAGATGCAGGAATCGCTGCGAATTCGAATTGATGAGCGTCTGAATACACTGAGTAATGAGCGTACTTTCGGCACTGAGCTATTTATCGCCATTGCGATACTGCTGCTCTATGCGTTCGTCGGCATCTACAAGGCTCTGCGGATTGGGGTTGATGAGCTCCTAGCTGTGACGGCACGTATTGCTCAAGGCGATCTGAGCGCGCGCGTCCGAATCAACAGCCACGATGAAATCGGTGATGTAGGCGAGGGACTTAACCGCATGGTAACGGCCTTCTCTGGCTCACTGAGCCAGGTGGAGCGTAGCTCGCATTCAGTCTCAGATGCGGCAAAGCGACTAGAGATCTCCATAGGCCAAGCCAAAGCCTCAATGAACTCACAACAGGCTGAAACCGAGCAGGTTGCTACTGCCATCAACGAAATGACCGCGAGCGTTGCCGACGTGGCCCAGAATACCGAGGGCGCAGCACGTGCCGCTGAATCTGCAAGCAGTGCGTCTAACGACGGCTTGAAAGTTATGATTGAAACAAGTGCCGCTATTGAGGCGTTGGCCAACGAAGTGGAGCTCAGTGCAAGCAAAGTCGAAGCGTTAGCGACACACAGCAAAGAAATCGGTGGTGTCATCGAGGTCATCAGTACCATCGCGGATCAGACTAACCTGCTGGCCCTCAACGCGGCCATCGAGGCGGCGCGAGCTGGCGAGCAAGGCCGTGGTTTCGCGGTCGTGGCTGACGAAGTGCGGACTCTGGCCTCGCGCACACAAAACTCCACAGAAGAAATTCGACGGATCATCCAACAGTTGCAAGGCGCTACTGATGCCGCTGTTCAACAGATGAAAGCTGGGCAAACCCGAGCTAGGGAATGCATTCAGGCAGCGAGCCAAGCGTCTGGCAGCCTGAACCAGATCAATGAAGCAGTAGACGGAATTGTGGGCATGAACACTCAGATTGCAAGTGCGGCGGTGCAGCAACATTCGGTCTCAGAGGATATCAATCGCAACGTCATCGGCATTCGAAACAGCAGCTTAATCGTCATGGAAGGCGTAGAGGACAACGCCGTAACGGCTGACGAGCTTTCATTGCTCGCTAATGAACTTCGCAGCGTAGTCGGCAAGTTTAAGTTATCCAGCAACGCTTGAAAGGAATCTCAAGCGTTTCAATTGTTGATAGCACGAGAAAGTGCTTTGATCGGGTCTGACTGGGGTGATGATGCCCGGCAGTCCCTGATCGACATTGAGGGCTGAGCTTCATCGTTGCGCAATCTCGTAAAACAATAGAGCCAGCTACGCTAGATGACTTGCCCGGACGGTTACAGGGCGGCGTCTCTCAGTAGGACATCTACATGTTCCAGTGAGGCTCTATGTGCAGCCATTACGAAGCACCGTCACCGCATCTGGTCGCCGAGGCATTCGGAGTAGCACCGTTCGAGCAAGGCAGACTTGATTTGTGGCCTGGTTACATAGGCCCAGTCCTGCGTAGCCCTGACGGACGTGCCGAAGACGAAGAATCTCCTGCAGCTATGGAGGTGCTGACTGGCTCCTTTGGGCTGATCCCGTCCTGGAGCAAGGACAGTAAAATAGCCAGGCGCACGTACAATGCTCGGTCAGAGACAGCTGCAGAGAAACCGTCGTTCCGGCATGCATGGCGCCACGCGCAACACTGCATTATCCCGGCGGTTGCCATATATGAGCCGGACTGGCGATCGGGCAAGGCAGTTGCCACGCGTATAGTCCGTGCAGACGGCGAGCTGCTGGGCATTGCGGGCCTATGGGAGCAGTGGCGCGATCCGTCCACCGACCAGCTCCTGCACAGCTACACCATGCTGACCGTGAATGCAGATGATCACGACTTCATGAAGGCGTATCACAAACCCCAAGACGAAAAGCGCATGGTAGTGATTTTACCCAAGGGCTCGTATGCGGACTGGTTGACCGCGCGGCCGGAGCAGAGCGCAGCGTTCATGAACCAGTACCCGGCAGATCGGCTGACCGTGGATATGTGATCATGTCTTCCCTGGAGCTGGTGATGGACAGGGTGACGTGTCGCGCTGGCTGTCACCAGCCACCAAGCCGCAGGCGCGGTAGCATTTTCCGTGAACACCTGGCACGCGGGCCTGTAAGCTATTCAGGAGGCCCCTTGCTAACTCTCTCAGGATCGCTCGCAATTCGTCACCAATCCTGACAGAGAGCCCCATGACTGCATCCATCCGCCGAGCAACATCCCTTCGCCCTGGACAATTCAAACACTTAATCCGCGTAGCATCTGTGACTGGCCGTTTACCAGAGCGCGAAGTGATGCTCTTGTGGCTCACACATACCACTGGGGTTCGCGTCACCGAATTGGCCTTGCTGGAGGTCGCTGATGTGCTGTATCCCAGCGGGGCTATCAAGCCCGAAGTGTACCTACGCGCAGAAATCACCAAGGGCTGTCGACCGCGCAATGTGTACCTGACTCATCCGCGATGCCTTGCCGCCCTGGAAGGCTGGATCTCAGTCCGCTTGCGCCGCCGCTGGGGCAAGAATACCGAGGCCTGCGCCCAGGTTCAAAACTGGTCACTACACACAAGGGCCAAGCATTTGAATTGGCGTTCAAGCACCGCCAGCTGGACAGTGGGCCAGAGGTGTACCGGGCCTGTGATTCGCTCCAACAGACAATCAGCAGGCTTTATCGGCAGGCGGGCATAAAGCAAGGTTCATCGCACAGCGGACGGCGCTCGTTGGCGGCAAAGGTGCTGGCTGCGACTGGCGACGTGGAGACTGTACTGACCATCCTCGGTCATGCTTACCTTGATCACAGCAAACCCTATTTGACTGTGGATCAAGCAACAATCCGACATGCTTTTGCGATTGCGCTGGCATAGTGGCATCAGTAGCATTGATTGGATCCATTTTTCCGGGGTCGAACCTCCCTTTAGCCTGCAATATTGTGGGCTATAGGGGTAAGCGATTTTAATTTTAAGGAGAAGTCTTATGGCTATTAAACCAGGCCCAAAGCCAATTGCTAAATCAACCGGCGAAGTAGATAAGCGTCGTCGTGACAATAAAGATACACAAGGAAATAATCCCGATTTGAAGCCTAGCAAGTCCTCAAAGAAATAGGTTTTAGCTGACAGAAGCTACCATGACGGTAGCTTTTTTCATTGGATCATGGGGCTTTTTCGTGAGCGTCGACAGTGCCGGATTGGCCCAGGTCTGCGTTGCATGGAGCTGGTGCAACAGGCCCGCGCCCAAGCGCAGTCTTAAGGAAAGGAGGAGCCCCAAATGGGAGAAGCAAAGCAACGTGGTACTCAAGCAGAGCGCTCGGCCCAATCCGCTGAAGCAAAGCGTAAAACCGCCGAGTCGCTTGGCCTAGTCCGGCGCGATTTGAATGACGTTCGTGAGGAATTGAGACTTCCCCAGGATGCTCCTTTTCTCGGGTATGTCGTCCACATTCCAGCGAGCGATGAATTTCTAGCGGACTTTAAGGATAGCCCGCTCGCTACATCCCGAAGTTGGACAAAGAGTCCGGGGCTTGCGCAGCGGTTCGAGCACTTTGCCGACGCCTATAAGCTCGCCCGCGAGGATCGAGAGATTGTTGTGGGGCTGTTCGAAACCGCTACGCAGTTTGTAGTCGCTGAAGTCTTATAGGAATTCCTAAATGCGATATGCGAACGTCAACGGAGTGAAGTCTGAGGCACAGCCCAAAATGCGAGGGGTATGCCGCGCCTGCGATGGGGAGGTTGTTGCCAAATGTGGAAAGCATGTCATTTGGCACTGGTCTCATCTGTCCTTGAGCACCTGTGATCGCTGGTGGGAGGCCGAAACAGAATGGCATCGACAGTGGAAGGATCGGTTCCCGAAGGACTGGCAGGAAGTCGTCCAATACGAAGCACTTACGGGCGAAAAACACATCGCCGACGTCCGTACGGAGCATGGAGTGGTTGTCGAGTTTCAACGTTCCACTATCGACCCAGCAGAAGTAAACGCTCGTGAGAGTTTCTACCAGCGAATGGTGTGGGTAATCGATGGGTCAAAAAGTGAGTTTGACTCCGTAAATTTTTCCAATATGCGAAGCCGACCTGATGCCGATGGATTTGCATTTTTTCGATGGTACGGCAGGAGCAAATTGTTTCACCGTTGGCACACCACAACGCCGGTATTCATCGATTTTGGTGACAAGTACGGTTTCTGGAGAGTGTGTAAATTCGATCCTAAAAGCAAAGAGGGAGTCGCGCTTCTGGTAGATCGCTCACTGTTCACCGCTGCGTTGATTCAAGGGACGTCAGATTTCAGCAGAAATGGCGGGCCAGCGTCCGCTTTCTGATAGATAGGAAAAGGGGGCTGATCCGCCGCCCAGGTACACGACAAGCCCAGCCCTTAAAAACTGGGCAGCGGCAGTAGGAGAGACGTGGTTCTCGCGTCTTCTAAATCAAGGAACCCATCATGTTTATGCAAACTCGTGAGTACAACCCAGTTGCTGCACTGCCGGTGGCAGCACCTGTCAAATTTCAAGTCTCACCTTTTTCTCTGCACGTCGGCATTGGTCAGCCCTATACCAAGCTGGCAGCTCCACTCAACCAGGTACGGTTTGAAGACGACCATTTTGGCTTGGAACGACAGCCGGTGGTTCGCGTTACCGGTGGTGTCGGCACTGACCTGTTCTGGCAAGTGACATTGAGCCCCGAAGACGCCGAAGATCTGAGAGCGCTGATTGCTGAAATCCTTGAAACGGCGAAGAGCCTGTAATAAACCCCGCCCGGTACGTCGGGTACGGGATGATCTTGGTGGAGCCCAAGAATGACGAGACGATCCGTAGCCCTCTCGATGATCGGCGGCCTGCTCCTTCTTCTGTGGCTGTTCACGGGGGTTGAGCGTGCAGCGCGTGAGCATGGCGAGATCGACTATGAATTGTCGCCAGGAACACCCAAGCCCCGCCTTCAAAACGTGGGGCCAGGTGCGTAGAAGGGCGCCCATTTTCGCGTCCGCGAAAACAAGGAAGAATCGCGATGGCCAAAGAAACATTGATCGTCACCACCAGTAACGGAATCGATATTCCGGTAGTCATGGCACCACCAGGCCACGGGGCTGGAGTCGCCTTTATCATTCCAAACGTGCTGCCGAAGGGCGATGTTTCCGCGAGCCGTAAGCGGGGCTACACAAAGCCGTCGCCTTGGCCCTCGAAGTAAATAGGAAAACAACGTGCGTGAGGCAATAGTTTTCCCTCTTGTCAATGATTTGAAGCATGCTTTTCAATAAGATCGGTTAGACTAGAAAGCAGTCAGACAGTACCCATATTTCCGAACCCCTATAGTGAGATTATATACGTGGATGACATAGCTTCGGTATACGCAGAGCTTTCCCGCCTCATGTCACCGCTGTGGGAGAACACCAAAAGTTTTGCGAACTCATCGTTCTTTACCTCGCTGGCAGGAGCGTTCGCTGGTGCGATCGCAGCGCAGCGCATAGCAGAAAGGGGGAAATTTAGGGAGGAGCTGGTTAAGGAATTTCAATCTACAAACTCGGTTATAGCGCTCGCAACATCAGTGGCTAACGTTGCTCTTTCATTAAAAAAACAACACGTAAACAACCTAAAGAGTTCTTACGATGCTGATCAGGAAAGATTTAGAGCGCACAAAGCCAAAATCTTGAGTGGTCAGATTCTACATCAAACACCGCTCGAAATTAGGCCCAACCTTATGTTTTTACAAGGTATTTCACCTCCCATTGCTACAATACAAGACATCGTCCTAAGCCGACTTTCCGCGGGAGGACGAACAATTGCCTCTGTAACTGCTCTTGCTGATTCCGTAGAAAATCTGAATGGAGCATTGTCAAAGCGGAACGAGCTTTTGACCAGCTTCAAAAACAAACAGTTACCCGAAGGTGCAACATTCGAGGATATGTACTTAGGCTTGTGCTATCAGGAAAGGCATACGAACCAAGAGTACGAGGGGTCGATTAAAGCCATTTCTCTTTATACCGATGACATTATTTTTTTCAGCGTTAAGCTGTGTGAAGATTTGCAATACCATAGCGCTACGCTCACAAAACGGTACAAGTCTAAGTTAAGGGGAGCGCCACCAAAAAACGCAACAGCTGACTTTGAGAAAGCACGTCAGGGTGGGCTTATTCCGAAAGACGAAGATTACGTAGATTGGTTATCTGGCTTCATTTCTGTCCAAGAGCCTGTTCCCAAGTGGTGGCAGCGAATGAACCCGATCCATCTCTTCAATAGGAGATGAATCTCGATCTGAGCGTCACCTTAATACGCAGTGGACATGGCGATGGGCAGCGGCCTATTTTTAATTGCACGAGCTAATTAGCCTCGTATTACTGGGCTTCTTGGTTTTTAGTCAGGAAGAGCAGGCTCAGTACTTCACTTTGAATGTCGGTGAATCCTCAGGCCGCTGGCCGCGCCGGTCGTAGAGGCGGGTGGTACTGATGTTCGCGTGCCCCAGCCACATCTGCACCTTGGCGATATCGGCGTCATGCTCCAGGGCATTGGTCGCTGCAGTTGCTCGCAAACCATGTACACCCAACCGCTCGACCTCAATGCCTGCCACGCGTGCCCACTGCGCAACAATGGTGTAAAGACCATTGGCAGTGACACTGGCGCCGGTGGTTGTGCCACGCATCGAGCGAAACAGCGGACCTGGCGCGGCATCACGTTCAACATCCTTTTCCAGGTATGCATAAATGCGCTCGGCTGCCACTGGATGAAGGGGCAGAAAGCGGATCTTGCTGCCTTTGCCATGCACCCGCAGGTGTTTGATGCCACGTCGCTCCTGCAGATCGCTGGTCTTCAGGAGCGCAGCTTCCTCTCGACGCAAGCCGTGGTACAGCAGCACGGCCAAAATGGCCCTATCGCGCAGACCCTTGAGCGTTTCAGTGTCCGGGGCATCGAGCAGCTGTTTAGCCTGATGATCACCGAGGGCCGGTGTCTTGCCTTCATTACTCTCAATCCGGGGCCGTTTGACGCCATGCACGGGATTACCTCCCGCGACCGCGTTGTTTTCTAGGAGGTGATCGAAGAGGCTGGCCAACGCTGCCAGTTTGCGCCGGATCGTGGCACCTGCCAGACCTCGCAGTTCCAACTGTGCGCGCCAGGCTAAAACGTGAGAGCGGGTCACTGCGCGAAATTCTTCGGCACCGGTGAGCCCGACAAAGCTGCAGAAGTCTTCAAGGTCATTCTGATAGGCACGGCGGGTACGGGGATTGTCGATATTCGCAAACCACTCAACCGCTGCTGGCACGGCGGCAAGGTGCTGGAATTCGGCAGCAGTCAGACGGCGCTCTATGGCAGGTAGATCGGTGGAGCTGGAGTTCGTCAAGTCTTTCATCGAATACCCGTGCCTGCAGGTCAATAAGTGGTGATAACGTATTTCTTACACTGATTAAGCAGCGACCGAAGCATGGTGCGTTGAATCAACCCTGTCCAAACAACATATGGCATGACGTCGGGTACTGATGCAAACGCTGAGCAGTCCAAAATCTCAAGCGCCGATTACTCCATTTTTCTAGCTCATTGAAGCAAGGTAAGCTGCAAATCACTCAGTTTATAGGATGGCCGCACATGAAATTCATAAGTCTTACTACCGCTGGACGGCGCACTGTCGCAGCCATGGCGCTGGCGGTCGCGTCATTGACGCAAGCCGCTCCTGCGCAAGTAATCGACGTGTACCGGGACCCCAATTGCGGATGCTGCTCCAAGTGGATTGCTTACCTGCGGGACAATGGCTTCACGGTCAATGACCATCTCGCAGAAAACATGAGCCCGGTGAAGGCCAAACTGGGTGTGCCTGATAAATTAATGTCGTGTCATACCGGCGTAGTAAATGGCAAGTTCATCGAGGGACATGTACCGGTGCAACAAATCGCTGAGCTTCAACGCCGGACCGACCTGATCGGCGTGGCCGCACCCGGCATGCCAATGGGCTCACCCGGCATGGAAACTGGCCACAAAAGCGCTTATCAAATCATTGGCCTGAAGAAAACCGGCGAGCAGGAGGTGGTGGCTGACTACCCATCGCAATGACTCTTCTCCACACCCACTGGGCTTGTGCCGACTTAGCGGGACGACAGCGACGCCTGGCTAATGGGAGGGTGAGCGGTCGATAGGCGAAAACTTATTTGGTTGGTCTGGTAACTGCTTTGCAGCAAGTGATCTCCATTGAGCTAACAAGCTAATGATAGGTAGCCTTTTCCTTACCTTACAGAAATGTAATAAAACTTGAGAAACTCGTAATGCCTGGATCAGTCGGACTTACTGTGCCTTGAGAAGAAGGCATTGAGTTCAACGTTTAAATCGACCGACAACCCCGGAGATTACTCATGAACAGTGGTTATGATGATTGCATTTTAGAGTGCCTACGCTGTGCAATGGCTTGTGAAAGCTGTGCTTCAGCCTGCTTGCAAGAGCAGGATGTTCAAATGATGGCGAACTGCATAAAGCTGGACAGGGATTGCGCAGATATGTGCAGGCTAGCGGCGACTTTGATGGCACGCCAAAGTCCTTTGGCCAAAGAATTCTGCGCCCTGTGCGCAAAGGCCTGTAAAGCCTGCGCAGACGAGTGCGGCAATCACGAGGCCAATCACTGCCAGCATTGCGCTCAGGCTTGCCATGCCTGCGCTCAGGCCTGTGAGGCGATGGCGGCCTAAGCCAGCGTTTGGCTAGGAGGCCCGAGCATAGCCGCCGTGCGAGGCTGTACGATCTTAGCCCTAGCGCACAAACGTTAGGATAAAGGCTGTTCGGCGGCTAGTTGACGTACACGAGATAGTGCCGCCATGTGCTTGCATCAAGGACCGGGCAATCGCCAGCCCCAACCCCGAATTCCCGGCGCCTTCTCGCCGCGCAGGGTCCACCTGGTAGAACCGGTCAAAGATGCGGTCCAGGTGCTGCGGGGCTATTTCGGGACCAGGGTTTTCCACCCAAAGCTCTACCCGCCCTCCGTGGTCGTGGATGCTGACCTTGATAGTCTCCCCTGACGGCGTGTAGCGCAGGGCATTGGACAGCAGGTTTGACACGATACGGTCGACCATCACGCTGTCCGCGAAGATAGAAGCGTTGCCTGATGCTTGCAGCTGAATCCCCTTGTCCTCGGCCAGAAACTCGTAATAGCCGAACAGCTTGCTGATGACCGTTCTCAGGTCCAGTTCAACAGGCTCGGGCACAACTAGTCCGTTATCGGACTTGGCCAGGAACAGCATGCCGTCGATGATTCCCGAAAGACGGTTGAGCTCTTCCAGGTTGGAGCTCAAATTCTCTTCGTACACCTCGGGCGCACGCTTTTTGGCCAGGATAACCTCGGTGTGGGTCCGCAGGTTGCTGATCGGGGTACGAAGTTCATGCGCGATGTCAGCGGAAAAATTCGATAGGCGCACAAAGGAATCGTCCAGGCGACCGAGCATGGAATTGAACGCGGTGATGAGCTCACGCAACTCATCCGGTACCGGCTCCAAGGGAATGCGTTCCTTTAGCGAGCCAGCGGACATCGAGGCGGCGGTTTGGGTCACCTTGGCCACCGGCCGCAGTCCGTTCTTGGCGACCAGCCACCCTAGGGCCGCGCTTAACACGGTACTAGCCAATAGAACGCCCCAGAACCAGCGTTCAAGCATGGCAAAGAAGTGCATATGCGTGGTGACGTCCAGGACAAGCCACGCGGTCAATGGCGGGCTGGCAGTGGGCAGCGATACTGAGGCGGTCAAAGCCCTGAACATGCGGCCTTCGTTTTCCCACTCCCAGACACCATCGCGCTGGGTGGCCTGCGTGAGCGATGGCGCTGCTGATTGAGGAGGTTCTGCAAAAAAAGGTTTCCCATCGATCTTCAGAAATACAGCGCTGAGGTCAGGATGGGCTCCCAAGAGGGTGTGCCAGCGCGCCTTAAGCAGTTCCGGGTTAGCGTCTGATTCCTTGGCAATCTGGTTAATCGCTTCCAGCTTTTCTCCCAGCGTCTGCGCATCCAGGGCGCGGAAGTGGTGACGGCTCAGTTCGTTGAAGGCGCCCCCCACGATGATAAGAACGACGGCGACCGCGACCACAAACAGAAGGCTCAAGCGCAGGGTGAGTGAGCCAGGCTTCATCCTTCGTCCTGCGCGTCTAGCATGTAACCCATTCCCCGGCAGGTATGCAGCAGTTTTGCCTCGAAGTCATCGTCAATCTTGGCCCTTAACCGCCGTATGGCCACCTCGATGACATTTGTGTCGCTGTCAAAATTCATGTCCCAGACCTGGGAGGCTATCAGCGATTTGGACAGCACCTCACCTTGCCGGCGCATCAGCAATTCCAGCAATGCAAACTCTTTGGCCGTCAGGTCGATTCGCTTGCCGCCCCGGGTGGCCCGACGCTTGAGCAAATCTACCTGAAGGTCTCCGATTTGCAGGCTCGTTTGAACCGGCAGGCTGCTGCTACCGCGCCGCAGTAGCGTTCGTACCCGTGCCAGCAGTTCTGAAAAAGCAAATGGCTTGACCAGGTAATCATCGGCGCCCAGCTCCAGCCCCTTGACTCGGTCGTCTACTCCGTCGCGTGCGGTCAGAAATAGCACCGGTACGGACTGGCCAGCGGTGCGAAGGCGTCTGATGACTTCCCAGCCATCGAGGCCTGGCATCATCACGTCGAGAATCAACAGGTCATAGGCTTCATTGAGCGCCTGGTCAACGGCATCTGTGCCTGTGACCACGCGGTCCACATTGAAGCCGGCCTCCCGCAGGCCTTGCTGCAGATAGATTCCAGTTTTAGGTTCGTCTTCGGCTACCAGCAGTTTCATGTTCGACCCTCCACGGCACCGGCCCAGTGTGACGGTAAAACAGGGCCAGGCACACTCACATCCCCGCTTCCATCTCAGGGGACAGCGTGCCAAGCCAGGCAATCAGGCCCAACACCACAACAGCGGCAGCCAGCTCCAGAGCCATGCTGTAGCGGATCGACCGAGCCGCCCGCGCGTATTGGCCGTGGTGGACCGCCCGTTCAAACGCCGGGCTCAGGATAAAGCGGTTAGCCGAGGCCAATCCGATCATTAGGCCAAACAGTGCCAGCTTGCCCAGCAGCAACACCCCGTAGGTGCTTTTCAACACGCCACTGATCTGGGGGCCGACGATGAACAGATAGTTCACCACACCCGTGAGGACGATCAGCGCCACGATCACAGCGCCGGCCCGTTCGAAACCGCTGAGCGTGCGCGACAGCACCTGGACTGACTGTAGGGTTTCGACCTTGTTGGGCCGCAGCATCAGTGCAAAAGCCACCAGCGCGCCGAACCAACCGCCCGAGGACCACAGATGAAGGATGTCCGCGCTGAAGTGCCAAAAGCGCCGGGCGTCTTCGTCCATGGCTCCGTGGCCTGTCCAGGCCAAGGTCGCCAGGGCCACGCCTCCCAGCAGCGAAACCATCAGCAGGCTTGCCATGGGCACCCGAAGGTTGAAGGCGATGGCCACAGCAGCCCCCACCAGTGCGGCCATGCGGATGAGCCAGGCAGTGCCAAGCTCCGTCTGCGTCACCATCATCTCGACGTGAGGCACAGCCTCTAGCCATTCAGACGCACCGCTCATGGCTTTGGCCATGAGCACAATGGAGACAACCGACAAAAGCAGGCCGATCAAAGCGGTCGCGCTCAGAAGGGGCCTGAAAGGCAATACGGCGCCCGAGCGGCGTTCTAGGCCGCGTAGGCTGTAAAGGCCAAAGAGGGCCAGCCCGAACAGCATCATCAAATCGGTATACAGCGCGAAACGAACTGCGATGCTGAGCGGATCTTCCATGTTTACTTGACCTTAAACGTCACGCTACCGGTAATCGGGTGGGTATCGGAAGACACTGCCCGCCAATCGACCTTGTAGGTGCCTGCCGTCAGAGGTGAGGCCGGGGTGATAATCATGGTCTTGGGGTCACCGCCGCCTGATACCGCTGTTTTGACTGCCATCGGTGAGTGTTCCATGCCTGGCATCGCCGTCATGACCAGCTTTGCGCCGGAAAATTGGGCAACAAGGTTTTCGGAGAAATGCAGCTCGATCTTGCCAGGGGCCGCGCCTTCACTGCCTTCAGCCGGAGTCGAAGACACCAGCTTGGGGTGGGCTTGGGCCAATGCGCTGACCAGCATCCCAGCGGCAAAGAGCGTGACGAAACGTGTGCGGTTCAACAACATGCGAACTCCTTACAGCCCAAAAAGGCCGTTCGTGGGGGATCAGATTTTCAGACTAGAACGGCTCAGAACCACATGCGCACACCCAGCACTAAGCGGGTCTCGCTGCGGTCCTCGCCTTCCTCGCGGGCAAAGTCGGCTGTATTGCCGTAGGAGCGGTTCCAGGTGACGCCAATGTACGGGGCAAACTCCCGATAGATTTCGTAACGCAAACGCACCCCCACTTCGGTTTCAGACAGGCCAGAGCCGATACCGCGCTGAGGATCGCTCTGACCGTAGAAATTAACCTCCGCCGTGGGCTGCAAAATCAGCCGGTTAGTCAGCAAAATGTCGTAGTCGCCTTCCAGCCTTAACCCAGTTTGGCCGCCTTCACCCAGAAACGCAGTCGCTTCGGCTTCGAAGTTGTACAAGGCCAGGCCCTGAAGGCCAAATGCAGCCCAGGTTTGCGGCGAGCCTGGTTTGAAGTCTTGCCGGACGCCGCCGACCAGATCCCACCAAGGACTGATCGCATGGCCCCACAGCGCTTGCAGCTCGGCCGATTCGGTCTTGCCGCTGGTACGTTCGCCCTCGGAGCGAATCCAGAGCCGGTCGATGTCACCACCCACCCAGCCGTTAACGTCCCAATTCAGGACGCTGCCGTTGTCGGCGTCCTGCCATTCAAGTTGATCGAACAGGAGGAAGTAATTAGCCGCTTCGTCATGGACAGTGTGGCCTTTGGCACTTTTGTAGACCGCTGCCCGATTAGCATCGGTGACAGGCGCAATAGGCGTGCGGCTTTGGGTAGGTGCCGCAGGCTTGCTGGGGGCCATGGTCGTCATGTCCGAGTCCATGCCCTGCATCTGGCTATGGTCCATACCCTGCATTTTGGAATGATCCATGCCC
>NZ_JAGTPM010000019.1:0-16642 GCF_021147865.1 Pseudomonas sp. CDFA 610
GTAGGCACGTCGTGTTCGAGGGTTATCCAGGTTGGCAAACCACTCGACCGCGGCCGGAACTTGGGCCAGCGTCTGAAATTCGACCGCCGTGAGCCGACGCTGATCGTTCTGGTGAGCTTTCGTCAATTCGTGCATATCGTTCTCATCAGTGGCTCGTTCACGATCATCGGCGATCTCTTCAGTCACAAAATCAACGCTAAATGCCGTCTCTGCAGCTAAAAGCGATAAACGGCAATAATTGGTGATAACCTATTTTATCACCACTTTTAAGGTGCTGAGATTGTCGATTGCCTTTCAAAGGAAATCTTTACCAAAAATGCTTTGACTTATCCTTGTTCTGATATAAATTGGAGCTACACCTTTCGGTGCGATTCATCATAGGCGCTGTAGACCTATGAGCATTCCATGGGGAATGCAAGATTTTCTGGATTGCGGCGCCGCCGCAGTTCAAACAAGCAGGTGACCAAGCTGGGGAACGCTGATGGCTTACTCATATACTGAGAAAAAACTCAATTTTATCAAAAACTTACTAAGGTATTACCAATGGCAGAGGTATCGAAGTTAGTAGATTTTTGTGGCAGCAGTGAAAAGGATATCGCGAGCTTTCCACCCGTTATTCGTGATCGAGTGGTCTACCAGCTTGACTTGGTAAAGCACGGAGATGATCCATCCAACTTCAAGCCTGTGAAAACTGTTGGACCAGGCGTATACGAGATTAAAATTCGAGCAAAACAAGGGGCTTTTCGCGTGTTTTATGTGGCGAATCGAGCAGGCGTGATTTCGGTACTGCATGCGTTTCAGAAAACCACTGAAAAGACGGAAAAGCGTGACATTGATCTTGCGAAAAAAAGATTGAAGTCGCAGGGCTAAGACGGACTGGCACCCCCTTGCATCTGCTAGGGGTTAAGCATTAGGTGCACTACGATAGCCCTAACCCTATGAGGTATGTATCGAGTAAATTCATCAATCGAGGTAATCATGATGACAAACGAACGCCACGCCAATATTTGGGATGCGTTGGTTGAGTCGCCGGAAGAAGCTGAAAATTTGCAGTTACGTTCGACGCTGATGCGGGCACTCACCCGAAAGGTACGTTCTTGGGAGCTTGCTCAAAAGGAGGCAGCGCTGAGATTGAAGGTAACGCAACCTAGGCTGAACGACCTGCTTAAAGGGAAAATTGATAAATTTTCCCTTGATGCTTTAGTGAAGATGTTGCCCGGCGCAGGCCTTCAGATTGAAGTGACAGTCAAAGAGCGCTCTGCAGCGTAAGTTTCAGTCTTACACAGAGGCTCTGTCTGGCTTGGTGTTGACCAGCAGCGCATCAGCTGGACCAAGCTCACAACTTAGCGCGTACGCTTTCACTGCTAGCGCGTTATACAGGTCCCTGCCCTGCCCCCAATTCGCGTCGCAAGGCTGCCAGCGCTCGTTTGAGTGTTTCACCTAATGGTTGATCGATATCGTCAGCAATACGGTACAGTTCATCCTTGGTCTCCTGCTCACCTTTGATGTTGATCTGAACATTGCGTCCAGTTTTGTAACGTCGCTTTGCCCGTTCGACCGGGGGAAGTGAAGTGGCCGGCTGTCGGCTTACAAAGCCATGTTGGTTCGCCATTTTTTCCACCTCAGCTTTGCTTTGCTTTGTTTTCTGTTCGGTGGCTGCTTTAGGCTCGAAATCCTTCAAGCTATCCAACGGATCTACGCGACTCATGATGAAATCTTCTCCTGGTGAGCCTCTAAGGTGATTCTGGCTATGAGTTCTCGTGCGAATGCTTCGGCGTTTTCTATGGCTTTTCCGACATTGGAAACTTCGTCAGTTGGCAGCATTTCAAGCGGCAAGCGGTATGAAAACATAGCCTTGAACGCGGCTCGTTCGTTCAATTCAGTCTCAAAGAACGGTATGCCCCCTGCTTCAAAGCTTTTGCGGATATGCCGAGTATCTCGGCTTTGAATCGCTGCTGACGTTCTTGTGAACAGAACGGCGTAAGGCAGTTTGTAATCAGGTTTATGCTTTTGGATGCCACGTTCATGCGCCCGAATTAAACCGAACGCCCTACTCGCTTGCTCTGCGTCTAGCTGCGAGCCCTGCGTCGGTACCACCACAAAATCCGACTCTGCAATCGCATACGCGACGATAGTTGCCGCCGTACCTTCTAGATCAACAATCACGAAAGGTGTTTTCGTAGCGGCATCGGCGATCGTCTCGCCGATCGTCTTATCAGTCACGTCCGAAATTATCGTCATGTTTGTCGGCGCATTACCTCCCTCTGCCCACGACTTAATTGGATGGTTGGGGTCGGCATCAATGACGGTAATAGGAACGCGTCGTGCGATTTGTTCGGATAACGCAAGGCATGATGTCGTTTTGCCAGCACCGCCTTTAGGTGAGACGAACACAATAACTGGCATAGCGGGGCCCTTCTCGTTGGGTTGACGGGTAAATGATACCCTTGGAATTCCGTTTGAATTCTATCTGGTAACTACGATAGATTCTATAAGGAATTCCTTTATAGATTCCTTTATAGATTCCTAAAGGAATTCTACATGGAATTCCTAAAGGAATTCAAATTGGATTCCACATGGAATCCAAAATGGAATCCAACATGGAATTCTTTATGAATGTTCAGACTTTTTCACTGCTTGGAGTTTCGGCCACTAATGACACACAGCTGTGAAAGAGGCCGTTGGGTCTGTATGACAGATGCTTAGCATGACCAGTGGAAGGGGCACCGATAGGGTGTAGACAGCCTGACCAATGTGGCCATTTGGATTGAGCTGAGAAAGAAAACCTTGGTAGCGTCTCCGGTGAAGCAGCGCCTACAGTTGTATGCTGGAGCGGAACCTAAGCAGTACAGTTCAGTAGTACAACTGGTGCTCACCAACGTGACACGAACTACCTCTGGTGAAAACTCCAAGATCCGAATAGCCCTGCGCATAATGAGGAGGTTCGTTAAATGGCCCTTCGCGGGTAGGGCTACTCAGGACGATGCAAATGGCAGTGTTTTTTTCAGGTAAAATTGACCAATTAATCTAATAACCGCGTCCGAGGGATTGGCTTGCCTAAAAAATTTCATGTGGACTCCATCCAGCATTGGGAGCCATTTGTGCATGACGGAGTCTCGTATGATCTTGGGCATCTCGACACCCATGAAGTCGTCTTCCAGAAAGAAGGGGATCCGATCAGTTTTGTCGTCACCTATGGTCTGCATTGCTTTACCAAGGATGACACCCAGCACAATATCCCTCTGAAATACGCTGACGGTCGCGAGAGCCAGTTCATCTGTATGGAGCGCTACGAGGCATCAAAGCAGCTACGGAGCATGTTGGAAAAGCTTGACGGTGCTACGGTCTACCTGACACAAGGCGAAAGTTTTTTCACCCTCGACGTGTTGAACAACGAAAGCGGGGCGGTGGAGCCGTTCAAGATCTGCATGGCTATTTTTCGGGAAAACCGAGTGTTGCGAATCCACGTCACCAGCGCGTTCTTTGCACGGCTCGGCGAAGGCTCACCGGGGGTGCCAATCAACAAAAAGGGGTTCAGCATCTTTAAGGTAGCAGTAGATACCCAGAAAAAGCCGAAAGGGCAATGCCCTAAAGAAGTCCGGAACCGGCCTAAGACGTGAGGAGAAAAAACTGGGTGCCCAGAAACGGCGAATCCCTCTCTAGGAGGGATTCTCAGCCGTCGATTGCATGCGTTCGACGGGGCAGGTCATTCTTGCGTCGCGCTCGGCGAACTGCTTTCGCAGCAACGGGGTGCGACCCTTTCGGATCCCTGTAACCACCCTGTGGTACACGACTAAGTCGCAAGCTGATTATGCAATGATCCACAAGCTTATACAAGGTTCGTTGATCATTTTTGATCATGGTGGTTCACGCTGAATCAGCGCATATGCCCGGCTAACCGCCTGCGGCTATGGCCTTCGCTTATCAGCCAAGCGCGGTGGCCTGGTCCCTACGATTGAGCAGCTTGCAGCCCGATGTGTAGCAATCGCGCTAGCTATTTCACTGCATAAAAACGCAAAAACCTGCGCAAGGGTCGTCATTTAACTCTACTTAACGCAATCATAATCTGCATGAATTTGCTTTTTCATGCATCTAGGCTTAGTCTTGACTAGCTATTACCACAACGATTCGAGGGGCTTGATGGCCGTGGATCTTTCAGCGATGCGTAAGTTGTTCAATAAGGGTGGCCTTAAAACTGCCATTGTAGCCCCTGCTGCTATGCAAAGCGGGTGGGAGCTCATTGTTGTTCATACGGATGGAACGCTGGATTACATGACCATTGCCCGATCAGATCGACGCAAGATTTACAAAAGCCTTGAATCAGTACATGCCGATGCAGCAAGGGTGGGATTTGCAGAAGTGACAACGCACGTGGAGGCTATGCAAGTGGCTTAATGGAATAGCAGAAACCAGAAAGCCCGGCTGGTAACCGGGCTTTCTGGACAAACTAGAACAGGTTTTCTCTTTCGACGGGGCAAACCTGTTCATCGACAAGGTGAGCTGATTATGGCTAGCACTGCGGCTTCTTGCAAGTTGCAAAATGCTATCCGTAAGAGGTTTGCCGCCGAATGGCGGGGAAAATGGATTCCACCTCTAAAAAACGAGATACGCATGTCCCGTGCGGTTACGGCCTGCAAGACAAGCCTACAGCGGGGGCATACGCGCCGTCAGGGCGATTCTTTGAAGATGGCACGGCACTCAACCGCGTTGTCATCGAGGCGCCCTATCTTGCTCGTTGCAGTGACAACAAAACTGCAACGCTGGTGCGTCCACGCGACTACGCGATCCGTTATCCCTATATGCAGATCAATCGTCGGGGGATGGTGTCCTGGCTGATCTTCGATCTCGATCACACCAACTCTCTTGCCTGGGATGACGAAGGCCTTCCTCCGCCGAATCTGATCGTGCGGAACAGGAACAACGGCCACTCGCATCTGTTCTATGCCATTCCACCGGTCTGTACGACCGAAAATGCCCGCGACAAGCCGATTCAGTACATGAAGGCGGTTTACGCTGCATTTGCGCTGCGCCTAAAGGCTGACCCGGATTACAACAGCGGGCCAGTCGCTAAAACGCCAGGGCATCCATGGTGGTCGACCTCTGAACTGCATAACCATGTCTATGAGCTGGGCGAACTCGCTGATTATGTGGAGCTGCAGGTGTCGCCCTGGAAAACGGGGCCCCAGTTGGAAGATCTGCCCCATTCCAGGCACTGCGTTCTATTTGAACAGCTACGTTATTTCGCTTACAGCATCGTCAACCAAGAGCGCGAGCGCGGGACCCTGACCACGTTCTCGCGGCGGCTTGAAGCATTTGCACATAATCACAACAAATTTGCTCGGAACGGCTTTTCCGAGGATCTGATGCTGTCTTCGGTGAGGGCAACGGTCAGGTCAGTAGCCAGGTGGACGTGGACGCGTTACCAGGGCAGCACTAGGTGCTGTCGAGGTGCAATGTCCTTGGACAAGTCGTTACCACTGGCAGAGCGGCAGAGCCTAGCCGCCAAGCGCACTCACGAGCTGCGGCACAGGTCTACCGAGTCGAAAATCCGCGCAGCGTGTCGAGGACTCCAGGAACGCGGGGAAAAGCTCACCCAGGTAGCTATAGCCATCCTCGCAGGTGTTTCTCGGCAAACGGTGGCCAACTATGGCCATGTATTGAATGAAGTCACCCGGCCGCAGACCATTTCGTTCCTGGCCCCTTCCGTGTCAAAGACGTTTTCCCCAAGTTTTACCGGAGATCAAGGCTCGACACCCTCGCATGGCATAGCCCTCACTAGCACTCCTACGGATGTTATGTATGGTGTACATCAGGTAACAGCCCCCACTGGGGGCGCTCTTGATCTTGTCGTTTCGAGCTCTCAAAGTGAGGATTCTTCATAGTGCCGGGGAGTGCTGTACTGATGTTCATGCGTACTGCCATTGCTTGCTGTCATGTCCAGCATTGGTCTGTTGTCAGAATCGTTTGTCTCATAGCCTTTGGATGCGCTTTCCGTTGAAATGCGTGGGGTATAGATGTGCTGGCTCGCCCAGATTTCGATACAGATCGCCCGATTTCACGGTGGTCGTTACTGGATTGGTTGTTCACGCGTCTGTTCGTTGTTTGAATTAACCGAGATCGAGTGCGAGTGTTTCGCTGCGGTCAAGACGCTGTGTGCGGGTATGCGCACCGACGCAAGCGCGTTGGTTGATACCGGCATGCTGGAGTTGCAGCGCAAACGTAGGAGAGTTTTTGCACGCATCGTAAATGTCACGCAAGCCACTGTTTTTGCCTGGCTGCGGGCTTTCTTTGTAAGGGACACAGGCTATTCCGGTGTGATTCCGGCGTGCTGTTGAAGCTCCTATCTACCCGTTGTGTGGCTGCTGGGCGTGCACCATTAGCGTCTAGCTGACTGTTTTCTACAGGCAAAAAGAAACCCCCTGGTGCGCAGTACGGGCCGGAGCCCATCCGAGGCGTGGAGGTTATGGTTGTGATCAATCCTACGCAGAGGCTGAAAATGCGTCAATTAAGGATTGGGTTTTGGCAGCAACGGAATCGCAACAGCCTTTAGGCTCAGAGCCTCCCTGAAACCCAGCGTGTTGCAAGAGGCGTCGTATATCACCGACATTTTCTATCTGTACTGCGGGTTTTCCGCGACTCACTGAGCTTGAAGAGCTCGACTTTTCCCCTGAAAAGCCTGTGTCTGCCAATTTTTGAAGTGGTTTTTGGCTTTCTAGGTTTTTGTAGGGGAGGAATTATGCGGTGCCCTTACCATTGAGGATTGTCGTATATCGCCGACATTTCTGTTTGCACAGCTGTACAGCAGGACTTCTAGGGGTGAATAGGGAAAACGGAAAAATCGTACGCTAAGCATTTAGCCTGTCAGGTTGAAGTCATACCGTCAGGTAGGGCAGAAAACAGCCCTACTCTGATGTTGCGCGAGTGAACCACCTGACGCCCGGTTGAGGTGCATTTCAAACGGAGACGTCTAAAAATCGTAGGCCGTTGAAAAGTATTGTGATCTTGCTAAAAACTGACCGAAAATGATGGCCTAACGTACGATTTTATCTAAATTCTGCTGGCTCCCCAGATACATCTTTACGTAAATCCGCTTGATTTTGTCACTCCTTTCGCAGCACTTTTACATGACTGCCCATTGAAGGATGTTGATTATGCCGACGGATAACTTGCTCGCTGAGCTGTTGAAACTGCATGAAGCGAATCAGACGCTCGAACGAGCATTCGTAGAAGCTAATGCTGATGGTTTGAAACGATTGTTTGATCAAGGTTTGAGCTGTTACTCGATCACTGTAATGACAGCTGGTAACATTTGTTTCAGGCCTGTCTATGAAGGTGTGCTAACACCGAAGGGCTTGCAGCTTGCGCGTCAAGCGTAAGTTCAAAAGAGACCGAACATTCAAATACTATAGTATTGATAGTGAGTCAGAAAAACGACCACTGGGGTCGCGTTCTGTGCAGTCTCACGTCATTCAGAAGAGTCGTGAGACGGCTTCAAGCAAAGCTCGAAATGCGGTGGTGGAATCACCGGTTTTGCTTGCTCTAGCGGCTGTGCAGAGTCGCCAGAAATGGTGCTTATGTAGGTGTATAACAGTATTCTTGCAGCAAGTTTTATATATTTTCTCATAACTAGATATCTCCGTTAAGGCATGTTGTATTCTCCAAATTAATTTTTGAAATTTTGCGCCTTATATATGTTTTACCATTTGCAAATATATAGTCAAGGATGGCAGTTATTTATTTTTCAAATATATTATAATGTCGCGGTGTAGCATTATAGTATTCGATAAGTCAGCAGCTAGTTTCC
Organism: Pseudomonas sp. CDFA 610; assembly: GCF_021147865.1. NCBI lineage: Bacteria > Pseudomonadati > Pseudomonadota > Gammaproteobacteria > Pseudomonadales > Pseudomonadaceae > Pseudomonas > Pseudomonas sp. CDFA 610. The sequence continues at coordinate 7,805 of NZ_JAGTPM010000019.1, forward strand.
CTTATCATGGGGAGCCCGCAGAGTTTGGATGAAATCGTTAATTCATCCCGAGCAACTACAGGGGAGCGAGCTTATGACATTAACTAAAGAGATTTAATCACTATGCCGAAGAAGAAATAAACTATATATTGTTATAAGTGTTTTACTCCTGCTGAGCGGAGACACTCCTCAACCGCCTGTACATGCTGGTGATAGCTCTTCTTATAGGGTTTGCATAGGATTCGGTGGAGGTGCTAAACCCTGATAGCCATTCCGGCACACGTACATCATAACTACCACGACTACCAGGTCATGCTGTTGTTTCTGGGGTTTTCGATATCAACCCGGTGTTTGATTTTCCCCATGAACCAGGCACGTGTACTGCGATGTCCTTCGCGGTATCAATTTTCCGATTGCATTAATTGCATTAACAACGCTTTGTAGCGTTCAACAATCGCTTTCACAGCACTGCTTTTTTCAATCCTCAACGTATGTCGATCATTATTCGCTGTCGTCATCAGGCGATGCCAATGAGACATTGATTTTTGGTCATTTCCAGCTTCTTTATAAAGCTTCTCGGAAGCAAGTGCGAAGACAGTATCTATTAAGTCCTCTGCCAATTCGAGATTTTGTAACTGCTCATTTGATTTTTTTATATCCATCACGACAAATTTACCTTTGTCTTAAATTTTTTTTGTTTCTTTTTTTTCATACGGATGATGATCTTCTCCTCACTTTAGCAGTAATGCTTCTATCGTTTACTCTATCTTTCGTTATGGTTTTGAATTTCCTCGCCTCAAACGTCCGTAGGTTTGTCATTTTTGTTGAAATGTATTTTTTCCCTGATTGTTCACCTGTATGTCATTTTTCGTGGTACCGAGCTGTTCGTAAATGGCTTTCAGAAATGTCTTTTTCAGGTTCACTGAGATTGTTACTAAACACGCTTTTGGAAGCAGGACAGGGTAGGGTTTGTACTCCCGCCATAAATGGCGTACGTACAACCGGCCTCGCTGCAGTCGTTTCACTCCCTTGCGCTGCCTACCTCCCTGCTCAGGGCAAGCCCCGAAACCCCTAAGCCAATTTTTGTGCGCCTGCTTTGGTAGCCCGAAGGCGGCTATTTACACGGCTCTATTGCGATAGGCTGTCCCACACATTATTAACGCTACGCTATACTTGTATAGCAGCCATTGGAGGATCCCATGTTAGCTATCCGTCTTACCCCGGAAATAGAGGAGCGCCTAGAAGCATTGGCTGCTCGTACAGGACGCACCAAGACCTTCTATGCCCGGGAAGCCATCCTCGAGCACATTGATGACCTAGAGGATCTGTACCTAGCTGAGCAGCGATTGGGAGAGGTGCGTGAGAACCGTAGCGAAACGATTTCACTTCAAGACGTGATCAAGTCCTATGACCTGGCGGATTGAATTTGATCCGGCAGCGGAAAAGGAACTGAAAGAACTTGGGGACGATGCAGCAAAGGACGTTCTGAAATTTCTTGTTGGACGTATCACCAATCAAGGCGAACCACACAGTATTGGAAGCGCTCTGAAAGGCTCAGAGCTGGGCGAGCTCTGGAAGTACCGAGTTGGAGACTATCGCATCGTTTCCAATATCCAGGACGTCACTTTAACCATTTTGGTTGTACGGCTCAGCAGTCAGCAGAGAGGGTACAGACGATGAAGGACGATAAGCGCTGGAATCTGTGGAGCTTGTGGACGCGTTGGAAATCTAAAAGAAGAGGCAAAGAGTTCACCCGCTGCGCCACATACAGAGAAGATTTGGTATTGCGGCCTGAGATCCTTGCCGAGCTGGCCGAACGCTCTAAGAACGACACACAGCCGAGTTCCAGGCTATGAGCATGAACGAGCAACGGCGAACCAAATGGTTGCCATTTGTTAGGTGTTTTGAGCATGAAGAAGCGGCAGTTCGCGAGAAAGCCGATGACTGCGGAAAAAGCACTGGGCAATTCATGCTCGCAGCGGCTTTAGGTCGGCGTACTCAAAGCAAAATTTATAGTCACATCCTCAACGAATTGAGGCGGCTGGCTGGTTTGCAAAAACACCTGTTCAAGGAAAGCGGTGGCATGCATTCAAAAGAATATCCAGAGATCCTTGTTGAGGTGAAAGCGGCAATCGTAAGGCTCAGTAAGTAACTGAGTTATTGCGTTAAATTGTAAAATATGGAGGTTAGTCATGGGAGCTATTCATTTTATCCGCGCACCGGATTACCGGTTTGACATTCTGCGGTTACAACAAGCTAACGCATTGATGAGATCCGCTAATCGGGCTGTGGCTTACGGTGATGATATTGAGCTAGCTAGGCTAGGATTTGCAGCCGAGCATCGAGAAGAGCTGATGCGGGGTGGTGGCTTTCATGAACGACTTTTCCGCGCAAACTATCAAACGATTTCTTATTTGCGTCGACACGGAGGCAAGCATGTTCACTAATGCCGTACCACCGCTGTCGATCGCTGGTGGGGTATTAATGCCTGCGACGATAAGTACGGTACGCGGATTACCAGCCTTTCACCTCTGCGCTTGGAGAATTCTGGACCGCTGGGCTCTTGAGAGCCCAGCACAGCTTCGATCTCTGGAATCTGAGGGTGAGGTAGCTCTCTTGGGGCGTTTGTTCGAACAGCAGCAGCTGGAGCACTCGATGCTAACGTCAGAATCTGCCTTGGAACAGCGTCGATCTGGGATGGCTGAACACGAAATCCTTGTACTGAACGAAATCCCCACTCAACTGGGATAAAAAAACCGGGCTTTAAGCCCGGTTTTTTTATCCCATTGCGGTAATCAGCTGCGATGTGATGCGTTCCATATCGTGCGATCGCACGGGTATGGTTATTGATGGATAGTCATAATTTCTAAATCGCAATATGACGTGCTGGAAGTGCTTCCCTGAGGTTATGTCGGTGGCCCACTCTGTGATTTCTGAGAGTGGCATGGCTTTGCGGATACCGTTGTACTCGTCGATCAAGACTGCCGTGCCTGCTTTTGGGTCTATTCCCACGTAGCGGCGGCCCGCTTCATCAGAAATCTGCACCTTGGCTGAAAAACCCGCCGGAGCGATTGACATAACTAGCTTATGCAGTCGCTTCGCGTAGCGACTCTTTAAGTTTTTGATGAGCCAGTTGCCTCCAAACATCCAGACAAAGGTTAGGCCGATCAGCCAAAGTGGCCATAAGGCGTGGCTATTATAAATAATTGCGATTGCTACCCATATTATGATTAGGCTTAAAATATTACCTAGCCAATGAATAGTCGTAATTAAATAAAGCATAATTAACTCCCGTGAACAATATAATTAATTAGCACATTAACCATGAATGCCATCTCCACCGCTAGGTTTGCTATTGCCCGGCTTTCTACCTGGCATGCCAGACTTAGGTGCCATGTGCTCTAGCTTTCCAGCGAAAACCGAGATGGCCTGCCGTGTACGGTCATTGTCGTCCCGACCTACAGTAGCGGATACCTGACCACCTACCCAGTTTATGACCTGATCTGGTACGATAAAAATCAGGTTGAAACTGCTATGGATTAAGTTCAAACACATAGAGCAATAAACCGCGACAAAGAACAGAGCGCTGAAAATTCCTGTCATGGAGTCGTACTGAACATTTGCAATGGTTATTCCAAATAGGTTGTTTAGTAGCGTGCCGCCCGCAACCACAATAGCTCCGCCCAAGAAAAATCCGACTACCATCAATGTAGGTCGAAACATGCAATTCAAGAGAAATAGATAACCGTGCGCCGTTCTCTGGCCCATACCGTCACCTTCACCGCCAAGATGGGTAAAAGCCCAAAGCGGTGCTGCAATGATTGCTTCTCCAACGACAACAAGCCAATTAATTGCTGCACCGAACCAAATGATGAAAGGTGTCATTGGTAGGTATATTGATAAAGTCGCGCCTAGCAGAAATAATGCGAATATCGCCATTATGATAAATGGGGACATTGCATCAAGTAAACCTTTACCAGCATCCAATCCTCCTGAGAAGAAATTTACAAACTTTGTCGTTAGCCCTACAGCGCTGTTGCCATCGGTAACTCTTTCCAAAGCTTTTAAACCGCCGTATGTGGCTACGGCAACTTCGGCTGTTCCCATGAGAGTGTCACCAAGGTTCTTCATCTTGATGAGCGGGTTAAGCTGACCGCCTTGCTCTCCATTGAAGTTAACGTCCGTTACCAGTGAAGTTGTTATTTTCTGCATCGGAGCAAAAAGGTGGCTCATCACTTTGCTTGTTTCGGTTCCCTGAGAACCGTTTGCGCCCAAAGGATTTGCATTGGTGTTTGTACTCTTTTGCACCGCGTAGGCGTCCATCGCGCTTTGATAAAGATTGACGACAGCAGGGTCTCCACCCGATGAAGGGCCGTATGAGCCAGCTTTGGCGGCAACGGCATCAGTCAGTTTCGTATTGGCTTGGGCAAATGTTTGATACCAGGCGCCTAGTGACCACCACCCTGCCTCTGTGATGCTCGTGCTCATCTGATTTGCGAGCGCTTCAATATCTCCCTGCTTAGTACCGACGCTTTGGTTAACGGTGATTTCGTAAGCCTGAGCGGCGGACTGGATCCCCCCTTCGACATCCGAAATATCTCCAGCACCATTCTTTTTCTGAACAACTTCATTAACGAATTTGAGAGCGGATTTGGTGATCGTATTTTGCATTGCCACCAAAGCGTCGAGATGCGCCTTACGGATTTGTGAGGTATCAATCGTGGTGGAAAACCAGTTTGTCGATGATGACTGGGCTTCGAGATCCGCATTGATATCGGCTCCACCACATATGAAGCTTTTGTTTTTTAGGGTGAAACCGGAGCTCGTCGGCACCTGCTGGACGTAGCCGCCTTGTGTGACAAGTCCGCCTTGTGCAGCAGCCTCGGCGAGACCGGCGTTTATGCCGTGCATGCAGATATTGGCCTCAAACAGATTATGGGCAAGCTGGAGGGTGCTGGGCATGGCCGGTTGCACCACCATTCCTTTCCCATCTTCAAAGGCACTAATGGCGGCATCTGTACTTAAATTGGCAATACCTATGCCCATAGTAGATGCGGACCAAAGCATAAGCAGTTGCGAAAGAGACCACCCGTTTGCGGTAGGTACTAAAGAAACCAACCCCCACACTATTCGTACAGGTCCCCAGACCGTTGTATTTTGCTTGTCGAACACAGCGCCATCGTGAGCCGTGCGCGTTAACTTCCGAAAGATGATATAGCAGGCCCATAGTGACCCAACGACCAGGAGAGCGCCGTTAAGTACTTGAAATATGCTGGCTAGAATAGTATCTACACCGCCAGCCTCGCTGGAGGCAAGAGGGTTGTTAACCACGTCGCCATAGATAGTTGTAAGAGCTTGGCGGGACAAATCGCCAGTTTTTTTGGATGCGGCAGTTATTTCACCGATTGTTGTGGTTTCCGCAAACACAGGCAACACAACAACACAGGAAAAAATAAAGGCAATACAGGAAAGCGGTCTGGATAGTTTCACTTGTCTGCGGCCTCCGTTTCTGGGGATCCCTGTTTAATTTCCCAGTTAAAGACATGAAGCCACCAATGCTTCCGCTGGTAATAATCGCGTGGTGATTTCCCTGGGTTTCGGAGCAACCAGAGATTGCCATCTGCTGCGAATGCGCACCCGACAATTCCTAACGTCATCACTGCCCAAAACGTTTTGTACTTCAGCATGACGAATACGTAAGGCGTTGCGAATGGCCACCCAAATATTAAACCGATGGTTGAGAATAAAACAAAAAAAAGTATCACTCTTTTGGATGTTTTTTGATCCTTTATCAATTGCTCGCGATTTTCCATTCTTGTACCCCAGTATTGGAAACAGGCCGGTATAGATACCTTTATTTTAAGTTTCCTATAGGTCGTTGTACAAGAATATCTAGAATAGATATTTCTATCGTTACTGTCTTTCCGTATAATTGCAATGTACGGAATTTTAATACGCTAAGAACGCCGAAGTTAAAGGGATTTATGAGGACTTAATTTTTATTCTTATTTTGTACTCATGTCATAGTACAAAAAATCGTTAGCAGCCAAAGGCGTAATGCCAAGGGGGGGCAATGACAAAAGGGACAAAACCAGGGCAGTTTTCGCCGGTATCGCTTGAAGCACTGGAGCTGATCGCTAACGCGAAAAAAGACCCTCGCTTGCTATTGGCGTACTTAGGGTTGGCCAGGCATACGACCATGAGGGATTTAGACGGCCGTGGCCCTAACATGCTGACTGGTGCGGGTGCGGAGAAAGTCAGGGTGCTGACAGGCTGTGGAACGCCTATGGCCACAGGCATAGTTAACGCCTTAGCCGGCATGGGGCTCATCAAGAAGCCAGCGGCAGGGTTGCCACGCAATCAGGCTCTATGGGCAATGCACCACCAGGGAACTGTGAATATCCCTCACGCGCTGATAGATGGGGGGATAGGCAATGCGGATGGCATTGGTCGCTTATTGAAGGAAGGGGCTACTGATGAAGTGGTTGTCTGCGCCGTTATGCTGCTGATTTACTGTTATGCAGTGCACGATCTAGAAATGTTCGGCGGAGTTGATCACCAGCAGATATGGCGACATTGGAACCATATGGTCAGCCCTGAAGGTGAAGGGTTCCGAGTGACAGCTGAGCCAATCAACGACACAGCCCAAGCAAAATTTATCAGCAAGATAGTTGGCAGCATGGGCGGTAAGGTAGACGAGAATGGCAATAGTGACGTTTTTTGGAAGGCCTTCAAGCTGCTGAAAGGTACGGGCCTTTTTTATGAGGTTGTAACCTCCATAAGCATCGACGGTGAGAGGACTCCAATCCGTGTTAATGACTTCCACGCCGTTGGGTCTGACTCGTCCCTGCTAGAGGCCGCACCTGGCCTTGGCGTTGGATTTTACGTGCACAAGGATAACGATCGCTCAGAACCTGAGGGCTGCTGGTTTTATCTGCCATCAGATCCAGAGAAAGTGGTTGGTATCTGGCGGCTCAGATACCGGTGTGCAACACCGGAAACGGCTAGGGGAGTCGCGCTTGACTGGTCCAAAGTCGACGACGCTATCGCTGCTATGTGCGCGAAAGGCGTCCTATACTCTGGTTAAATACTAGGTAAGTGACATATAGGTAGGTTGAAGATATACGTAGGATGACTGATATAACTCAGAAAGACAGATATACGTCAGGAAGACTAGATACAGGTCAGAGTGAGCTGTGCAGAGCGTAAAAGTCAAAAGCGGGTAATCAGTGCATGGAAACACATAGTGTTGTGTGCGGGCAGTAAGGCCTAGGAAACACCGATGACTCCAGTGCTGACCTGCTTTCTGAAGCTGCCAACCCGTGAAACGGAACGACGAGCACCGTGTTGTGAGGAGGCAGGAATGTGGCTGGGAGACCGTTGCGTGCCACGAGCGACTCTGACTCGCCCGACTGACTGATAGGATATTTCCGACTTGCATGGGGACGTTCACTGAACGCTTTACCAGTGCAGCTCCGACACGAAGGAAAAATATGCCGACATATTCTCTGCACACCACTCAACCTAGTGAGGCTGTTAAGCATCAGGTCGCAACAATGACGGGCGCTTATACGGCCGATCTTCACAGGTACGACTTTGCAGGCATGGTGCCCGTTAATTTGCTGTTAGGGTTGTATCAAAACCTTCTAGCTTGGGAGGTTATGTCGTATCTCGATCGCATCGGTCTTCGGCCCGAAGCCCCAACAGAGCTCATTACAGCGCACGGTGTAGACCATTCGGTTATTGGATATGTGCTCTACCTTCCGGTCCCAAGCCATCCAGACGCCTGCGGGCTAACGTATATGGTTGTTCATCATCAACACCGCGGGCTTGGTATTGGCAGAACGATGATGGAAAAAGTGATTGCACGGTATCCTCATGTCGAGCTTACGTGCACACCGGCCAAAGTCGCTCTCTACCAAGCTATGGGCTTTCAGATCCTTGATTCGGACAACACGCAAATTGTGATGAATACCCGCAATCATAGCTGCGAAGGATTTGTGGCCTTGCAAGACGTATCGACGCTCTATGAGTCGAAGCAGGCGCAGGAGCTACAGATGAAATTGGTCGATATGCACGGTGAAGGTGCAGTTTTCAAAGATCGCAAGCGTTTGAAAAAACACATCGCTGAGGCGACAAAAAAAGCGAAGGCGTTTTACCAGGCCAACAGAAAAAATAGGTGAAATTGATGGATAAAGGAGATATCAAGCAGCGCCTTCAGGCGCTAGAGGAGCTGGTTCAAGAGATGGCCAATGTTTTGGATGAGGGTCCAGAAGATGCTCCGCTAGCATTTTTTGAAGCCTGTGAGGACGCACAACTTCAGATTACTCAGCTTATGCGCGCCACCTTTCTTGCTGTTCAGATGAAGCCGTAGTGTGTTTACCCGTTAAGGACTAAAAAGCCAGGTTCTTTCAAAGCAACCTGGCTCGCTGCTAGACTGCTGGCCGAGGCCTGCAGGTCTCACATGCACCACCACAGCCCTAACCAGTCAAGACTCGACCCTCAGCTGGTTCAGGGCTTTATTTTTGAGGGCATCGAGGTGGGTGGACTGGCACTCGATGCCCGTGACTCTTCTCTTCAGTAACTGCATTTTCGGCCTCCTGCAGGTCGTGTCGGTTATCAGCTAAACGTTGCACCACCACAGCCCTAACCAGTCAAGACTCGACCCTCAGCTGGTTCAGGGCTTTATTTTTGAGGGCATCGAGGTGGGTGGACTGGCACTCGATGCCCGTGACTCTTCTCTTCAGTAACTGCATTTTTGGCCTCCTGCAGGTCGTGTCGGTTATCAGCTAAACGTTGCACCACCACAGCCCTAACCAGTCAAGACTCGACCCTCAGCTGGTTCAGGGCTTTATTTTT